>CAZDUI010000061.1:0-5934 GCA_964508605.1 uncultured Weeksellaceae bacterium | reverse complement strand
CGTAAACTATTTACGGTTTGTTAAATTAGGTACAATTAAGGGGAATCAGAATTTTTTAGTAACTTTAGGTAGACTTAATTGTAATACGCACTATGAAACCACTCCTCCTCCTTCTGCTCCCCATCTACACGTTCACCCTCTCTAATTTGGCTGGCGCCCAGCTAATTGAACCAGAATTAAAGTCAGTTACCGTCTTCCTGAATGGTTCCGCAATGAACTACAGTTGTAAACCAAATATCCGTACTGGAAGAAACAGAATTATTTTAACCGGATTAAGCCCCCATCTACAAGAGCGCAGTATTCACCTGTCTGTTGACGGAACCGCTGAGGTGCTTTATGTGCGCGCTTATTCTGATGCCGCTTATGGTTATGACGATCTGGCATACCGTCACCTGAAAGATTCGTTGACAAAGGTTAGGGAGCAAATCACTGATCTGAATATTCAAAAGCAGGGTTACATGGCTGAATTGGAATTCCTGAAGGCAAACCGACAAATGCCTTCAGGACAAACTGTGGATAAAAATAAAATGTCAGAAATTGCAGAATTTCACCGAACAAAAACGCTCGAGATTACCAGGAACATTTTGTTGGTTGATGAGAAATTAAAAGTTAGAGAATTGCAGGAAGATCAGTTGGAGAAGCGAATTCTTCACTTTGAGCGCAGGGACACCAATAAGAAGATGGCAATAGAAGTGGAATTGGAATCGCCGGAATCATATCATGCAAATGTAGAGTTACAGTTTATGACCAGTCATGCGGGATGGGCGCCTTTATATAATATCCGAACCCCGGGGGTGGGAGGTACTATACGGTTGGGGTATAATGCTCAGATTTATAATAATACCGGTATTGATTGGCAGGAAATACCGATTCGTTTGTCAACTGGAGACCCTTCATTAACGAACCAAAGTCCTAAAATTGACCGCTGGGATGTTGGACGTCGTGTGTATTCTAATGTTGGGGTTTATGATACTACGGGTAAGGTGAATCCTCATTCTGATAAATCACAAAAATTTCAAAATCTTGCAGTACAGGCACTCGCTGTGGAATTTGAATTGCAAAAAATGATTCTTATTCCTTCAGACGCCAAGCCTTATACCGTTAGAGTAACCGATTATCAATTACAGGGTAGTTACGTTTACAGGGCTATTCCAAAATTGGATAGCGATGCATTTTTGCATGCGCGTATTACCGGATGGGAAGCGTTAAATCTTATTGACGGGAAAGCCAGTGTTTATCTTGGTAATACTTATGTGGGTGAAACTTTTATTTCAACCGGTCAAATTGAAGATACTTTGGATATCTCGCTAGGAAGAGATAAACAAATTAAAGTTCAACGTATTAAAACGGAGGAAAAAAGTAAACGGCAGGTATTGGGCGCGCACAGAAGAGATACCTATTCGTTTGAATTATTGGTGCGTAATTCATATAATGTACCGTTAACAATAGAACTTGTAGATCAAATTCCTGTTTCGGACGAAAGTGAGGTAACCATAGAGCAAATAAACCTGGACGGAGCTGTTTTGAATGAAAGCACAGGGGAAGTAACTTGGACTTTGCACATGGAGCCTGGCGGAAACGGAAAACATATACTTGAGTTTGCAATCAGATATCCAAAAAATAGAAAAATTCATTCAAGGAGTTTCAGAACCGTGTCTGCTCCTAGTTTCTAGTGCTGATGTTCATACGAAGATAAATTCCCGGTAACGGATTTTTATGCCCGGGCTGCAAATTTAGGGTAGGGCACCATTGAAGACTGATATCGTCACCTACATCGTAAGTAAAAAAATGTGCGTCTACGGTTGCATCCACTATCTGAACCACATAGATTGCCGTAGTGATTACCACACTCAGGTCACGCCATCTGCGGTAAGTACTTTGTAGGGTAAGCAGATTGTCATCGCTGTAGACATCGTAATCAGGGTTTTGATTTACTCCATTTTCTAACCGGTACAAATACTCATTTTTATAGGATTTAAACCATTTATTGTTCCGGTAGATAAAATACCCGGCGCTCCCTAATCCAGCATACACAATAGGGACTTTTATCCATGACTTATTATAGATCTGTCCGGCTCCGGGAAGTATTGTACTTAATATCGCTGCTTTACGTGGAGAATGCAATGAAGTTGGTGCCAGTGAGTCTGACTGTGCCAGACAATTACCGGTACTACAGACCCAGAAGATCAGCAATGCGCTGAAGATCGCTGTCTGAATTATAAGAGATGACGATTTTACCACTTCCGGCTGTTGATTTCTGAATTAAAACATTGGTACCTAGTAAATGCTCAATGTCTTCCTGTATTTTTTGTTGTTCAAACGATAAATCGGGTGTTTTGGTCTGAGGTATTCTTTTTTGTGCTGATTTGTTTCCTGCACGTGCCAGTTCTTCTACTTGCCTTACCGATAGATCTTTTTCAAGAATCTGCAAAAAGATTTTCTTCAACAACTTCTCATCCTCAATACCGGCAAGAGCACGGGCATGCCCCATACTTACTTTTTTCTCGCGCAAAGCAAGTTGAATTTCAGCCGGAAGATTCAATAGTCTTAAATAATTTGCAACCGTTGAACGCTTTTTCGCAACACGATGGGCCAGACTTTCCTGTGTTAAATTGCATTCTTCCAGTAATCTTTGAAAACTAATTGCTATTTCAATGGCATCTAAATCTTCGCGCTGAATGTTTTCTACCAATGCTAGTTCAAGCATGGTTTCGTCGTTTGCATTCCGAATATATGCTGGAATTTTTTTTAGCCCGGCAAGTTTTGATGCGCGATATCGACGTTCGCCTGATATAATCTGATATTTTCCTGAGCCAACCAGTCGAAGCGTTATAGGTTGTATAATACCGTTACGGGATATGGATAAGGACAATTCAGCAAGAGATTCGTCATTAAAGTGCGTTCTTGGTTGATTTGGATTTACGGTAATTAATTCAATATCAATCTCATTGACACCACTTAAGGGCTGTGGAGAACTGTTTTGAAGCCCTTCTCCTATTGTGTCATTTCCCTGTAGGATGGCGCCTAGCCCTCTTCCCAGTCCTGCTTTTTTTACCATCACAAGTCTATCAGTTTTTCTGCTTCAGTAAGGCGCGTCATTTCATTCTTCTGTAATATCTCACGGGCAAGATTCAAATAGTTAATGGAACCCTTACTGGCCGCATCATGCATAATAATAGTCTCTCCAAAACTGGGGGCTTCTCCCAACTTGGTGTTGCGGTGTACAATAGTATCGAACACCAAATCGCTGAAATGAGTTTTAACCTGACTTACAACATCGTTGGCAAGACGTAGACGCGTATCATACATGGTTAATAATATGCCCTCAATACTCAATGAAGTGTTTAAACGACTTTGAACAATTTTAATAGTATTCAGTAACTTGCCCAATCCCTCCAACGCAAAGTACTCACATTGTACTGGAACAATAACCGAGTCGGCAGCGGAAAGTGCATTCACGGTAAGTAATCCCAAAGAGGGTGAGCAATCTATTAATATAAAATCGAAGTCATCTTTAATCTTATCCAGTACCGATTTCATCATGAACTCCCTGTTGGGTAAACCTATCATTTCCAGTTCAGCACCAACAAGATCTACATGCGATGGCAAAAGATATAAATTGGGATTCGCAGTAGTGAGTATCAAATCTGCCGGATGGACTTCGTTAATCAGGCAATCGTATAAAGATGCTTTGATGTTCTTTGTTTCAAAACCGGTGCCCGATGTTGCATTTGCCTGAGGGTCGGCATCAACAATTAGAGTTTTATACTCTAGTACCCCAAAACTGGCAGCCAGATTGATAGCCGAAGTGGTCTTACCAACGCCGCCCTTTTGATTTGCCAATGCAATAATTCTTCCCATGTTATTTTAAATCGTTATATATCAATAAGTAAACTAATAAAGACATCCGCCTTGCTCAATATGACTATTCATTGCGAAAATCTTCAAGATAAAGGTCTGCAAAAATCTGTATTCCGTTTGGAAATAGCAACCCGAATTGTAAACAATGGAGTGTTTGAACGCTGAAAGTTATTAACCGCTGAAATTGATGTAAATTCTTTAAGAATGAAGGTTGTATGAAAAATTTACCAACAAAAAAATATCAATCAATCCCCTGCGGGTGGGAATATGTTAAGAAATAAACTTTGCGCAACTACTTCAGTAGGGGCTAAAGCTTCTCAAAATCGACATCAGAATAGGAATCGTTGTTGAATTTTCCGTTGGAGCGATTGTATTGCTCGGTTTCCGGATATGCACCGGATTCCTTAAGTTCATTTATCTTCTCAACAGCATCCTGTAAGCCGTCTATAAATTTCTCAAAATCTTCTTTGTAAAGAAATATTTTATGTTTCTCGTAGCCTGCCGAGTTCCCGTCCGCTCCTTGCTTGCGCTTGCTCTCGGTAATTGTAATATACAAATCATTACCACGGGTTGACTTTACATCAAAAAAGTAGGTACGCTTTCCCGCTTTCACAGATTTACTGTATACCTCATCCCGGTCTCTTCCGCTTTGATCAAAATCGTCTGTCATATCTACTTACTTAATGTTGTACAGAATCAGATTGCCTTGATGATTAGCAAAGTATTGATTAATAATGCTTTGAATATTTATTGTTGAGGATTATCTGCTTCGTGTTCCTTTTTTTGTCTTTCAAGACGAAACAAATTTAATATAAATGATGAAAATACCAAATCTTTTAAACATTTTATTAAAAGATACCTTGTGTGGGTTATCGGTTTTCATTTCAGATACATAGTGGTTTTATACCTTTAAAAACGGCACTGATGTAATTCTATGAAAGCTAATTTTTTCTTTATGAATGTATGAATTGTTCGGATGAATTTTTGCAATCCTGAAAAGAAGAGGCTGTATATTAATGATACTTTTTATTGGAACATCCTTCTCAATCATATTTTTTTTAAGTCTGTCACAGAAAAGTTGCATTTTTGACAACTTTTTACAGGATTACTCAAGGGGTGCAAACAGTTCAATCAAAAATTATTGGAATAGGGTTCCAAAAAACAGGTACCAGTTCGCTGAAGGCAGCCCTTGAGATGCTGAATTACAAAGTAGGCGAGAACCATTATAAGTTGTTACCCTACATCCTGAAAGATAATTATAAACCGGTACTGAGTGTTTTGTCGCGGTTTGATGCTGTTGAGGACAATCCATGGCCACTGATTTATCCAAAAATCGATGAAAGGGTACCCGGTTGTAAATTTATACTTACCCTAAGGAACGAGCAGGATTGGCTTAAAAGTGTCACTGCTCATATTGGTACCTTAAGAGACCCCATGCATGAATGGATCTACGGCAGAGGTAAGGGGCTGCCTGTGCACCATGCCGAAAATACTTTGGCAGTGTACCGCAAACATAATACGAATGCTTTGGCCTATTTTAAGGATAGACCTTCTGATTTATTGGTGCTGAATCTTGAGGATGACGCCAAGTGGGAGAAACTTTGCTCGTTCCTGAATAAACCCATTCCGGCGTTGCCGTATCCGCACAAAAATGTTACCCTAACCCGAACCGGTAACTATTTGCCAAGATTGGTTAAACTGCAAAAAAAACAATTGAAATATAGTTTGCAAATTGCATGGTATAGAAAAAAAGGATGGTTATAAGTAGATTTTAAAAGCCCGGCTTTCCGGGCTTTTTCGTGTTTATATTTCGTAAGCTTCCCTCAATCCAAATTGCGCATTAGAACTTCGTAATGAGAGTTAAATATCAAAGAATAGGCTTTTTAATTTTTAAAAGCATAGCCGTAGCTATGGTTGAAAAAATTTAAGATTAGCTGATTCAAAGATATTTAGCTCGGAATAGATTTTCTAATGCTTAATGTGGGTTCAATCCATCTTCACCATTTTCTTACTTTCCATAATCTCTCCGTCCACTACCAAAACGTATTGATATACGCCGTTGCTGAGGTCGTT
>CAZDUI010000060.1:0-10437 GCA_964508605.1 uncultured Weeksellaceae bacterium | reverse complement strand
TAGTTTTACACAGCAGAAGGTGGATGGTTAATTCACAGTCTGCCGTTGGTTGCAATGCTAACCGACCCAGAAACGACATCGTGCAAACGGACAATTTTCGGTTCGACAAGACAGAAAAACAACAGAAATATTTGACAACTAAACCGAGTAGAAAAGGTAACTTTGTGCGGACAGATTTAAGAGATAAAAAAGAATGAATTTAACAATTGAAAATATATTATTAGTTGGTTCTCTATTACTTTTTGTAAGCATTATTGTAGGCAAGACTTCATACAAATTTGGCGTTCCCACAATATTACTCTTTTTGGCAATCGGAATGTTGGCAGGGTCTGACGGCATTGGTGGTATTCAATTCGACAACCCACAAATTGCTCAATTTATAGGTATTGTTTCGTTGAATTTCATTTTGTTTTCAGGCGGTCTTGACACTAATTGGACTTCAGTAAGACCAATTCTTCGAGTAGGGCTTGCATTGTCTACTTTAGGTGTTTTACTGACAGCACTATCACTTGGCACATTTGTTTGGTTTGTAACTGACTTTACAATTTATGAAAGTATGCTGTTGGGTTCAATAGTTTCATCAACAGATGCGGCAGCAGTATTTTCAATTCTTCGGTCAAAGAACCTTGCTCTTAAAACCAATTTGAGACCCACATTAGAATTGGAAAGTGGAAGTAACGACCCAATGGCGTATGTGTTGACCATTGCGTTTTTGACTTTGGTAGTCAACCAAGACCAAAACCTTGCGTCTATCATACCTCTGTTTCTGCAACAAATGATTTTAGGGGGAATTGCAGGTTTTGCTTTTGGAAAATTGAGCAAATTCATTATTAACAAAATCAAACTTGACTTTGAAGGACTTTATCCTGTGTTGGTTATTGCTTTAATGTTCATCACATTTGCTGCAACTGACTTTGTTGGTGGCAATGGCTTTCTCTCAATTTACATTTGTGCTGTTTATTTAGGCAATCAAGACTTGATACATAAGAAAACCATTCTTAAAATGTATGACGGCTTGGCTTGGCTTATGCAAATTGTTCTATTCTTAACTTTAGGGTTGCTTGTTTTTCCTTCGCAAGTTTTTCCATATATGGGCATTGGACTTCTAATTTCGTTGTTCCTAATTATTGTTGCCCGTCCTATAGGCGTTTTTCTCAGTTTGGTGTTTTTTAAGATGAAGTTGCGAAGGCGGTTTTACATTTCTTGGGTTGGTTTAAGAGGAGCCGTTCCTATTGTATTTGCAACTTATCCACTTTTAGCAGGTATTGACAAAGCCAATATGATTTTTAATATAGTATTCTTCATTTCTGTCACTTCGGTTCTCATTCAGGGTACAACATTATCAATTGTAGCAAAGTGGCTTAATGTTGCATTACCCGAAAAAGCAAAAAAAATTACTGAATTAGACCAACTTGTTTTAGACCTTCCAAAATCATCATTACAGGAATTTGAAGTTTTGCCCGATTTTCACGCAGTAGGTAAGAAAATTGTTGATTTGAATTTTCCTAAATCTGCCTTTATAATTATGATTAAACGAAATGGAGAATTTATCCGCCCAGGTGGCTCAACTATCATTGAATCAAAGGATATACTAATGGTGCTTGCAGACAATAAG
Source organism: uncultured Weeksellaceae bacterium (assembly GCA_964508605.1). Taxonomy (GTDB): domain Bacteria; phylum Bacteroidota; class Bacteroidia; order Flavobacteriales_D; family CAZDUI01; genus CAZDUI01. Next base: position 8,822 of record CAZDUI010000060.1, on the reverse strand, counting down.
GAGGATTTTGAAAAGGTGGACGATTGTATTCAAAAGTCAAACAAGAAATTAATTACATAATGAATGAAAAACAAAGAAGCACAGCAGCCAACATTGTATAAGAGCAATAGCGGGAGAAGTGGTAAAATCAAGGTCTGTGCATTTAATAAACTTTGGTGGTGGCGGAAAGGTAATCGCCTTGAAATCCGCTACTGCTCTTATACTGGACCGTTAGCAACAATGACAATAGCAATACAAAATGCGTTAAATATTATTTTAATTCTAATTACAGCCTCCCAGAGTTATTGTCAAAATGGTGCTTATGAGGTGTTGGATCATGCTTTTAAAAATAAAGAAAGCACGACTTCGCTTAGGCTGGGAATCTTTTGGAGAGACCTTGATGCTAGGCTTACAGAACTGTTTGCAAGTTAGAAAAGCAGCTGCTAACATCTATAGGAGTACCCGAAATTCCGGCAGGAATTTCAGGTGTTAAAACACAACCAACAACACATATACCTGGCTTATGCATGTACTTACTTAATAATTACGTAAAACAACGTAGCGGCGTACCCTAAATACAGGTAACTTTGCCTTACAATTCTTAACTAAAACAATATCATGAAAAAATTACTGATTTGCGGTGCAATTGTAATATTGATTGCAAACTCAACCCAGGCTCAGAAACAGCCCCCACTAAAGGTAACCAAAGATGAATTTAAATCACTAAAGCCCAGCACTAGTATGGTAATGGGTGACGGTGACAAGGATGCAATGACTAAGAAATTTTTAGAAGGTGGCGACAGCGTTAAACTGGTAATCAACCTGAATAAAGGCGATGACCAAAAGGGCGATCCCAATGCAATACAAATCAAAGAAGTGGAAGACAGGTACCCCAATGGCCAGATGAAATCGAGCGGTATGCACACGGTGTCGAATGCAAAAGACGGGCAGTGGTATTCGTTCCGTGAAGATGGCAGTTTATCCTACTGGGAATATTACAAAAACGGTATCCTTGACGGGCCCTACGGAGAATACTATGAAAACGGTCAGGCCAAACTGATTAGTGCCTACGTAAACAACAAACAATCCGGATTATCCAAGTCATATTATGAGGATGGTACACTAAAAGAAGAGGTAACACATAAGGACGGGATTAAAACCGGAAAAATGACGCAGTATTACCCCAATAAAAAACCTTCATTGGTTGCGGTATTTGTTGACGATGTTCCTTCGGGGCCTTATACCGATTACCATGAAAACGGGAGCAAAAAGCGTGAAGGAACGTTGAAAGCCGGCACCATGATAGGCGCATGGAAACACTACTTTGAAAACGGAAAACTGGAAAAGGAAGAAAACAGAAATGATCAGGGACAGTTGCACGGAACGGTTAAAGCTTATTATGATAATGGTAAATTAAAATACGCATCGGCCTATACTGATGGCGTAGAAAACTGCCCAACCTACAAAGAGTATTACGAAACCGGAAAAATTAAAATGGAAGGTGCCGTGGTTGAAGGTAAAGAATCGGGTACCTGGAAATTTTATTCCGAGACCGGAGAGGTAAAGGAAACCAAATACTAATTGGACTAGATTCCCGATGCAATGGGGTGATATACCGGAGAAAACCATAACAAATACGGAATGAATTGTAAAGGACAACCCGGAGTTGTCCTTTTTATTTGATTCATAATGAATACAGTTAAAAATTTCCTACTTTTACAAAAAACCATCAAATGACAACCATCCGTTTCATTTTCTTTTTATTACTAACCACTACTGTTAGCGGATGTCTTGCACAGAGACAGAACGTATCGGCTGAGAGAAAAGAGACGATTCAGCCACTATTTGACGCGGAAAAAACACATGTTGTTATTGCCGGTGTATTGAAGTGGCAAAGTCCCGAGCTTGCTTCTTTCAGCGACAGGAATCGCAAAGATTTGGAGTTATACAACCGTTTTATTGAAATGGGGATTGATAAAAATCAAATGACCCTGATGCTTGATGAGCAGGCGACGCTTGCTGCCATGAAAAGTTCCATAGAAAACGGCATGAAAGCGTGCGGTATCGATGGAACCTTCATTTTTTACTATGCGGGGCATGGAACCAAAGGAAAAACCACGCATTATTTGTGCAATTACGACATGGGAGCAAAAACCGATACCTGGTTTGATGTAGAGCTGATTTCAAAGGCCGTTGCAGTTTTTTTCAAGGGAAAAAGAATTATTCTGCTTGCCGACTGCTGTTATTCAGGATCTTTATTAAGTCAGGCAGGAAAAATTAGAAATGCTAGTCCCGGAGTGGAAGTGCTGGTATTAACTTCCGCAACCTCATCCAACGTATCCACCGGCAACTGGACATTTACGCAAACCATACTGGATGCCTTGCGCGGTGACGACCTTTGCGACCTGGATGATGATGAAGTAATAACGCTGGCCGAAGTGAATAACAGCATTGCCGATGCCATGAAATTCAGGGAACATCAAAAAAACGGTTATGTATGTCTGGGACCTGACGACACCAAAATTACCTTTCATGCTGCTGCCGATAAAGGCAAAAGTGAAAGGGGAAGCGGAGTGTTAAGAGGACAATATGTGAATGTACTGAATGCAGGCAACTGGAAAGTTGCCAGGGTAACAGCATCGGGTACGGAAGAGCTGGAAATTGAATACTACAACTATTCAGACAAACAAAGAGAAAAGACGATTCCGAAAAAAGTACAGATAATTCCAGTACTCAGTCATGCAGAAGGTACAAAAATTAAAGTATTATGGGAAAAAGACTGGTATGAAGCTGTTGTTAAGCAAACCATAGGAGACTTCATGTTTATACAGTACAACGGATACGACGACACGTGGAATGAATGGGTAATGTACGACCGAATTCGTACCGGCAACGAAATCAATGTAAAAATTGAATGGTATGGCAACTGGTATCCCGGTATTGTGTTGGATGAAAACAACGGAAAATATCTGGTAACATATACGGGTTATGACAGAGCCTGGGATGAATGGGTTACTTCAGACAGGCTAAAGTGGTAAACAACTTGATTTCTCAGGCCTCACGGGTAAGTAACTGATGGGTTAATGCACGCAGGTTTTCAAAAACCTTGTTATCTGCATTTATTTCATTGAGTACCCTAAATGTGGTTTCAACATTTTTATCTATTTCATGAAGCAAATACACATCTGAACCACAGTCCTTAATTATAATTTTTGCATTTTCAATCCTTCGTTCATCAGGCATTGATTTATCATACAAAGCGGCTTTCAGAATTTCAGCATCTTTTGGATTACAATTCTGAAACGCGTGGATTATCATGAGCGTTTTTTTACCGGCGAGAATATCGCCACCGGGAGTTTTTCCAAATTTTTCAGGATTTCCGAATAAATCCAGATAGTCGTCGCGCATTTGAAAAGCAAGTCCCAGAGATTCACCAAAGTTATAACACTTCACAGCTTCTTCCTCAGGTGCTCCTGCGGCAATGGCTCCCATTTTCATGCTGCAACCCAGTAGAACGGCTGTTTTCAGACGTATCATTTCAAGATACTCGCCTGCCGTAATTTTCTCCTTCATCTGAAAATCCATATCCATTTGCTGACCCTCACAAACTTCGGCAGCAGTTTTCAAAAACACCTCCAACAATTGCGGTAAAAATTCAGTTTTCGAGCGTAAAATCTGTTGTATAGCCAGCACAAAAGTTGTATCTCCGCTAAGAATGGCAATATCACGATTCCATTTACTGTGAATGGTAGGCATGTTGCGCCGCAAAGGCGCATCGTCCATAATATCATCATGAATCAGCGTGAAATTATGAAACAGTTCTATACCCATAGCCGCTCCTATGGCATCCTCCATTTTGCCATGCATTTCGGCAGCCATTAAACACATTACCGGACGCATGCGCTTTCCACCCAATCCCAAAAAATAGCCAATGGGGCGGTACAGATTATCAGGCTTCGATGGTAAATTCAGAGTCCTGATTTCATGTTCAATCAACTCGGTATATCGCGCAATCATCACCTTCAGCGCAGCAAATTAACCAGATACTGACCATATCCGCTTTTTAACAATGGCTGTGCAATTTCCTCAAGCTTTGCAGCCGAAATAAATCCATTGCGGAAAGCTACCTCTTCAATACATCCAATCTTCAAGCCCTGCCGTTCTTCAATAACCTGAACAAACTGTCCCGCCTGCATTAAGGAAGTGAACGTACCTGTGTCCAGCCATGCGGTACCCTTATCAAGGATACTTACGCGCAATTTACCTTGGCGCAGATACTCGGCATTAACATCGGTAATTTCGTACTCGCCACGTGCACTGGGCTTAAGGTTCTTAGCAATCTCCACAACATGTTTATCGTAAAAATACAAACCGGGAACTGCAAAATTTGATTTGGGTTTCACCGGCTTTTCTTCAATACTTATGGCTTTTTTATCCTGGTCAAATTCTACCACGCCGTAACGCTCGGGGTCTGAAACATGGTATGCAAATACAATTCCTCCCTCAGGGCTGTAACACTGCTTTAAATTTTCGGCAAGTCCGCTTCCGTAAAATATGTTGTCTCCTAAAATTAAGGAAGCAGGAGCCCCGTTAATAAATGATTCTCCAATAACAAATGCCTGCGCCAGTCCATTGGGAACATGTTGAACGGCATAATTGAAGTTGCAACCCAGTCTTGAACCATCGCCCAGTAGACGCTCAAAATTTGGCAAATCCTGGGGTGTGCTTATTATTAAAACATCTTTGATACCGGCTTCCATTAACGTACTTAACGGATAATAAATCATAGGCTTGTCGTACACAGGCATCATTTGCTTGCTAACCGCCATTGTTAGCGGATACAAACGGGTTCCGGATCCACCGGCAAGAATAATTCCTTTCATCTTTTGGTTTTTTTACTAAGTATGACTTTTATTTTCTGCTTCTCCCTCCGTTTCATCCTCCTCATTTTCTTCGTAAATCTCTATATAGGGTTTATTAAAAGCACGGGTTGTAACCAGTTTATGTAACGACAGCAACAATGAAGGCAACAACAACAAATTTGTAATCATTGCTATAAGCAGGGTTAATGAAACCAATAAACCCAGAGCCACTGTGCCACCAAAACTACTGAACATAAATATACTGAAGCCAAAGAATAGTACAACAGAAGTGTATATCATACTAGATCCGGACTCCCGCAAGGAAATCAATGCACTTCCCCTGATGTCCCATACTTTGTGGCGTAACTCCTGCCGGTACTTGGCCAGATAATGGATGGTATCGTCCACCGAGATTCCAAAAGCAATACTAAATACCAGCATGGTGCTCGGTTTAATAGGAATACCCAAAAAGCCCATAATGCCTGCAGTAAACAAAAGAGGAACAAAATTGGGTATCAACGATACAATGACCATTTTCCAGCTACGGAACAACAAAGACATAATGATGCTGATGATAACAATAGCAATTGAAAGACTTACCACCAGATTATCCACCATATAAGACGTACTACGGGCAAGAACTACACTGGTGCCGGTTATTTTGAAGTTATAAGTACGCTCATCTATTACCTTATAGAGACTATCATCAAACCCTGTAACAGAATGATATTGATAAATTAAGTTCTCTTGCTCAGCGAACCTGCGTCCCAAAGCGGTGTCTCCGGCAATATACATTTCTTCAAGGCGGTACCTTATGTCACCGTCATACATATATATTGCTTCAGCAGCAGCATCACGGGTTTCAATTGTGGCGTTTTTATACCGTCGCAATAATGAATCTACTTGTGCCTTATCCGGATTCAGAATAGTGTCCACAACCGTTTGCATGGTTTGAGTAACTTTTTCCATTTCCAGCGAACCTATATCTGCTATCTGAACAGAAAACCGTGTTATTCTGCCGGTAGTATCAATAAAATTATTGGATACATTGGTTCCTTCCGTTGAATTTTCAATATACTTTTTTAGCTTCAGGCGTTCCCTTCCGCCCATATTTAAATTATAATAAGCAGTGTCTCCGTCGTTCAATGCCTGATTTGCAAATTTTACCGCATCGGCTACGCATAAGGCCCTTGAGAATATAACTTTATCATCTAACTTATAATTATTTAAAAATTTCTGAAGTCTTTCCAGGCGCATCAGCAATACCTTATCGGTAGCGCCTCCTTTCCTGCGTGTATCCACCAGAATCTCAAAAGGCATCACACCACCAAAATGTTCTTCAAAATGCTTCAAATCTTCAAGCAGCGGATCACCTTTTGGCAAATCGCTGGCCATATTACCTGTTGTTACCATCAAACTCATACCATAAACTGATACTCCAACTACAACCAGTACCACCAGATAAACGTAACTTCTGTAAGAAGTAACCAACCTCTCCAGTTTTGAAACTATCAACATAATAAACTTATTCTCAAGATGTTTAAGATGCTTGTCTGCCGGGGGATTTAAAAAACTGAAAATAATAGGAATGATGCAAAGCGAAACAAGAAATAGCAGCATAATATTAATACTCGCAACGATGCCAAATTGCTGCAATTTATCGCTACTGGTAAAGATAAACGTAGCAAATCCAAGTGCCGTGGTGGTATTTGTTAAAAAGGTTGCATTACCAATTTTTTGAATGATTCTTGACAATGCCTTGATTTTGTTGCCATGGCGTGAATATTCCCCGTGATACTTGTTTAACAGGAATATACAATTAGGAATACCAATTACAATAATTACCGGCGGAATCACGCTCATTAACATACTTAGCGGATAATTTAAAATACCTGCAGTGCCCAGGGTAAAAATAACACCAATACCTACCACCAAAAGGCAGGCTGCCACTACGCGGAAAGACCTGAAAAACAGATACAGAATAATGGCGGTTACCAGCAAGGCAAGCCCCACAAAAACACCCAGCTCCGCCTGAATCTTTTTTGCAATTACTTCACGAATGAATGGCAGGCCGCTGTATCTTATTTTTCCCAGATTCTCTGAATATTTTGCAACAGAATCCTGAATATCATATATTAAGGTTCCACGATCCAGAGAATTGAACTTTTCAGCATTGACGGTAATCATCATCAAGCTGATGTTCCCTTTGGTTTTATATAACAAATCCGCATAAAAAGGCATGCTCAATACCTTCTTACGGATACTGTCAACCTCTTGCTGATTCTTTGGCAATTCGGCCGAAACAGGTTTCAGAAGTAGCTTTTCTTCCTGATGGTCAGCTTCAAGCGAGTACATGGATGCAACCGAAAAAACACTATCTATTCCTTTGATACTGCGAATACTCTTACCCAGTTTCCACCATGCAACAAAATTTTCATACTTGAACAAGTCAATGTCTTCTACCCCAATCACTACAATATTTCCGTCCTCACCAAAAGTCTGCTGCAAATACAAGTGGTCGGCTCTTTCCGGAACCGATTCAGGCAACATATTGGCAAATTTGGTATCAGGATGAACTGCTGTAAAAGCAAAGTAACCAAAGAAAATGGTAAGTACACCAATAACAGTAAGGATCAGAACCCTGTTTCTTAATATAATCTGAGATACTTTAAACCACATATTCTACACAAAAGCGGCAACAATATACTTACCGGTACCGCAAAGAAACAAAATTCCCGTGGTTACCTCTAATGATTGAAACCTACTGTTTCTAACTATTCTTATTTGCGTTTCCCCCAAATTCCATCAGGTAAGCTTTTATAAATTCATCCAGCTCACCATCCATAACGGCCTGTACATTACTTGTTTCGCAATCTGTACGTAAGTCCTTTACCATTTTATAAGGATGAAACACATAACTTCTTATTTGCGAACCCCATTCAATTTTTTTCTTATTTCCTTCAATAACAGCTCTCGCTTCGTTTCTTTTTCGCATCTCAATTTCAAACAATTGCGACTTCAGCAATCGCATGGCATTTTCCTTATTCTGTAACTGCGACCTGCTCTCCTGGTTTTTTATAACAATGCCGGTAGGCTTATGATACAGGCGAACCGCAGTTTCTACCTTGTTCACATTCTGTCCGCCTGCTCCACCCGCACGGAAGGTTTCAAATTCTATATCAGCGGGATTTATGTCTATTTCAATACTATCGTCTACCAAAGGGTACACATATACCGAAGCGAAGGAAGTGTGTCTTTTTGCGTTGGAATCAAAAGGTGAGATGCGCACCAAACGGTGAACACCGTTTTCTCCCTTTAAATACCCATAAGCAAAGTCTCCATCAATTTCAATGGTAGCCTGCTTAATACCAGCAACATCACCGTCTTGAAAATCAATTTCTTTCACTTTACAGCCGTGTTTTTCAGCCCACATCAGGTACATTCGGTACAACATACTCGCCCAGTCGCAACTCTCGGTGCCCCCTGCTCCTGCGGTAACCTGTAAAACAGCAGTTAAACTGTCCTCTTCCGCACTAAGCATATTGCGGAATTCAACCTCCTCTAATTGCTTCAGTGAAAGATTATACTGGTCTTCCACATCTTGCTCAGACGCTTCCTTCTCCTTGTAAAAATCAAAAATTACCCTTAAATCTTCTACCGCGGCCTCCACCTTAACATATGCTTCGGTCCAGCTTTTTAGGGTTCGGATTTTTTTCATTACTTTCTCAGCCTCATCAGGCTGATCCCAGAACTTTGGATCCTGGGTCCTTAACTCTTCTTCCTTTATCTGTATCAGTCTATTATCGACGTCAAAGATACCTCCTGAGGGCTAACTGCCGCTCCTGGAGCTCCTTTATGTGCTCTGCGTTTATCATGCGGCAAAGATATAATTATTCGCTGAGGGGATGAGTAAAAACTAGTTTTCATTCAGGGCAAACGCATTTAAAAACCTAAGATTTTTAAGAGGTAGTTTTCATCCCA
>CAZDUI010000059.1:0-10824 GCA_964508605.1 uncultured Weeksellaceae bacterium | reverse complement strand
GGCAGTGCAATTTGTCGCCGCACGGTTTCTACCAGCACCAAACGGCCTGTTTTACTGTGGACATTTTAGGCGTAAACGGAATATGACATTTAGCAGATTTAAAAATGATTTTTGTTCTTTCAGGTCGTATACTGTCTTCTTAAATTTGGCGATATTTAAAAATAATTGCCATGCAAAAACACGATTTATTACACGAATTTCCTGAGATGAGAGATAAAATCCATGAATTGAAAACAACGGATAATCATTTCAGAAAACAATTTGACGAATACCACGAAGTGGATCACCAGATTCACAGTTATGAAAGTGGAGCAATGGCAACAACTGATGAGCATTTAACAGAGCTAAGAGCAAAGCGTGTTCATTTAAAAGATTCGCTTTATGCCATGTTAAAGAACTAAAAATCGCATCAACCCAAATTGCGACCATTCATCAGGAGTTCGATTTGGGCAAATTTATTGATGAGAGTATGCGGGTGCAGGGTATTACCTGTGTTCTGTATTTCAAATGGCATCAGCTGGTTGGCGGAAAAAGGCCATTGATTTGAACGAAGGGACATTAGTGGCCTTTGGTTTTCGTCAAAAAACATTCTATTTTTATGCAGATTCTCCAATCAATTCCTATATTTGCATAAAAATTTTGATGCTAAACAGGGAATTAAATAGAGTATTAACACAATACGCTAACGAATTTCGATCGGTATTGTTGGTGGGGCCGCGTCAATCGGGTAAAACTACTTTAACAAAGCAAACTTTTCCTGATAAACCTTATGTTTCATTGGAAAATCCTGATGAAATGCTACTGGCAGAAACCGATGCACGTGCATTTTTAAATCGTTTTCCAAACGGAGCTGTTCTAGATGAAATACAGCGTGTACCGACACTTTTTAGCTATTTGCAGGAAATTTTGGATCGTACCGAAAAAGATGGTTTGTTTATCCTTACCGGAAGTAACAACATTTTGTTGCAGGAAAACGTGAGCCAAACTTTAGCAGGGCGGTTGGGCCTTTTGGATTTATACCCCTTAAGCTATTGTGAAATTACCACTACGGGAAAGGATTATTTATTGAACGAACTCGTTTTTAAAGGTTCCTATCCCGAAATTTACCAGAAAAACCGCAAACCCGAATTATGGTATCCGTCGTACATCAAAACTTATGTTGAAAGAGATGTGCGGCAGCTCAAGAGTATTGAAAATACATCATTGTTTATTAGGTTCTTGAAAATTTGTGCAGGGCGTATCGGGCAACAAATCAATCTTTCTGCCATTAGCAACGATTGCGGAATTGATGTAAAAACCGTGCAGTCGTGGTTTTCAATATTAGAGCAATCCTATGTGATAAAATTGTTGCAACCTTTTTACAAGAACTTCAATAAGCGCCTTGTAAAAGCCCCTAAATTGTATTTTTTGGATACAGGGTTGGCTTGTTCTCTGTTATCCATTCGCAATATCGATGAATTGCCATTGTCGCATTTTTACGGCGGTTTGGTTGAAAACTACATCATTATTGAATGTATGAAAATCAATGCTAATAGACAGTTGGGGCAGAACTTTTATTATTGGCGGGATAGCAATGGCGTGGAAGTAGATTTAATTATTGACAAAGGAAAGGACTTTTTGCCAATAGAAATTAAATCGGCTCAAACATTTTCCAATGATTTTGCGGACAACCTCAAAAAAATTAAGAACTACGCTAACATCAAAAGCAGTATGGTAGTGTATAACGGCGATATGGAATTTACCACCACCGATAATACCCGGGTTGCAAAATGGACTTCGTTATTAAAACAATATGAATTAGCAACAACCCAATAAAAGCATTCAATATTGCTGACACCCCACAGTAAATAGGTTTGCGTCCAATATCAGGTAGTGAATCAATCATTCATTTCATCATTGTAAGCAAAATACCGGACCATTAATTTGTTCGCCGGCGGGTTCATGTTAAATTGATAATTCGTATGGCGAGATTGAGGTGGTGCATAGAAACATAAGCTCAATTGTTTATCGTGCCAGAATTATTTTTAATTACTTCTATCACTGTTCGTAATATTGAGTAAATTTATTGTGTTTTAGAAGCATATTGTTGGAATTTGTAGTTTTAATATATTGTATATGAGAAAGATATTGTTAATGGGAATTGCAATATCCAGTGTTGTGGCCCAAGCACAGACGCCAACCATAAAATGGTGGTTCGATACGGATGATTCTTCGTTTGGGCAATCGGCAATGGAAGACCTGAATGGTGATGGTAACCGGGACGTAGTTTTTGGATGTTACCGCAACGACAGCATGGTTTATGCCTTAAATGGTAATGATGGTTCGTTGCTTTGGAAGTTCAATGCCGCGGGTTCGGGTGAAGGGTGCAATGATGTTGCCATGCTGATATACGATGTGGATGCCGATGGCAGCAAGGAGGTGATTGTGCCCAGCTCATGTAACCCAAAAACTTTTTGTTTTAACGGAGCGGACGGTACGGTGAAATGGGCCGCGAATACTTCCGGTTCCGATTCGCCCCCCGTAATTGCCGATTTGAATCAGGACGGGGTACCTGATGTGATGCATGGCGAATTTGGAGGTTCGGTAAGAAGTTTAAATGCCCAAACCGGCGCACAGAACTGGCACTTTTTTGTAGATGCTAATTCCTGGATACAAACCGCTCCTACTACAGTAGATTTGGACGGCAACGGACAAATGGATTTTGTGGTGGCTACCTGGCATTTTAGCAATCAAGACGCTGTGTATGCATATAACGGAGCCGATAATTCGCTGATGTGGAGTTATCCGCTCACCGATGTTGTGTACCACGGTACTGCGGTAGCAGATTTGGATAATAACGGAACCCCGGAACTGGTGATTGGAGATTACAGCGGAACATTGAGTTGTCTGAATAGCGACGGAACCCTGAAGTGGAGCTATTATGCCGGTGCATATGTTGGATCTCCGGCCTCTATAGGTGATATTGACGGTGACGGATTGTGCGAAATTGTGTTTTGTTCATACTATCGCATCATTGCTTTGAACCACGACGGAACTCTGTTATGGAATTACGACCTGTCGGGCATAAGCACCGCTTTCAGAGGCGTGGCCTTGGTAGATATGAATAACGACACAAAACCAGATCCGGTTTTTGGTACCAGCAACGGTGAAGTAATGGCACTGAACGGAATAAATGGAAGCCAGCTGTGGTCGGTTGATTTGCAATCTCATTATGGCAATGTTTTCGAGATTGACCATGCACCTGTAATAGGAGATATGGATCAGGACGGATTTCTTGATGTATTTGTAGTAGGCGGCTATACTGAATATCCTAATTTCAGCGTGAATTATGGACGCGGGTATGCGTTAAGCACGTCGCAGCCTGCTACGCCCGGAAATGAATGGAAAATGTTTCAATATGACACCCAGCGCCGGGGTAGTTTGTGTTCATACAGCAGTAACGGAATTGTTGAGGCTTCCGGCGTCAAAGTGAGTGTTTATCCTAATCCTGTGGTGGCAGGAACAGAACTGAGAATTAATGCAGAGAATACTTTAATTACCGGAATTAAAATAACAGATGTTTATGGCCGGCAAATATTACAAAAGCGGGTTACAGGCCAAACCGAAACCGGTATTTCTGTTAACACGTTTGCTGCAGGGGTATACTTTGTGGAAGTACAATTGTCAGAATCATCGGTAATTCGCAAAATAGTAGTAGAATAGAGCAGGGGGCAAGAAACCCTGCCTGCTATTTGCCTTCTACTTCGTATCTCAATTCCTCACCTTTCTTAATTGCCGGCAGGCCTTCATCCATCCATCGGGGCATAGGCTCCTTTTTAAGATAATGATTAAAAAACTGCATCATGCGTATGCTTAAATCAACCCGGTTGGCCCTGCGCATAAGGTTGTGCTTGTCGTTATTATAGGTTAACATCCACACCGGTTTTTGCAGTCTGCGCAGCCCCATGTACATTTCAATGCCCTGATACCAGGGAACGGCATCGTCTTCGTCGTTATGCATAATCAATAAAGGTGTGGATACCTTGGGCAGATGAAACAAGGGTGAATTTTCTATATAAAGCCCAAGTGAATCCCAAAGCGTTACTCCAATCCGGCTTTGCCCCTTTTCATATTGAAACATTCTGCTGAGTCCGCTTCCCCAACGGATACCGCCATAAGCCGACGTCATGTTGGATACCGGAGCACCGGCCATGGCAGCCCTGAATCTTCCGGTTTGGGTTATCATAAACGCAGTCTGATAACCGCCCCAGCTCTGCCCCTGCAGTCCCATTCGGGTGCTGTCAACAAGATAAGGATAGGTCTTCAGAATATAATCGGTACCGCTCATGATACTTCTATAGGCACTCTTTCCGGGACTTCCGGGGTCAACATAATAGATATCAGGAATAAAAATAACATAACCGTTACTTACATATTCCGTGGGGTGGACAATACTTGCTGTAGGGCGGGGTGGATAATGGTTGTGCAGATTATCGCGGTAATCCTCATAATAGTACACTATCATAGGATATTTCATCCGGTAATCAACCATTGTCGTTTCGGGTATTTGGGGCATATCCGGTAAGTATAACAAACCGCTGTGTTTTAATCCGTCGTTCGACTTCCATTCCACAGGTCGTACACTGCCCCAGGCATATTCATTCTGCTGTGGATTGGCTTTGCTTAATTTCCTCAAATCGGTAAAGGATTTGTTCGATTGCCAAACATCGGGATATTCGTAGTAATTGCTTTTTTGAAAAATAATGTTTTCTCCTTTTTTAGAAGCGGTGAACCCGGAAATGCGGTGATTAGATTTTAATAATTCATTCAAATATTTGTTTTCGGGCTTCCATTCATATACTCCTTCATCTTTATTGCCGTGATGAAAACCATGCAATAAAAGGGTGCTGTCTGTATTTATGTATTCTTTTTCGTAATCGGTACTTATTATGGTAAACCTTATGCTGTCTTTTAATCCCATGCCGTGTGTAAGGTTGTAACATTCCTTTGCTGCGGTGGGATGACACGCCCAGAGGTCGAATTCTGTTCTGATAATTACCCATTCCTCATCCTTAGTCCAGCCTTCAATTCCGTGAGGCTCAGGTAGTGCTGGTGAACCGTTGTGCCATTGCGCGGTACTTCCCTTAATGTTTTTTGAAATGGCTACGCCCCGTGCATTGCCTGTATCGGTGCTTCTTTTACCGTACCAGGTGCTGTCGCTGGCATCATACCAAATAAGGTACTTCCCTGCAGGACTAATGCGGGCATTGAATGCGTGGCCCTGCAGTATCAATTCGCGTTTCCCGGTGGTGATATCAATCATGTAGTAATCTTCTTTCCATGGATAGGTCCAGGTTCGTTCAATACGATAGGGGATATCGGTGGTGCCCAAAGCAAGATTACTATTGCCCTTTAATAGCACGCGTGCCGATTCAAGGGTGTCATTCTCAAGGGGAAGTAAAGATTTGTCATGCAAATTCAAAACAGTCTTAAAAGTTTTCTTTTTATCGCGGCTTGCTGTAGATATTTGTTCAGACTGAATGCGGTCGTCGTGCCAGCTCCAGATGTCCAGTTTCGGCTTCTCTGATTCCGGTAAAGTATCTTTTGGCGGGGTAACGGGTTTTGGGGCTATTCCGAAAAATACCTTATTCTCGTCCTTTGAAAAACTTATTGAGCCGTTTTCAGACGGAGAATAACCTGCGGGTAGACCGGTTGTAACAGAATCAATAATGGTAAGCTCTTCTTTACTCTCTCCCGGATTGCTATGAACATAGAGGGTATAAGCCTTATTTTTACTGGTATCAGCCGTAGCAAGATATGTCAATGTTCCTTTTTTGGAGCTTATATTCAGTTGTTTTATTTCAAAATCGTAGGAAGCGATTGTTTTTTTAACCCCGGTTACCGGATTCAGTATGTTTACATTGTATTTTTCTTTCTTGGTTTTCTTTTCGACACTATGTGTTACAAAGGCTATTCTTGAAGATTCACAACTTAAAACAGCTTCAATAACATTTTCGTAGTCTGTCTTTTTTCCATCGGCAGGATGGTAAATGCGCAGAAAATTACCTTTTCCCGTATCTTTTTTACTCTTTTTATTTGATGACGATTTATTATTCGACTTTTTTTTCCCTGATTTATTTTTTGAAGCCTCTTCCGGTTTTTCTTCTAGCAATAGGGTTACCCAGGTGCATTCTTCACAAACATTTATTCGCTTTAGTTTTGCGTATTTCTCTATTTTTTTTTCTGTAAAATGGTAAATACCCACAGAGTCTTTAGGTAACTGGTCTTCCTTTTTACCTGCAATTTTTAATTTTCTTACTTTTTCATGTTCCGGTTTTATTCTGAAAGCAATAAAATTCCCTGTTGAAGAATGTGCAGCGGCATAACCGCGTAAAATAGAATCGGTAGTCCCTGTTTCGTTATTGTAAATCATAAGATATTCATCTCCTTGTTGCGGACCTTTTTGATACGTAACCCATTTTCCGTGGTCCGAAATTTTGCGGTAACTTATTTCATTCCAGATGTTGTAGGTTTCAGGTGATATGTTCTTTCGGGCAATTTGTGCATTGGCCGAAGGATGAAATACATTAATGCACACAAATACAATTGTATAAAGCAGTATTTTTGCTGTTCTCATAGGTTAAATGTAACAAAATTGTTAAATAAACAATTCTTTGAGTACTTCAGGTGAACGCATTTCGCCAAATTCCGGAACATGGGTTCTGAAGAAACGAAGCCAGAGTTGTACGGCACGAAACCGTTCAGCGCCCGATTTGAATGTGTTATCACCAGCATTCACCATTAATGCCTGTCTAAAGGTTTCAACATCATCGGCGTCTAAAAAATCGTGATGCGGGGGTTGTTCATTTTGAAAGCAAGCTTCGCGCAGGTCAAAATAACTTCCATTTCCCGGCTGAGGTGAAATGCCCATAATATGGGCCATCTTTTTTACGAAATGCAAATGCACATCGGCATGAAAAGGTTTGTCGTAAATTTGTTCTGCCGTTTGGTTTAGCAGCCGGAATAATGAAGAATCGGCAGGAGCATGCTGCTGTGTCCGCCAAACCAGCTCGGCAATAAAAGTGCCTACACCACATTGAATCGCGTTGGGTACATCAAAGGTGTTTTGCGTTAACTGAATGCTGCGCAGTACTTTTAAATTTCCGTCGGGTTGCGGTGTATTGAGTTCATACAGGAACAAAGGATAGCGGGGAAGGTTGGATTTTCCGGCTTTTTTAACCGGATTTCGGTACATAAAACTGCAAATACCATATTCAGCCGAATAAAAACGAAGTATCAGGCTGTTGTCACCGTAGCGGGTAGTAGTTAGCAACCGACCGGAAAACTGACAGTTCATTCGTTTACCACAAGAATTTTTGTGGCAATGCCTTCTTTTCCTTCGGCATCGGTGGCAAGTATAAGGTACACACCGGTGCTTACTTTTTCTCCTGTGAATTTTTTCCCATCCCAGGTTGCTAATCCGCCAACGGAACGTGTTTCGTACACCAGATTGCCGGCCACATCTGTAATTTTTACATAGGAATCGCGCGCCAGCCCTTTTATACCGATATTGCCGGTAAAGTCCGGTTTTACCGGATTGGGATAAGCATAAACGTTGGTAAAGTATGCGTCGGCTTTTGTAGCATCGCTTTTATAGGCCAGTAAACCATTCTGTGTGGCAAAATAAACAACACCTGTTTTTTCATCCCATGCAATGTCTTGAATATTATTGCTGAACAGCGGAGAATTGTCGGTATTGAACGACTCAATTTGTTTTGTTCCGTCAGCACTCATTAAAAATACTCCTCCGCTTTGTGTGCCCAGCCATTTGCGATTTGCACCGTCAACGGCCATTGCGGTTACGGTCTCGGTTTCCAGTAGTACCTGAATGTTGCCGTCTTGTTCCAGTAATATCTGTTGTGCGTCAACCGCATTGCCTTCCAGAATTCCTGCCGGACTGAAAAACACTACCACTCCGGTTTCGGTTCCCAGCCATATCTCGCCATCAAGGTCTATCAGGATACTTTTTAAACTGGAACCGGGCAATCCACCATTGCCGGCCTGGGTTGTTAATACCCGGTAGGTATCGTCGTTGGGATTGTTTAAAGTGCCATTATCGTTAAATATTACCACACCCACATTGTTTACCAGCATCCATTTGTTGTTTTGCTGATCAATTGCAATATGGGTAACCAGCTTTCCGGCAACTTCTCCGCCTAAATTAAATGAGTACCAGGCTCCTGATGGTGTCCGTACACTCAGCGGGTACTGCGCAAAAGGATTTCCTATCCATAAATTACCGTCGGTGTCAAATACCATCCCTGAAACATACACAGCTCCGGGTAAATCCAGTCTTTCCTGTAACGTAGAGTTCGCAGGGGTATATAAATCGGTAATTTGCATGTCTTTAACTCTGAACATGCCATCGTCGCTTAATGAACCAATAAATGCTTCAGTGGGATCGTTGGGGTTGGTAGCCACACTCACCAGGTCGTATATGCCCAGCGTATCCAGAATGTCATTGTTAAAGAAACTCTGATGGCTCCAGGTACCCTCTTCAAGTCTGCTGAAACTGGGCAGCACAAATTGAGACGACCACCCCATGCCCGGAACCACCCAGGTTACTCCGTCCTGAACGTCAATACCGAAACTACCCGCGCTGAAAGGTCCGGTAGGAGTAAAGGCTTCAGCAAAAAACTGCTCTTGAAGCCTTACCATTCCCTGGCGTCCGTCGGCTATCCATTTCACAAAATCATCATCGTCTATTATGGCGGCCAGCGGATCCGGGTATTCGTCAGTAAGATAAGTATAATAAAGTTCCAGTTGCGCAAATGATGTATCATATTTGGCCAGAAATCCGTCATGAGCAATTACAACACTTTTTCCATTGGTCATTACCGTTCTCATCTCCCTGTTCTGTGTTGCTGTCATGTGCTGCCAACCTGAACTTGTTCTCTTCAAATAAATATCACGCTCTCTTACAGGATGGTCGTAATTAACGTACAACGCATTGTTAAACCACATTAAATTGTTATAGGGCTTGTTTTCAATAGAATCGGGTAGCGATGTCATTTTATGCCAACTGGAAGCATCTGTTAGCAACGGATTGCTGATTCGGGCAAAGTAAACACTGGTTTCGGTACCAGCCCATATGGAGTCGCCATGAGTAATAACGCTGTTCACCGTTATATTCATATTTCCGGGCGCAATTCTGTAAGTCTCGCGAATTTCTCTGCGCGTTAAATCCAGCTGCACAATGCCGAAGCCTGTTGATAAAAAGGCGGTGTCTCCGGTGATGTATATTTGGTTGATGCGCTTGTTGCCCGTAATATTTGTGGTGGTTTTAATAAACGGAATATTATAGACCTCTCCGTTGTTCCATAAGTCTATGTTGCCGTTTTCATAGCCAATTACAAGAGTTCCTGTTGATTTCTGAACTTTTATAGTACTTACAAAGTGATCAGAAAGGCCATTTACCCTGTTGTATCGGGTCATACTGCGGTCGTTAATATCGAATGCAAAAAAACCATATGGTGTTGCGCTGAAAACCGTGGTTTGGTTGCGGTCTACTGCAATGCATTTGTTATAAGGTAAATGGTCTTGCCATGCGCCCAGTTCAGTTTGCGCCTGTAGTTGAAAAGTGCTAATTAATAGTACAGTAATTATTTGTGGCTTATAAAGAATCCCAAATTTCATATTACAAGTAACGCAGCTTATTCATTTTTGGTGTAGTGCAAAGATAACGCATCAAACGGCTGATAGTTTATGATGTTGGAATTATATTAAACCAGCCCCCAATGCTGTTGCCAAAAGTAATAGCATTATCGAAACAAAATTCTGAACAAAGGCCAGGGTTACTTTTTTGAGAAGTTTTTTACCGAAATAGGCACCGGTAAAGGCACTGAGTACGGCAACCAGAAGAAGCACAATATTATCTTTTAAATCAATATCGGTCAATCTTGAAAAATACACTCCAAGTCGTGATAAATCAACCAGACAGGCCACAAGAATACCGGTTGCAATAAATGATTCCTTATTTAAACCACAGCGCATCAGGAACATGGTTCTAAGCGCACCCTGATGTCCGCTGAGGCCTCCAAAGAAACCACTGCCAAAACCACCGGTGTATAGGTGTTTCTCGCCAAACTGTATCTTTTTTAATCCGGGCAGAATGTCAAACATCACAAAAATTACAATCAAAAGCGCAATGATTATTTTCTGAACCGTAATGCCAAAAGTATTGCCGTTTATCTGATAGGTGCTTATGGCTGTACCTTCCCCAAGTTCTATAAGCAAAATGGCTCCTGCAAATGCTCCTAGCAATGCCGGAATGCCAAACTTTAAAGACACGGTTTTGCTAACATATTTGCCTATCAGCGCAAGTTTAAAAAAGTTGTTCAGCAAATGTACAATGCCCGTAAGGGCAATAGCTATAGTAACATCAAAAAACAAAGCCATTACCGGCATCAGCAAAGTGCCCAGACCAAATCCACTGAAAAAAGTGAGTACAGATGCAGCCAATGCTGTAAAACCTACAATGATGTATTGTAGAATATCTTGATCCATAATTAAATAACATTAATTTGAGGAACAAGATTAACCCTAAATTACGATAATTCCAAATAAATGTAGGGTATGGAATGTGCAATGTGTAAGAATTAGTGACTTAGATCTAAAATTGTTACCTATTCCTTAATAAAATATCTTTTACAGATACAATGCGAAGTTTATCAGGTGCTTATGATTTTTTTAAAAAAGCTTTTTATTGTACTGCATTTTTACAGTAATTTACCAGGGCAAACTCATACTTTTATTCCCAATAGCTCGCTAAGATAGGCTTCATTC
>CAZDUI010000058.1:0-12842 GCA_964508605.1 uncultured Weeksellaceae bacterium | reverse complement strand
CGGGATTCTCTCTCTTACTTTTTTGTTTTTTTTAAACGTTTAGGACGCTATTGGTATTGGAGCATTAAATGTTGGTTATGGAACTTATTATATTGGCCATATGGCGGAAATACGCACTGGAATTTCGCTTTGAATACTGCGCAAAGAATCATTGTAGAGAATTATTTAGGTGCCAAGTACAACATTGCTGTTGCAAACGACTACTTTGCTTATCAGGCTACCCATGCAGGTGAAGTGGCTGGAATTGGACGTATTGATGCCTCTAACTTGCACAATGATTCACAAGGGTCGGCAATCGTTCGGATTAACAATCCTTCGGGGCTTGGTAATGGTGAGTTTTTAATTTGGGGCCATAACGAAGCAAGTATGACCAATAATAATATAGTGGATGTTGATGGTACAATTATTCAGGCCAGATTGAATAGGGTTTGGCGGGCTGATGAAACCGGTGATGTGGGTACGGTGGATGTTGCGTTTGATCTCAGCAATTTTACTGCCTACTCGGGGGGCGATTTAAGACTATTGATAGATAGAGATGGGGATGGCTTTTTCGACAATGATGTAGCTCCACAATCAGGGGCTTTGGTAGGTTCAATCATTACTTTTAATTCGGTTGATTTTCAGGCTGGTGATTACTTTACTTTGGGTAGTATCAACGCTGCCCAAACTCCTTTACCGGTTGAATTACTCGATTTCAGAGCGTTGAAAAATAATGAAGCTGTGGATTTGTTTTGGACTTCGGCTTCTGAATTGAATTCGGCATATTACAAAGTAATGAAAAGTGTTGATGGTGTAAGTTGGAATGAAATGGTAACGGTTCCGGCTGCAGGTAATAGCAATCAGTTGAATAATTACAAGGTTACTGACAATCATCCGGTTATGGGGAATAATTATTATAGGTTAGAGCAGGTAGATATTGATGGAAAAGAATATTCTCATGGAAAGGTGACAATTTATTTTCAGAAATCATCAGGATCTGAAGTCTCAGTCTTTCCAAATCCTTCAAAAGGTGCCTTTTATTTATCGGCTAAATCAGAATTAAGTGGTACTGAAATATCATTATATGATGTAACTGGTAAAAGAATTCCATGCGACGTATTGATTGCGGATAAAGAAGCTGAAGTTCGTGTATTGCAGGCTGCGTCAGGATTATATATTCTGACTGTTGTGTCTGAAAGAGGTGTGCAGAATATCCGGATTCTGTTGGAATAGAGGTTTCATTTAGATAAATCTCTGATAATATCTCCCATATCGCTCCAGATTCGGTCAAAGCCAACTATTGTATTCTCCAGAAATTCATGCATTTGCATCCAGTCGCGTTTGCGAAGTATGCTTGTGCACTTCATTGATTTTGATAATGTACTTATTTGAAGACCGGTTTCCGGATGAATGCGCTCTGGAATCCAATCCAGTTGCCCCATCTCATTTTCCATAAGTCCTTTAAATTCTTCAAACTGTTCATATATCAAAAGTCGGACAGCAGCGTCGCGGTGCTGAATGTCAAGATACCAGTGTGCCCCTTCAGCATCTGCAAGCATTCGTACGTAACAATGCGAAACATGAAGCGGGTAAGTAGCCCAATTTATTCTGCGACCGGAAACCGAACGCCGTTTTTCCATGACAGCGACCCATGAAGTCCAGAATTCTGTACGCAATTGTGTGGCTGCCTCCTTTTCCAACATAGCTGCAAAGGTCTTAATTTATTTTACATTTCCTGTAATCATGTTTTTGTGATTTACTTCGGATAAGATTAGACACCAATGGTATATTAGATACTCGACTGTGCATTCGAATCAGATGGTTATGTGTCAGAAATAATATTAATTTCGTGCGTGTCGCAGCAAGTAAATACTGTCAGAAATTCAGATTCTGAAAAGAGATTTTTCCGGCTTTCAGAGGTTACTACGGCAATTCATAAAGTAATTCGGGAAAGAACTCGAAATGTGTGGATTGCAGCCGAATTTGTGCGGTTAAATTATTACCCAATCAAAGGATATGCTAACCCTGAGATTGCTGAAAAGGAAGGTGATAAAGTAATTGCTCAGATGCGTGCAACAATTTGGCGAGATGTCTTCGATCGTTCTTCGCGGATGTTTAAAGCAGCAACGGGTGAGGAACTATCCGATGGAATGAAAATTCTCTTTCTGGCAGAAGTCACTTTTCATCCGGTATATGGTATAGGGCTGAATATATTAGAAATAGACCCATCGTATACCTTAGGAGAGATGGCTCGCAAACGAAAGGAGACCATTGAGAGGTTAAGGGCCGAAAATGTTTTTCACCTGAATAAAGCATTGCCATTTCCTGATTTACCACGGCGCCTGGCAGTTATTTCTGTAGAAACCAGTAAGGGGTTTAGCGACTTTATTGGAATTGTTAACCACAACGATTTTGGTTATTATTTCAACGTAATGTTGTTCCCTGCCGTAATGCAGGGCGATCAGGCAGTAAATACTATCATTGATCAACTAAATGAAATCATAATTAGAAGGAAGCATTTTGATTGTGTAGTAATTATTAGAGGCGGAGGAGATGAAACTGGTCTTACATGTTACGATGATTACAGATTAGCCAGGGCTGTTGCCGTTTTCCCAATGCCTGTAATTACCGGTATCGGTCATAGCACAAATCAAACAGTTACCGAAATGGTGGCCTCTGTTCATAAAATTACACCAACCGATGCCGCTTTTTTCCTGCTTTCATGTTATAATAAATTAGATAATAAACTGGATGATTTACAAGGCAGATTGTTGACTATATCAAAACAATTGTTCTCTGCCCATCAATCAGATTTATATAAAGTTGGAGCTGATATAGCGCTAAAAACACGACAAATTCTATATAGTGCCGACAATAAGAGATTATTGCAGCAAGCGGCCATTAAATACCGTTCGGTATCCTGTTTATTGGACGCAAAGCGCAACTTAACATTTATTCCCAAACAATTGATACAGCTTTCTTTGCGAAGGTTGAAAGCAGAAACGAGAATTATGCATGAAATTCAATTGGGAATCAAAGCGACTCCTGCCAGACTTTTAAAGCGGAATAATCAATCTTTGTTGCAGCAGGCCGATAAATTGCGCTTATTAAGTCCTGACAGACTCCTGCAGCGTGGCTACTCTATTACAACCTGGCAAGGGAAGGCGGTAATTCGTGCTGCAGACCTGCCGGAGGGAGCGATTATTCAAACGCGGGTTTCTGATGGTGTCATTGAATCGGAAGTAATTAAAAATAAAATACATGAGTAAGGAAATTACATACAAATCGGCTGTGGAAGAATTAGAGCAAATTCTGGCCGATATGGAAAATGAAGAAATAGGGATTGACGAATTAAGTATCAAATTGAAACGTGCCACCATGCTTATGGATTACTGTAAGGCAAGATTGCGCTCAACGGAAGAGGAAGTGAATAGGATTCTTAGCTCGCTTGAGGAAAATACTGACAATGAAGAGTGATTTCGGTACCCGATTTTTGCCGCTCATCAGTTTTTAACAGTTTTTATCCTTTATGTTAATCCTTTTGTTTTTAAGACTCTCTAAGTTTGCTGTATGAAAATTTTAAAATCGCTGGTATTGCTGATTGCGACAATTACGTGTTTTTCTTTTACCGGCAATAGCCAAAAGCAAAATATTACGGGTATTGTGGTGGATAGTACCAACAATCCTCAGCCATGGGCAACCGCTGCCATTTTACAGCTTAAGGATAGCGCTCTTGTGAATTATAGTTTGAGCAATAGAGAAGGAAAATTTGCCATTATCGGTGTAGATACAGGTTCCTATATTCTCCAGGTGACGTTTGCCGGTATGGGTACATATTCTGAAAATATTCGTTTAGCTGAACAGGGCAAAGATTTAGACGTTGGAACCATTTTGTTGAGTGAGGATATGCTGAAAGAGGTAAAAGTAGAGAGTGATTTTATACCGATAAGAATAAAGGCAGATACTGTTGAGTTTAATGCAAACGCCTACAAGGCTGACCCCAATGCTTCCGTGGAAGAAATTCTTAAGAAAATGCCCGGTTTCGAAATTGACGCAGATGGTAATTTGACCGTGAATGGCGAGAAAGTAGGGAAGGTAATGGTTGACGGTAAAGAGTTCTTTGGCGGTGACGGTAAAGTAGCAATTCAGAATTTACCAGCCGATGCGGTGGATAAAGTTCAGGTATATGATAAAAAGTCAGAGAAGGCTCAGTTTACTGGCGTTGATGACGGTGAAAGAACCAAAACTGTTGACTTAAAATTAAAAAAAGACAAGAAAAAAGGTGCTTTCGGCAGCGTGATGGCCGGATATGGAGTAGATGAAAATATGGAAGGTGTTTATAACAGTAAACTAAATTGGAATAAATTTGATAAAAAGTTGCAATTAAGCTTTATAGGTACCTTTAATAACATCAATCAAACGGGATTTTCTTACCAGGAGTTTATTGATTTTGTAGGTGGAATGCAGAAATTCAGTCAAAAAGTAGGTAATGGCTGGCGCTGGAATGGAAATACCGGAGGGCTGCCTATTAGCAATGGTTTAGGACAGGGTAGGGCCGTTACAGCTTCAGGAGGTGTTAATTTTAATTACGCATTTAAAAAGAAAACAGAGCTGAATGTGAGTTATTTAATTTACAGAATTGATAATCTTACCGAGTCAACATCTATGAGGCAAAATTTTATTGATGGTGGTTCCTTTTTAACCCAAGACAGCGATTTGCAGGAAGTATTAAATCTTAACCATAAAATGAGTTTGAGGTTCGACCACGCCATTGATACCGCTACCGAAATTACCATCATGGCAAATGGAGGTTATTCAGTAGGAAATATGCATAGCCTTGCCGAATCATATACCTATGGTACAGAAAGTGAACTGCAAAATAGTTCCATTCGTGAATACTTTACAGATCAGGACGCTTTTAACTTCAATTCGGAATTTAATATCAAAAGAAAGATGAAGAAGAAAGGAAGATCAATATTTGCCGAAGGAAGCTTTGGTATGGATGGTACAGACAACAGAATGTTACTGGACGGATTAAACCAACTGTTGTATGGCAGCACACTTGTGGATATCCCCATTATTCAAAATCAGAAAAACCTGAATAATGAAATGACCTACGATGCTGAGGTGGCTTACACAGAACCATTGAAAAATGATAATTTCCTGGAGTTTACCGCAGGAATGACAAATTTTACGGGGTTAGTAGATTATCAGGTATATAATGTATATCCTGACAGTGCTGTAGTATTTAACGATATGCTAAGTAATAAGTATGTTCCAGGGTTCCTTACCTATTATGGAGGTGGTAGTTACATGAGGGTTAGAACAGCCTACACGCTAACTGCAGGTCTGGAATATCAGTATGCGTCATTGGACGGTGAATTACAGTTGCGGGATACTTCCATTTCAAAACAATTTCATAATTTTCTTCCATCGGCCGAACTAAATTTGAACTTAAAGCAAGGCAAACGTATTATGATGGAGTTCAGTACTCGCGCCGATGCGCCGGCTTTAGAGCAGGTGCAACCGGTTGTAGATAACAGCAATCCAACCAGCATATACACAGGCAATCCAAATCTGGGTCAGGAATATACCTATGAATTTAACGTGAACTATAATGGATTTAACCCGGTTAAAATGGGGGGATGGTTTGGAGGTGTGTATGCTGAATATACTACTAATAATATTGTGAATGCTACCACTGTTGATGAAAATTTAATAAGATACACTACTCCCGTTAACGTGCGTTATGCAACCAACACATTTTTCTATTTGAATCGTTCCAGCGAGTTGAAATTTTTAAATTCCAGATTCTCCCTGGGAATGAACGGTAATTTTAATCGCGGAATCATCTTTTTGAACAATCTCGAAAATGAAAACTCCTCATGGTTTGCCGGCCTTGATTTACGTGTAATGAACAAGAAGACCAAAGTGGTAGACCTGTTGGTGAACCTTAAAGCAAATTATAACAGTGTATCGTACAGTATCAGCAAAGAATTCAATCAGGATTATATGACTTATTACGGCTTTGTAGACCTGTCTGTGAAATTTGCCAAAAACTGGTTATGGAAACTTGATTTTGATTACACACTGTTATCAGCTGAGGTGTATGGTGAAGCAACCAGTATTCCTTTGCTTAGCACAGCCTTGTCTTACTTTGTTTTGGACAATAGAGGTGAAATTAAGTTGTATGCATTCGATATCTTCAATCAAAACCAAAGTATCTCCCGTTCAGTCAATCTGAATTATATTGACGAAACCACAAGAAATATCATTCAAAGATATTACATGTTAAGCTTTACCTGGAATCTTGCCGGTAAGCGGCCCAAAGGGTCAGACGGTGGTGGACACTGGAGAATGTGGAGAAGATAATCAATTAGCGATTATTCAGAATCGCCGCGCATTTTTTCAAGAAGTCCATTCAATATAGTGGCTTCCTGAGCTGATAGTCTATTCGTTTTATTGCGATGATCGTCTATTTGTTCGGTAGCTTTATTTATTACTACAAGTCCTTGGGCAGTAATTTTTATCGCCACTTCGCGTCGGTTGTCAGGGTTTATATGTCTTTCAACTAGCTTTTTAAGTCTTAATTTTTCTACCAGACGGCTCGTGTTGCTCATACGGTCGACCATCCGTTCTGTTATCAATTTTAATGGCGCACTGTTAGGAAATTGACCTTTCAGTATTCGCAAAATATTAAACTGCTCGGGCGAGATATCAAAGTTCCTAATATTTCTTGCAAACTCTGCATTTAGCTGGTTAGCTGTATATTGTAGGTTGACGTACACTTTTTCAAAATCGTCTTTGAACTTCTTTTGCTTAATTTGTTCTTCGATACTCATTTTGTTTTGGCATTTATTGTAAGTACAATTATAACTATTATTGTTCTGAAACAAAACAAATAGGAAAAAGTTTATTAATGCTCACTAAACTTTCTTAGAGGTTTTTAATCTCCTTTTTATTGTAGTGTGGAATTCTTTGATAAGCCGCGTATGAAAAAATGGATACAAACTGTTTCTAAATCTATTGTCACATTGAAAAGTTGTTATGTGTTCGACTACAATTTCATCAGTGTGCTCTGTGAATTGAATGGTTTGAGTGCCACGTGTTTTACCATGTTCAAGATAACAAAAAGTTATACAGTGATTCAATGTATCAATTTCTGTAAATTCAAAAGCAACGGGCATTTGCAGCAATCCTTTTAGAAGCTTCAGTTTTAAAAACAAGCTTTGTCCCAAGTGTATACCGGATACACTTTGATTTGTGTAATAGAAACCATCCTTGTAGCCCAAACCAAACTTATATCGCTTCCCTGTCCAAAGATTTGCCTGATCGCCAGTAGTATATATACTCCAAAGAATATCCAAACCAACATCTTTAAAGCGGAAAGTTTTCTTATGATGCTTAAATTTTTGTTCCTGATTTTGGATATAGCAGGTGGCATGCACATTCTTCATATCCTGTGCATCTTTCAAATCCATCCTTATTAGTAATTTGCGGATGTTACGATACGGAATTTTTTCGCTGTGAATAGTTTCTTGTGCCCCCGCCCCCAAAAAAACAGTAAACACCCATACCCAAACCAAAATCCAGTGCATCCGCAAATGTATTCATTTTCTATTATTATCAGTGTGGATTATCGGAATTCATTCAAATATTACCGCATCTTTTACTATGTAAGGTAAATCGTAAAATGAATCATCATTTAGTTCCAATGTACCGGCAATTTTGCAGATATTGTTGTTTTTATATGCTGTTGGCGGGACACGAAACCTGACATCTAATACCGTCTCGGGGCCGGCCTGCCCGCAAAAGAAACAGGCACTGTACGGATTTGCGCTCAAAGCATACAAGCCTTGTCCGTGAGAAACGGGAATTAAAAAACCACTGATGGTAACTCTCTTACCTTCCAAATCTTTGATTCTTTGATCGAAATCGGGTTTCAGAAACCGAAACCCTTCAACGGATATATCTTCTTTAAACGAGACCAGACTAAGGTGGGTAAAAGTAATTGCATTGTAGTGTTGATTATTTAATGCAATAACATCGGTGAACGATATGGTATCTGAAATGGAAGGCGCAGGATAAAAGGTAGTTGTGTCTCTGTCTTCAGGTAATAAAAGCGTTTCAAAAGGTGGAACAACTTCCTGGTTTTCTGGTGTAGCAGAGGTGCGCTCTTCTGATTCGCAACAGGTTAAAATACCTGACAAAAGCATTGCCGGAAGTAGCAGAATCCGGTTATTTACCGAAATACAACTCGGCATCTTCAAGGATGTATATCAGTTTCAGAACATCGTTTCTGTTGGTTCTGAATTTTCCTTTAAAAGTTAAAATCTCGTCCATCTTTAAACCCAGATACCTGTTTTTTGAACCAATTTCCAGTTCAACAACGGTTTCGGGGCCGGCTTTCCCACAGAAAAAACAGGAAGTATAAGGATTCATGCTTAATGCAAACATCCCGGCCTCAATGTCTATGGGGACTAAAAACCCTCTGATGTATACTTCCTTTCCATTCAGCGCTTGCATTTCTTTGCTGAAGGTTGGATACTTGAACATAGCACCATAATCCGGGTCAAATTCTTCGGTAAAGGTAACTTTGCCTAATTGTTCCCAGGTAATTTTGGTTTGTGCATTCGAAACTGCCGAAATCGAGAGCAGGAATACGATAAAACTAATATTAAGAATCCGAATCATTTCTTAGAAAGTGTTTTGGTAATATTTACCATCATTGCCCGTATGGCTGGTATTATAGCTGCTGCAAAACCTATACCAAGTGCAATGTACAATGCATTTATTTCTTTGGCTGAAATGTACCAGCCGTTGAAATCGTAATGGTAGGTTTTGCTTAAATAAGAAGCAACCGAAAACATAATTGCGTGGCTCAGCAAGAAAGCTGCAAAAAAACCGGCAATGGCAAGTAAAAGCCCTTCCGTAATTATCATAACAAAAATATGTAAACGGGTTGCTCCGGTTACGCGCATCAATGCAATTTCGTAACGCCGTTCATTTAATGATTTAAGCAATGAAATAAAAACACTAAACCCTGATATAATTACAATGAGTGTTGCCAGTAACCTTATATAATACACTCCGGGCTCTATAATACTAAACAAACGCTGCGTTTCCAGTTCGGGCAGGGCTGTCATCATATCTGTATTTTCGTCTACCATTTGTTGTAATAGTATTGCATTGCTTCCTTTAAACTTAACCAGCAATGCAGTAATCTCCTGGTCAGGATATGCAAGTAGCGGATGGTTTTTTAGTCCTGGTCTGCTCCTTCCGGAGCTCTTTTCTGAATCAGAATTTTGGGCTGGAACCGGTTCAGAGTTCTGGGCAGAGTCTGAAACTTCTGTAGTATTTTCGTACTCTGAATGGTCGTGTTCAACGTGGTCATGCTCTGAGTGGGCATCCGTTTCGTGCTCTGCATGGTCTTGTTCAGCGTGGTCATGCTCTGAATGGTCACCTGTTTCGTGCTCTGCATGGTCGTGTTCAGCGTGGTCATGCTCTGAATGGTCATCCGTTTCGTGCTCTGCATGGTCGTGTTCAGCGTGGTCATGCTCTGAGTGGTCATCCGTTTTGTGCTCTGCATGGTCGTGTTCAGCATGGTCATGTTCGCCATGAACTTCCCAAACACTTTGTACACTGGTAAGCAGCAGTTGATCTAAGACAGTTCCGGTGGGCTTTAAAATTCCTGTTACCGTGTATTTGTAATCGTCATGGGCATGGCCTTCGTGCCCCAGACCATGTACCCCGGCGAACTGATCTCCAAGCTTTAAACCCAGCCTTTCTGCAACAATGCTGCCAGCTGTAATCTCAAATGGTTTAATGAATGCATTTCCTTCAGCAATTTCTCCGGCGTACAGGTCTATATATGAACTGTCCGTGCCAACAATTCGATACCCTTCGTAGTTGTCTCCCAGGGCAAGTGGAATAACGTCAATTCTGGGGTCGCGAAACAGGAATTTTGCTTCGCCTATTTTTATATTTCCAACGGGATTGTCTATGTGATAGATACTGGAGAGAATCAGTTGCAGCCTTCCTCCTTTGGCACCAACAACCATATCAACCCCGGCGCGATTTTTAGTATATTTTTCATCGAGTTGCTCGCCAACTGAAACCAGTAAATTCATAATTGCCAAACCGGTGGCAAATAAAACCAGTGTAAGCACTGTAGTAAGTGGCCGGTAAATAATATTTCTTAGAGCCAGAAAAAACATGCTCATAGCTCAATGGTATTTTTTATTCTGGTTTTTAATCGGTTGTCGTGCGTAACAATTACCAGCGCGGCGCCTGTTTTTTCTGCCTGCTGCCTCAATAGATCTAACACGGCATCTGTATTTATGTCGTCAAGAGCAGAAGTTGGTTCGTCGGCCAGTATAAATTGTGGGTTTGTAACAACAGCACGTGCAATTCCGGCTCTTTGTTGCTCACCGGTACTAAGTTCTGAAGGTCTCTTATGGGCTTTATCTGCTAGTCTTAGTTCATCAAGAATGGCAAGACAGCGTTTTTTATCGCCCTTTTGTCCCGACAACTTCATGGCAAGAAGTAAATTTTGCACAACATTAAGTGATTGAATAAAATGCGCTTGCTGAAAAACAATACCGATGTTTTTTCCCCTGAACCGATCTAATTGTGCCGAATTTAATTTCCGGTAGTCGGTTTCATTCACCCGGACAGACCCCGAAAGGGGTTTTATTAATCCCGCCAGCAGGTGAAGAAGCGTTGTTTTGCCGCAACCCGAAGGTCCCAGAATAAGCCATTCGCTGCCTGCTTGAATTTCAATATCTGGAAATTCAATTTTTTTCCCATTTCTGTATGCGAACGATATTTGATGAGCTTTAAGCATGATGGGTTGCAACCAATTGATGTGGGCCTACACCGGGTTTATTTGTGGGGCCTTTCTTTTTGCCGTAAATGATAAACGCAATGCCCAGTATTATAAGGGGTATGCTGAGAATTTGTCCGGTATTCAGTGATGCGGTTTGGTCCAGCTCGGCTTGTGCCTCCTTTACAAACTCTATCAGCAGACGCATAGTAAAAATTAATGTAAGAAACCAGCCGAATAAATAGCCTCTTAGTTTACCTGCACCGCCTTTCCAGTATGCCCGGTATAGGAATGCAAAAATCAAAAGGTACGCAATAGCTTCGTAAATTTGTGCAGGGTGACGCCCAACATTCGATGGGTCGGCCGCTCCTGTAACAGCATGTTCATAGCGTGTAAAGTGGAATGCCCAGGGTAAATCGGTTACTTTTCCCACTATTTCATGATTCATCAAATTACCCATTCTTATCAGGGCGCCTGCCAGTGCGGTGGGCACTACCACTCTGTCCAGCGACCACAGGTAATTGCCTTTACTGCTGAAATACTTGAATAAAGCCAGTGTAATGATGATGCCCAATGCTCCTCCGTGACTTGCCAAACCGCCCTCCCATATCTTCATGATGTCTTCGGTATGCTCACTGTAATAGTCCCAGTCGTAAAAAAAAACATGGCCAAGACGGGCACCAACAATGCCCCCAATAATTACATACATGGTAAGATGGTCCAGCAAACTTTCTTTAATACCTTCGGCTCGGAACATTTTTCTGACAATATAATATCCCAGAATAAACCCGGATACCATAAAAATGCCATACCACCTTAGTCTGATGGGTTCCGTTAATATGTCGGGGCTTACATCCCAGGTAATTAATTCAAGAGGTAATGTCATGATATTGAATGTTTTTTTGCAATGTTTCTGAGTTATGGGTTAGTAAATGACCCGCCCTTCCTTTGGCAAAGTAACGCTTTTCTGCTGTATGTAGTTTTCTGTATTGTATTTGTTCATTTATTGGTAATGATGTAACATGAATACAATCCTGGCTGCAACAACCATTCATCTTTTTTTTACATGCTTCGCACTGAATAAAAAGCAGATTGCAAGCCTTATTCTGGCAATTGGTATGCGTATCGGCGGGTTGTCCGCACTGGTGACATGCGCTTATTATATCATTGGTCACACTTTCTGCCCGCCGCTCGTCAAAAACAAAATTTTTACCTTTAAATTTTATGGGCAGATTGTCCTCCTGGCACCGGCGCACATATTCAATAATGCCTCCCTCCAGTTGATACACGTTTTTAAAGCCCAAATGTCTAAACCAGGCACTGGCTTTTTCGCACCGAATACCTCCGGTACAGTACATTACCACCGGCCGCTCTTTTTTATCCTTTAGTAAATCGGCAATTATGGGTAAACTTTCTCTGAAACTGTCAACATCGGGAGTTATCGCTCCCTGCATTTTGCCTATCTCACTTTCGTAGTGGTTTCGCATATCAACAATTACTGTTTCACCGGATTCTGTAATTCTGTTAAAAGCTTCGGCATTTAAATGTTCACCACTTTTTGTTACATCAAAGGTTGAGTCGTTTAGTCCGTCAGCCAATATCTTGTCTCTTACTTTGATGGCAAGTTTTAAAAACGATTTTCCGTCGTCTTCAATGGCAATATTCAGCCGCGTGTTTTCTAAAAAACGGATACTATTTAAAAAATCCTTGAATTTTTCGAGATTTTTGTACGGAACACTTAACTGCGCATTAATTCCTTCATGAGCAACATATATACGGCCCAAAACACCCAGTTCATTCCAGTGAAGCCAAAGGTAATCTCTGAAAAAAACAGGATTTAAAATATGGGCATAACGGTAAAACGACAATGTAACGCGCTGTTCAGCCTCATTTGTCAGTTTAGAAATTAGTTCCGCTTTGCCCCATGTATTATGCAGTTTCATGTTACAAATAACTTTGGTTGGCGAACAAAGATACTATTTACCCAGGGCAAACGCATTTAACTTTTTAAAGCATAAATGTTCATAAATACCTAAAA
>CAZDUI010000057.1:0-13353 GCA_964508605.1 uncultured Weeksellaceae bacterium | reverse complement strand
GAATGAAGCCTATCTTAGCGAGCTATTGGGAATAAAAGTATGAGTTTGCCCTGGTTAAAAATGTCCTTAGTGGCAAAAGTAGGCACTCATAACGTATCTTCGCATAGATATTATTACGAACGTTTATGACAGAACAACCCGGAATTCAATATGCAGGAACTTCGCCCCAAAAAGAACGGTTGGCACAGGTACAGGAAGCTATTAAGAGCGGGGAGTTGTTGCCTGTAATGGAAACATTTCAAACATTGCAGGGAGAAGGTTTTAATACCGGTTCAGCCGCATGGTTTATTCGCCTTGCAGGTTGTAATGTTGGCTGTGTTTGGTGTGATGTTAAGGAAAGCTGGGATGCTTCATTGCACAAGTTGGAGAGTGCTAATAATCTGGCAGCGGAAGCCGCAAAACATAAGGGACATTTGGTAGTAGTAACCGGCGGAGAACCGATGATGTATAACTTACAGACATTAACATTGTATTTAAAGGAAAATGGATGCAATAATGCACTGGAAACATCGGGTGCACATCCTCTTTCAGGTACATGGAACTGGATTTGTTTTTCGCCCAAAAAATTTAAACCGGCACTGCCTGAATGGTATCAGGTTGCAAACGAATTGAAGGTAGTAATTTATAACAGGCACGATTTTTTATGGGCAGAAGAGCACAGAAAGAAAATGAATGATTCTGCGATATGTTATTTGCAACCTGAATGGGATAAACGGGAAGAAATGTTACCGGTCATCATTAATTACATTACTCACAATCCCTTTTGGAGACTCTCTTTACAAACACATAAATATTTAAATATCCCCTGATTCATGACAAAATTATTTAAATTTTCTGCCCTTTTCATCGTAGTTCTTTTTTCAGGTTATGCATTAAGCCAGCCTGGATATTCTTACACCAGTGCGAATAAAAAAGCCATTAAATTACTGGAACAGGCTATTGAAAAATCGCGGCAAATAGACCCTAAAACGGGTACATTTAATGTTAAAGAAGTAGAGAAACTTTTAAATGCGGCCATTGATAAAGACCCCCAGTTTACAGAGGCATACATTATGAAGAGTGAAATATACAAGCTTCAGGGTAAATTGGAAGAAGCCTGCGACCTGATGGAGAAGGGGGTAACCTATCATCCTGAATCATCTGCCTCAGCCATGTTTTTTTTAGCAGAAATGGAATATTCTTTGGGTAGATATGAAAAAGCAAAATCTCATGGGGAATATTTCATGCGTTGGCCACAGGAAAGGGCAAATCCGGATATGAGGACTGCAATGCAACGCATGCTTGAAAATTGCAATTTTGCTATTCAAAGCATGAAAAAACCTGTACCATTTTCTCCTCAGAATCTGGGACCGGGCGTTAATACCGTGAATGATGAGTATTTTCCCACCATTTCGGGCGATGATCAGATGCTTTTGTTTACAAGACTTTTGCCCGAGAGCCGTGCCTATGGCGGTCTTCAGGAAGATTTTTTCTATAGTATGAAACAGCAGGACGGAACCTGGGGTACCGGTAAAAGTGTGGGTGCCGCCATTAATACACTTCACAATGAAGGGGCTCCCAGTTTAGGCACAGACGGTTTGACATTAATTTTTGCAGCATGTGCATTAGAGGATGGTTATGGCGAGAACAGGGAAGGTTCTGGTAGCTGCGATTTATTTTATACCCGTAAAGAAGGCGATACCTGGCAGGTTGCCCGTAATTTAGGTCAGCCCGTTAATTCGTATCACTGGGAGACACAACCTAGCTGGAGTTCGGACGGAAGAACCTTGTACTTTATAAGAGGATTGGTGAAAGTAAATGGTCAACGTCAGGCCAGACCCGCAAATCCTGATATTTATGTGGTTCGCATAGAAGATAATGGACAATGGGGGACTCCCGAAAGATTGCCCGACTATATTAACACACCCGGTAGTGAGGCCTCTGTACTGATTCATCCGGATGGACAAACATTGTACTTTGCCAGTGACGGACATGTTGGTATGGGTGGGCTTGACTTGTACATGTGTAAAAAACAACCCGATGGAAGTTGGGGGTATCCCGTAAATCTGGGTTACCCTATCAATACATGGAATGATGAAAACAGTTTGCTGGTAAGCAGCAGCGGTGATGTTGCTTTTTTTGCCAGTGACCGCGACGGTGGATACGGTGGTTTGGATTTGTATGGTTTTCCTGTTCCTGAGCAATTGAAACCGGAAAAAATAACATATATGAAAGGAATTGTATATGATATTTCAGATAAAGCTCCCTTAGGTGCCCGTTTTGAGTTAATAGACCTTGAAACCGGAAAACAGGTGGTGCAAAGTTGGAGTAATAACGGCAACGGAGAATTCTTAGTAACAATACCCGCAAACCGTGATTATGCCCTGAATGTTCAGAAGAAAGGTTATTTGTTTTATAGTAAGAACTTTACGCTCACCACGGCAGAAAATCAGTCCGAGCCGTTTTTAATGGATGTTCCTTTAACCCCCATTGGTGATATTGCAAAGAATAATGGAATTATTTTGGAAAACATATTTTTTGATACCGATAAATTCGACCTGAAACCTGCATCGAAAATTGAATTGGACAAACTTGTAGATTTTTTAAATAATAACGCAGGCATCCATATTCAACTAAGGGGGCATACAGATAGTGAAGGTGATGATAAACACAATATGACCTTGAGCGATAACCGTGCAAAGAGCGTAATGAATTATCTTATTGAAAAAGGAATAGACAAAATCCGGCTCAGCGCCAAAGGTTTCGGGGAAACGGCTCCGGTTGATACGAATAATACACCTGAAGGAAGGGCAAAGAATAGACGGACGGAATACATCATTACCAAATATTGATTGTAAACCATGGCCGGCAAAATACGCATTGGTGTGCTAAGTGATACGCACGGACACATGGACGAAAGAATTCTACATCATCTTAAGGATTGCGATACCATTTGGCATGCCGGTGATATTGGAAATCTTGAAGTTACAGATGCGTTAAGGAAGATCGCTCCTGTAATAGCCGTTCATGGTAATATTGATAATCACAAAGTGCGCAGTGAATTTCCGGCAGAACAGTTGTTCTTATGTGGAAGTCAGTCAGTATATATGACACACATTGTGGGCCGTCCGGGCAAGTACAATCCGGCACCGGGTTTTATGGTTCGCAGGCATAAACCAAACATTTTGGTTTGTGGACATAGTCATATATTATTGGTTCAATTCAACAAAGCGGATAATCTCTTGCATATCAATCCGGGAGCGGCAGGAAAGTTGGGTCTGCACAAAATGCGTACTCTGGTTAGGTTTGAAGTGGATGGGAAAAGTGTCAACCATATGGAGGTAGTTGAATTGGGGCTAAGGGTACAAAAGACTTTGCCCGATGAAGATTAATTTGTCTGTGTACCGGGTTGTGCAGGGTTAAACTCTCCTTCCCTGTTGGCAACAATGGTACATACTACGGTATCGCCGGTAACATTTACAACAGTTCGGCACATATCCAGAATACGGTCTACAGGGAAAATAATGGCAATCCATGCCGGATTCAGGTCCACACTTTCCAAAATTAACATCATCATAATCAGTCCGGCACTGGGTATAGCGGCCGAACCGATGGATGCAAGTGTGGCAGTGGCGACAATAGTAAGTTGTGTCATAAAATCTAATTCAATCATATGATATTGAGCCAGAAACACCACTGCTACGGCCTGGTAAAGGGATGTGCCATCCATATTCACTGTGGCACCAATGGGCAATACAAAATCGGATATTCGTTTGCTAACACCCAATTCATGTACACATTCAAGCGTTACCGGTAAGGTAGCCGCACTGCTGGAGGTTGAAAAAGCAGTTATTTGCGCGCGGCTGATACCTTTAAAGAATTTGCGATAGGTAATTTTTTTGCGCAGAAATAACATCAGGAAAAGGGGATAAAAAACATAGACCATTAAAAGTAAGCCTGTAATTACTACCAAAGAATAGGCTCCCAGAGTAGCAAAAATATTGAGTACTTTATTTGGGTCATCGCCGGCCATTTCGCCCATTTTACCAGCCATTAACGCGAACACGAAGAAAGGAGCCCCGGCCATTATTACATTTACCATTTTAACAAATACATCGTTGAATGCATCAAATAAATTGTTCACGGTTGACGCTTTGCCCTTGTCAATTAACGATAGGCAGATGCCAAAGAAAATAGCGAAGAAAATAATTTGTAGCATGGTGCCTTTGTCCTGATCGAAGGCATGGATCACATTGGAAGGTACAATATCTACCAAAGCCTGTAACGGACCCGATTCTTTTGTTTTTTCAAGGTCATTGTGCTTACCGGTTACTATATCGGCGCCTTCGTTGGCTTCATTCTGCAATCGGGCGGCATCAAAATACTCAGAATATTCATTGTCGCTGTGAAGGCGTTTAGTATCGTATTCAAAATAGTTTACCTTCTCGTTACCCTCTACCCATAGTTCGTAGCTAATTCTGTTGGTAATTAGTCTGTCCATTGATGCGGATTTTCCCGGATTCACAAGATTAACCAGTACAAGTCCCAGGGAAACAGCTAACACAGTTGTAAACAGATATGCGCCCAGGGTGGTGCCGCCGATTCTTCCTAGTTTCCGCAAGTCTGTTAAACTGGCTACACCCACTACTATTGAAAAGAAAACCAGCGGTAAGGCTATTAATTTCAAAATATTAATAAATACATCTCCCCAGGGTGCAAGCCAGTCTGCCGTAAATTTTTGCCAGCCCATTTCTGCCGAGAGTATTGCCCATAGTATACCCATCAACAGTCCCAATAGAATCATCCAGTGCAAGGCAGGTTTTTTCATTTTCATGATGCCAAGGTATAATAATTTTAGATTGTATAAGGGGGAGCTGTAAAACTGAATTAAGCCTGAAACATCAAGTAATGTGCTATTTCTCCTTTACCATTTTCACCGAATACCGGTTATTTTTTCCTGATTTTTGACTGGTTACGTCGCAATGAATCATGTAAATGCCGGGCAATATATATGCGTTTTCCGGTATATTGAATGTATGAAAACCTGCCTTAAGATTTCCCCGGAATAATGTGTGAATTAAACTTCCGCCAGCGTTATATACTGAAAGTTTAATTGATAGAGGTTCTTTAAGTTGTATAGCTACCGTGGCATCACTTTCTGTTGGATTTGGCCAAACTGACAAATATACAGCCGACGTGTTATCGTATAATGAATAAGGCATGGGACCAAGCAGTAGGGTAAGTACAGTTGCAATGCTCCATTTTGCTGTTGCATTGAAATATGTAGTATCTATGGTATTGTATGTGTCAGTTGTGGCATGCCAATGTGTTGACATGTCGTTTTCATAGTCTTCGGTTAGGGCTATAGCCGGTAAATTGTTTTGTATAAACGGAAAATGGTCGGAAGGGTAGGGGCTGTTGGTAACAATAGAGTATTGCAGGGTGGGCAAGTAATCCAGACACTGTTGTGCTACTGTTGCCAGGGCACCGGAATATTCCTGATTGCCTGTATGAATATTTACTTTTTTATCATGATTCCCGTCCCAACCCAACATATCTAAATTTATCATTGCAATTATTGTATCATTCACTGATATTCGGTTTACATAGTCATAACTTCCCAAAAGACCCCATTCTTCTTCATCAAACAATACCAGTTCAATGCTATATGGAAATGACATTTCTGATGTAATACGCGCGAATTCTAGAATTACAGCCACACCTGTTGCATTGTCGTCTGCACCGGGCGAGATTCCGGCAGGCATACTGTCGTAATGTGCCCCAAAAACTACTTTAGTAAAAGGGCGCAAAACTCCGTTTTTGGATGCGACAATATTCATTCCCTTTGTTCCAAAGGAATAACCGGTTACGGACCAGCCGTATTCCTGAAAAACCTGCAACAAAAAGGTACCTGCCAGTGAGTTGCCTGGATCGTTCCAGTATCTGCTGCTAATCAGTTGATTTCCTGCTAATGGAAGAATAGTGTCACCGCTGAGCTGTTTAATGTGCGTATACATTTTATTATACTTCATTTGTCTCAGCAGCGAATCAATATCCTGAGCGTTTGAAATCTGCGAACAGATACAGAAAAGTATTATTATTGAAATTCGTAGCATCCCAGGTCTGGTTGTCCGCCGCGGGGCTTGTCGTCAATATCATCGGGTAGTGAGTTACCTGCGTCTGCCTGATTGCGGGCAAAACCTGTTGACAATAAGTCGAATTTCTTATTGTTAATGTCGCTAAACCCTGGATCGGTGTTTACAAACAGGTTATTATAGAAAGTAGTGTTACTTACTATAGTATTTTTCTTTCGCAGATTACAGAAGCTCAGTTGATAATCTTTAATTCCATATTGCACAGTATCTATTCCCAATTCATCTTCAAGGCTGCCGTAAATAATGCTGTTTTGAATCATGCAATTATTAAGATCGCGCACTACATAGCCAGATGCTGCTTCATAAAAGTTGTTAATTACCAGGCTGGGTGTGGAACGAGAGGCATAACCGTAATAGTTGGCCATGGTACAATGATTAAACCGATAGGTACCACCCCATCCCAAATAAGCACAGTAAGAGCCGGCATCTGCTATCAGGCAATTTTCTGCAATAATATAGCTGCCCAGTCCCAGAATCCCGGCAAATGTGTTGTTGTTAATTTCAGTTTTGCGGATGGTAAGAGCCGGTGTACCTGAAGTATAGACAGTGTCGCATCGTACCGCTGTTACAGCGTTCAGAATTCTTGCGTGTTCTATTGTACTATTATTACTCATTAACATGTAAATTCCGTTCCATTGCCCCGGCAGGTCTCTATAATAGGCATCCAGCCGGTCTCCGGTAAAAACAACTTCATTTCCTTCTGTTCCCTGAACATTCAATGTGCTTTTATAGACCAAAAGCGTACTATTTTTATGTAAATGAATTTTGGCACCGGCGGGTATATTGAGGATTAAATTAGAGTCTAATTTGGGGTATCCAACAGCTGCCGTGCCGTAAATAACATGTGGCTTATCTGTTGGCCACGTGCCCGAAACCAACTCATTGGTGTGAAAATATGCATCTTGTCCCCAAACAACCAGTTTCACGCTTTGAATTTGACCGTTCGTTTCAAAAACCAAAGAATCTTCAATAACCATGGGATATATTCCTCCGTTAACACTTAGGGTAACTTCAGCAAATACGAACAGACTGTCGCCACCCGGAATTTCAATATCTGTAAAGATATCGGCCGGAATGCCATCAACATTCACCCTGAAAGGAGATGTACTGCCGCCTGCAAGATAAATCCTGTCAATTTTTACCGGCAGCCGCGATGGATTATAAACACTAAATCTTTTGGTAACAGAACCTACTGTTGTGAAAACAGTATCGAAAATCAAGGTGTCGTTGGTGAATCCCAGATTTCCACTCAGTTCATAATTAAGATCTTTTTTACACGATGAGTTCAAAAGACCAACGGCAAAAAATACCGCAACCA
The DNA here is from genome assembly GCA_964508605.1 of uncultured Weeksellaceae bacterium. Classification (GTDB taxonomy): domain Bacteria; phylum Bacteroidota; class Bacteroidia; order Flavobacteriales_D; family CAZDUI01; genus CAZDUI01. The sequence goes on along the minus strand of CAZDUI010000057.1, from coordinate 5,901 downwards.
CGATGGCAGATATAATTTTTTTCGCATTCAACATTACGAAGGTAGTAACGAAAACGTTTGAATTGTATTGTTAAACTTTGACTAAGAAATAATTGCAGTGATACTAGAATTATTAGCGATACGTTGACTTATTAAACAATTGTTATATAGCGTTTTAAAAAAAACAAATCGGGGAGTGTAACTCCCCGGTTTGAAACACAAAAAGAAAACACAAAATCTGTAAATCGGGTTATGCCATCAAGGCGTTTAATTTTTCTTCAAGTTTACTTTTTGGCACGGCACCCACCTGACGGTCAATTACCTGTCCACCTTTAATAAACAAGATTGTAGGGATGTTGCGGACACCAAATTTCATGGCGATATCCGGATTCTCGTCTACGTTTAATTTTCCTACCAAGGCCTTGCCGTCAAAATCTTTTGCCAATTCTTCAACAACGGGACCTACCAATCTGCAGGGACCGCACCATTCTGCCCAAAAGTCTACTACTACGGGCTTATCTGCCTTGTTCACAAGCTCATCAAAGTTTGCGTCTGTAAATACTACTGCCATTTTTATTAAATTTAGGTGTTAAAAATACAATTTATACTGACATATGTTCAAAATTATGCCGAACTAAATTTGCGACAATATGTCCTAGTGGATTTCCAAAAATAGAAGGTAGCTTTTTGATATTTACGGAAAGAAAACAAAAGTGCACTATTATAAGTGTTAATGGTTATTTAAAGCCGTTATTAGATGTTTCCCTAGGTTAATATTTTATAGATTAAACCTTGTTCTGATAATTTTTCAAGTGCTTCAAAAAGTGTGTCGTCGGGACGTAAGCCTCCTGATTTCATGGGCAATGAAATATCAATTTTTTCTTCAATATCATAAATTCTGAAATTGGTTTTAAGCGGGCCTGCATGGGCTGACATAATGTCGTGCAAGGCGGTCACATTTTCCTCAGTTATTAGCGTAAGTGGTAAAGATATCTGTAAAGCTTTACTTTTTTTCTCACGAATTGTATGCAGGGGCTCAATGACAGGGTAGGAATATTCGTAAAAAGGCGGATTATCTTTATATTGCTTCTTGGTTATTTTCATTTCAATATAAACAAAGGTATTTTCTACGAAGAAGTGACGCCATTTAAGGTACTGTTCATTAAAGAACTTGAATTCATAACTTCCATCATAATCTTCCACCGTTAGGAAACAATAAGGCGCATTATTTCTTCGGCTCAATCCGTTATTGACACCGGTAATCATTCCGCCGGTTCTTATTTCTTTGTTTACCAAATCTTCCGGATTACTTATCTGAGCCAGTGTTACATTGCAGAATCGTTCCATTTCTTGTCTGAAATCATCTAAGGGGTGTCCCGACAGGAACAGGCCTACGGCTTCCCTTTCCTTATTTAATTTAAACATGGTGGGCCAATCGGCAACAGCCGGCAATGGAGGTTCTGGTATGGCAATATCTTGTGCATCATCAAAAATACTTACTTGTGCGGTATTACCCGAAGCTTTGGAAGACTGTCCGTATCGGATGACCTTATCAAGGAAACTACCATTGCCTTCTTCAGCGAAATAGAGTGCCCTGTTGTAGTTGCTGAACCGGTCAAGCGCGCCGGCACATGCCAGGCTTTCTAGAACTTTTCGATTGCAGACTCTCTGGTCAATTCGTTTAACCATGTCAAAGATACTCTGGAAAGCTCCGTTGTTTTTTCTTTCTTCAAGAATTGACCTAACGGCAGCTTCGCCTACACCTCTTATGGCACCCAGGCTAAAACGAATTTCGCCCTGAGCATTCACGGTAAATTTTAGATTCGATTCATTAATATCTGGCCCCAGCACTTTAATTCCCATTCTGCGGCACTCTTCCATGAAGAAAGTTACCTGCTTGATGTCGTTCATATTGTTACTAAGAACCGAAGCCATATATTCGGCTGGATAATTGGCTTTAAAGTATGCGGTTTGAAAAGCAACATAGGCATAGCAAGTAGAATGCGATTTGTTGAAAGCGTATGAGGCAAAAGCTTCCCAGGATTGCCATATTTTTCTCAATACATCTTCTGGATGACCGTTTTCTATTCCGCCTTCAATGAATTTAGGAAACATTTCGTCAATCACTTTTTTTACCTTTTTTCCCATGCCTTTTCTAAGGCTGTCGGCCATGCCTTTTGTAAAATTGGCAAGTTTCTGACTCAGGAGCATAACCTGCTCCTGGTAAACTGTTATGCCGTATGTTTCTGCAAGATATTCCTCCATCTCAGGCAGGTCGTACACTATAGGTTCGGTACCATGTTTGCGAGCTATGAAATTGGGGATATATTCCAGTGGACCGGGACGATACAAAGCATTCATTGCTATTAAATCTCCAAATTCAGTAGGTTTAAGTTGTTTCAAATACTTTTGCATTCCGGCACTTTCATACTGAAAAATGCCTATTGTTTCTCCGCGCTGAAAGAGTTCATATGTTTTGGGGTCATCCAGAGGAATGGAATCAGGGTCAATTTCAATTCCATGTCTTTCTTTAACAATACTTACGGCATCTTTAATCAGGGTTAGTGTTTTTAGTCCCAGAAAGTCCATTTTCAGTAACCCGGCATTTTCTACTACTGAATTGTCAAACTGCGTGACCCACATATCGGAATCCTTAGCCAGGGTAACAGGGATGTGTTCTCTTATATCGCTGGGCGTTATAATGACACCACAGGCATGAATACCACTATTACGCAGACATCCTTCAATTTTGGCAGCAGTGCGCAGAACTTGTCCTTTCGGACCCGGGTCCTGGGTTATTTCCAGCAGAGCATTAATATCTCCTTTTTGCATTTTGTCCGGAGGAAACATTTTATTGACTTCCTCAGGTTTCATTATAGTAATTTCTTTTAATGTGGCATCGGGAATCATATTGGCAATGAGGCTGGTTTCCTGAAGAGATAATTCTAAAACGCGGCCTGTGTCCCTAACGGCAGATTTTGCAGCCATAGTGCCGTACGTTATAATTTGAGCAACCTGGCTTGACCCGTATTTATTGATAACATATTCAATAACCTTTCCTCTTCCTTCATCATCAAAATCGATGTCAATATCAGGCAGGGAAACCCTTTCCGGATTGAGAAATCGCTCAAACAGCAAATCGTATTTAATAGGATCAACATTGGTAATTCCTATGCAGTATGCCACGGCACTTCCTGCCGCCGAGCCTCTTCCGGGGCCAACCGATACACCCATGTTTCTTGCTGCAGCGCAAAAGTCCTGTACAATCAGAAAATATCCCGGATACCCTGTTCTTTCAATGGTTTCAAGCTCGAAATCTAACCGGGCTTTAATCTCCTCCGTAATGGTTCCATATCTTTTTATAGCACCTTCATAAGACAAATGCTTCAAATATGCATTTTCACCACGCTTCCCTCCATCTGTTTCATCTTCAGGGTGAATGAAGTCTTCTGGTATTTCAAAGCGCGGTAACAGAACCTCCCTTTCCAGAGGGAAAGTTTCGATTTTTTGAAGTATTTCGGAAAGATTTTCTATTGCTTCCGGTAGATCTGAAAACAGCTCCTTCATTTCGTTTTGTCCCTTAAACCAGAATTCATCATTTGGGAATCCGAATCTGTATCCACGTCCGTTACCAATGGGGGTGCTTTGCTTTTCGTTTTCTTTAATACACAGTAGAATGTCGTGTGCTAGGGCATCTTCTTTATTGAGATAGTAAGTGTTGTTTGAAGCAATAATTTTAATGTCATGTTTTTTTGCGAAGGCAAGTAATATCTGGTTGAGTCTGTTTTCTTCGGGAAGATGATGCCTGTTAATTTCGATGTAGAAATCATCACCAAAAAGTTCTTTCCACCACAAAAGTCTCTCTTCTCCCTGTTGCTCACCAATATTCAGTATCGTTCTGGGTACTTCGCCTTCCAGTCCGCCGGTAGTAACAATCAGGTCCTGTTTATATTTCAGCAAGAGTTCACGGTCAATGCGCGGTACGTAATAAAATCCTTCAATATATCCTGCACTGGACAAGCGTGCGAGATTATGATACCCGTTCTTATTTTTGGCAAAAAAAGGTATTCTGAAACCGTTGTCCTTTTGCTGCTTGTCGCTATGGTCTTTACATAGGTGAAGCTCGCAGCCCAAAATAGGAATAATTTCCCGATTTGTAAATGATGAGCCTGTTGCTTCAGCTTCTTTTCTTTTGCTTTGAACTTCCTTGTTATATCCTGAAATTCCTTTTACAAAATGAAATGCACCCATCATGTTGCCAATGTCGCAGATACCAATAGCTGGCATATTAAATTTTGCAGCCAGACTTATTAGCTGCTTTAGGTCGGTGGTGGATTGCAGTACACTGAACTGGGTATGATTTCTAAGATGAAAAAACGGTACGTTATCCAGTCTTTTAAGATTATCTTTTTTGCTTTGGGCTGGAGTAGATGTCAGGTCAGGTTTATCATCTTCATGTGAACTTTGTTCCTTTTCGTAGGGTTTTACATTCAGCCCGATTAACTGAAAAGGTGATGTGTTTTTCTCAATAAATTCCTTTAAAAAGTCTTGATCTCTGTGAAGGTCTGAATGGTCATAAATACCTGTTCTAAGCATTTCAAGAAATACGCGGGCTGTTGCTTCCACATCAGCACTTGCGTTGTGAGCTTCTTCAAAAGTTTCGTTAAATACTTTTTGATAAAGTTCCTGTAAGGTTGGCCATTTAAATTTTCCGGCGCGTCCTCCGGGAATCGCAACAAAATTTGCAGATTTATCTGTTTTTGTATCGGTAATTGTCTTTTTGTCTAAATCCGATGATAACTGATAGCGGAATGCTTCACATAACAGGACTTTAATGTCGAATTCTATGTTATGCCCCACAGCAAATTCCGAATTAGCTACTGCATGGTTAAATTTATCGAACACTTCGTTGAATGGAATACCTGATTTTAGTGCGCGTTCTGTACTTATTCCATGAATTTGTTCGGCATTATAGGGAATTGTAAAACCATCAGGACGAATAATAAAATTATGTGCTTCAATACACTCACCAATACTGTTGTGCAGTTGCCATGCCAGCTGTACAACTCTTGGCCAATTGTTAGTATCGGTTACGGGGGCATTGTAATTCGAGGGTAAACCTGTGGTTTCAGTGTCAAAAATTAGATACATATAAGTTAGGAATTTATAGCCGTTTGAAAAGTCCGGCCATGTGCTAAAGTTACAAAACTTAGCAATGGGATAAGGATAATGATGATAATCTTATAAACAAATGGGTTTAATTTATTTTATATCAGTTAATTGTGTGTGATTGTGTGGTGTTGGATGGAGATGAGTTCCGGCAAATTTTTAGTATTCAATATGTGAGAGAATTTGGAAAATCGGAAAATGTTGATTATATGTTGTTGGATTGTAATTTCTTATGATATAATATAACTTAATGTTATAGTATTATATCATTCTTTATTATTGAAAAGATTCACACACATTTCTGCACGTACGCACCCCTGTGGGCACACCCCGCGCGTCTTTTGGGAGGCCCAACAGGGGGGGCTGTTTGGCTAGTCTCGTCCTAAAAAAGTTTACAGTTTAATGGGGGCATCCGTTTGTAAGTGCACAGTTAATCGCAATATTGTGCTCGTCTTGCTATACAATACAATGCTTGCCTTTTGTGCACTGATTATTCAAAACTTTTATCATTCGTAAGCCATTTTACATAGAAAACATCCTGGTTTCTCCTTTGAAATTGAATACGCATTGAACATGGCGGGTAAATTCTTCAGATATGGTCTTAACAAAGTATTTTAAGTGAATCTTCTTATGCATCTATTTACTTACAGGAAGTACATTTATCCATGATTTTAATCTGTAGTTCAATTCCAGGTCTACAGGGCAAACTCATACTTTTATTCCCAATAGCTCGCTAAGATAGGCTTCATTCCA
>CAZDUI010000056.1:0-15949 GCA_964508605.1 uncultured Weeksellaceae bacterium | reverse complement strand
CAGTGGGCGGCCAAATAGACGTTACCACCATTTACGTTCGCGATGCCACAGGCAATGTAATGGGTGTGTACACCGGAGAACGTGTGTTGGAACAAGGCAACCTGAACGGTTTAACAAACCAAATACGCCAAAAAGTAACGCTGGATGAGCACCATGTTTACGGTTCAAGTAGATTAGGTTTAGAGACTTACGACGATATGCTGCTGAGCGATGTGCGCTACTACAACAACCCCATATTCTCCTTTATTTTGGTGCTGCCCAACAAAACGAACGATGAGTTTGCAGAGGTGCGGGAGGTGAAGATGAAGCGGTATTTCCTTACCGACCACCAAATGAGTACCCGCATACAACTATCTGACCGCAAACTAAGTGTAGAAGATGATCCGGGGCAAACGGGGTACTATTTGCCGGATGTTGTGTTTTACGGTGACTACTACAGCGCGGGTCAGCTTAAAAACGGGCGACACGGCCAAGAAACCAGCATAAAAACCCGCTACAAACACCAAGGGCAAGAAGGCGACGACGAAATAAATGGCGAAGGAAACAGCTATGCGTACGAATACAGAATGAGCGACCCAAGAACGGTAAGGTTCTGGTCGCTAGACCCATTGGCCGCGCAGTACGCGTATAACAGCCCGTATGCTTTTAGTGAGAATAGGTTGATTGACGGGGTTGAGTTGGAGGGGTTGGAGGTAGTTCCGGCAAATGAGGTGTGGAATCTTAATCAAGAGGGCGTTACAGCTTCGGGTGTCCCGCAATCATCTAAGGGAGCACCCGGTTTATGGGGGCAAATTGATGGTCAGAATGTAAGATTACGCGAAATTACAACTGGACCGAACACAGGTAACTATGAAGGTACTGTATTTAATACAGATGGAACATATCAACACGGGGCGTATGTTGTGGGTAAAGATGTGGTTAATACTGGTAATTGGTACTATGGCAGTATAAATAGCACACAAAGTAGCAATTATCTGAATGATGTAATTGCCTTTAATACGGACAAATCCATTGCAGGTGTATTGTCTTATTCTGAACAAGAAGTTTCGGGAAGCACTACAACAATTCATCAAGGCGTTACATTCTTATTTAAAAATCCATCTTGGGATTCAAACACTGGCGCACCAATTATCGATTTTACTGAACATTATGTACACACTCGGTCATTATCGTCATCATCAGACAATTTAGGTGTATTTACATTACTTATACCCGGTCCAAAGATATTTAAAGGTTCATCACGCGCAAGAAAAGCAGTTACGACTGCCCAGAAAGCAGATAATGTTGTTTATACGTATTTTGAAAATGGTGTATTACGTTATGTTGGTATTACTAATAATTTCGCAAGGAGGGCGCTTGAACATCGCCTGAAATATCCGGGCGTGAACAAAGTTTTAGAAGGATTGACTAGAAATGAAGCTAGAGCACTTGAACAGGCCATTATAGATAAATATGGGCGTATGTCTAAAGGAACAGGCACATTGTACAATTTAAGAAATTCAATAGCACCCTCAAATCCGATTTATGAAGAATCATTAAGAATAGGCAATGATCTTCTTAAAAAGGTAGGTTTATAATTGAATTAATTTATTGTATGAAAAAAATAAAACAAGGAGATGTTTTTAGGTTGACTACTGAAAACACGGTAGCATATATTCATTTTATTGGGACAATAGGGAAAATGGAGTCTTCCAAAGTTGAATATAATCATATTGTATATTGTAATCATTCTGACACACGAAATATTGAAAATATTTTGGAGGATGAACCTTATTATGGTTTAATATTTCCAGTTGGTCTTGCGTGTAGAAGAAAACTAATAGAGCTCGTTGGTAACGTGCCTGTTGGTCAGATTGAAATACCCAGATATTTTGCATGGGCAATGAGATTACAAGAAAATGGTGTTCCTCAATACTACATTCATGATACGGTTACGATGTACAATAAAAGGATTGAAGTACCTGATGAAGAATATCGTAAAATATATGACCATATGATACCGGGCATAGAACTCCTTAAGCACCGGGTAAATAAAAGATGGACACCTGCTGATGGTATAGAAAATTTTTAAGTAAGAACGTTAAGAATTTGAGAGAACTACTACAATATAGACCGTTAAATGTTTACCGCAAGGGATTGACGCGGCAGCTGGCAGATGACAAAGCTGAGTTGAAGCATGCCGAGCAGGCTGCACAGCCCGCAGCAGGCATAGCTGAACCCTGCTTTGGCCATGCCACTAAAGCAAAAAGCCCGACCTGTGTGGCGCTTTTTCAAGCCCCCCTCCGCGGGAGGGGCTGGGGGGAGGGAGAACAAGCGGCAAGCAGGATGCGGCCAAAAACCACCTACAATTACGACCCCAACGGCAACCTGCTGGCGCTGAACCGCAACGGCGATGCCGCCAACCTGAACATGGACGATTTTACGTACAACTATGAAGCAGGACGTAACAGGCTAACGCATGTTGAAGACGTGTACGGTAACGTAACCGGAAACGATTTACCCAACCAACCTGCCGGAAATTATCGGTACGATGCTATGGGTAATCTGGTGCGCGACCAAAGCGAAGAAATAGCCAGCATTGAATGGGACGTGCGCGGAAAGGTGCGCAAGGTAACGCGCACCGCCAACAGCCAAAAAAGCGATTTGGAATTCTTTTACGATGCTTTGGGGCAGCGCGTAATGAAGGTAGAACGCAAGAAGAACGTTGCAGTGGGTGGAGTGCTGGACGTTACTACCATTTACACAAGAGACGCCACCGGCAATGTAATGGCGGTTTATTCGAATGAGCGCGTGCGTGTAGCAGGCAATCCCAACGGCCCTGTAAATACCATAAGGAACACTTTAACACTTGATGAACACCACATTTACGGAGCCTCCCGCCTTGGCATGGAAACCTACGAAAATGTGGTGCTTGCTGATTTTACCACAATAAACCACCCCGTATTCTCAACCATTATAGCCTGGCCTGTAACCCCCAACAACGAACTGGCCGAGCAGCGCAATTTGAAGCGGAAGCGGTATGAGTTGAATTCGCACCAATCGTCGGTGCAGATTACCGTATCTGACCGGAAACTGAGCGTGCAGCAGGGAACCACCACCCAAACCGCATTTTACACGGCTGATGTAATTAGCTATGGGGATTATTACAGCTTTGGTATGCAAAAGCCGGGGCGTGTTGGTGCTGAGCCAGATGCAAAATACCGCTACAAACATCAGGGTCAAGAGTCTGATAGCGAAATTCTTGGAGAGGGTAATAGTTATGCGTATGAGTACCGGATGAGCGATGCACGGTTGGGGCGGTTCTGGAGGGTGGATCCGTTGGCCAGCAAGTACCCGTACAACAGCCCGTATGCGTTTAGTGAGAACAGGGTGATTGACAGAGTTGAATTAGAAGGGTTGGAAGCAGCACGACCAGAAGAAAAACAGTGGGCCTACAGAAATCTATATGACGCATGGATTATTGCTGGACGTACAGGTGAAGGCGGAAATAGAGGTGAAGCACAATCATGGGCAAATTTTTATGCTACCACAACGTCAAAATTTCGAAAGTGGAATACTTATGAATTAGCGGACGGGCGTGCTGATGCATTTAGACATGGTTTTTGGAACGCAATGAACGCAAGAGATATAGGTTCAGAAGAAGCTTCAGATTTTGCGACGCTACATGAATTAGGCGAGACAAGTCCAGCGATTGACCCTAGTAATCCTGATTATGATCCTGTTGCCGTTCAAATGGATTTGCATAATAATTATGTTGGCAGACGGATTGGGGACGATGTTAGTTATTGGGATTCTGATGATTATGTACGTAAGAAGGTGTTAGATGGTATAGAAAGGGGGGATTATCTGATAATTAAGACGAATAGTCAAGGACAATGGCTTGATAAAGATGGAAATGTAACAACTGATGTTACAAAAAAAGTCCTTATTCGTTCTAATGGCGAACCTTTTACGGGGGAACTACTTGGCCAGAAAGGTTATCAGCCAAACCTTAACCAGTCTGGAACAGAAAATCCTAATAACGTGGACAAGTATGGCGAAGAAAAAAATAGTGAAGATGGAGACTATTAAAATCAGGAAATTATTCATTGCATTGATAGTTGGCCTATTCATGTGTGGCTGCGTTAGTAAAGGAAGTGAAAATGAAAATGATGCTCACTTTGAGATTATTAATAATACAGGGGAATGTATAGATTCATTATATATTTCACTTGGTAGACCTGATGGCCCAATAAACAAGTATATTTCTCTTCAAAACGGGGAACGAGCAAGTTACATGGTAGATATGTCAATTTCTGAGGGAGACGGAAGCTTCAAAATAGGGTACACAAAGTGCGATCAACCTGATTCTACAGAGGTCTTTTACTATTTCGGATATTTTACTAATGGATCTGTTGATGAAGAAGTTATGAAAATAGAATTGGAGGATACCGTAATTCATATCAATTAATCGGGTAGTGTACGTAGTGTAACAACATGGAGATGAATCATTTCACCTTTCAGCCCTGTTTTTCGTTGTTCATTTCCGGCTCAAATCAAAAACTTTTCAACAATCACCTAAAACCTTCGCAAACGCTTGTATGTAGGGGTTTTGCGGTGTTTTTGGGTGGTGTGGTGTTTGCCGCCGCCCCAAGCGAGATTACTATAGACGTGACCGTTCAAGAATTTCAACAAATTATTAGAAATCACTGGTCTTTGAGAACAAGTTGCATTGGACATTGGATGTTTGCTTGGGTGAAGATAAGAACAGGCAGAGAATTGATAATGCGGCCCGATACTTTTCCTTGATTAACAAAATTGCTATCAATTTGGTTAAAAAAGAAAGTTCTTTTAATCGGATAATCAAATTAATACGCAAAATAGAGGGTTGGGATGAAAACTATCTTCTTAAAAATGTAGGTTTTAAATGCGTTTTTCCTGGAACAATATCAATCAAATTTCATGAAACACTGATACCTTGTTATCTTTGTACAATGTCTGAATCATGCACCCTTCTGATTGGTGGCCTTACCTGTACCAATTGTGCACAAACCCTTGCCCAGAGTCTTGAAAAGACAGGTTTGAAAAATGTTCATGTGGATTTTGCTTCGGGTGAAGCTATTTTTGAAAATCCGAATAGGATAGATGAGGATAATATTCGTAAGGCGGTTGAAAGTGTAGGATATAAAATCGTTGATCATGAACAAAATAAAGGGTTGAGTGCTATTGAAAAGCGTTTTTTATTCACGCTTCCATTTTCGTTGTTGCTCATGGTTCACATGTTTGTTTCCCGGGAACATTGGTTAAACAACGGGATGATTCAATGGGCACTGTGTACTCCGGTTTTTGTAGTGGGATTGCTTCAGTTTGGCAAGGGAGCCTGGCATGCTGTACGCACGGGTAGGGGTAATATGGATTTGTTGATAATGCTGGGTGCATCGGCAGCCTTGGGTTACAGTATTTATGGCGCGCTAAGTTTTGGGTTGCACAGCCATCTTGCACACAGGTTTATGTTTTTTGAAACAACATCTACCATCATCACTTTAGTACTTCTTGGAAACGTTATAGAACACAGGGCACTTACTAAAACAAACGCATCGCTGAAGCGTCTTACCGGGCTACAGCGTGTAATGGCGCGGAGGATTGTTACGCTGGCCTCAGGGCAAGAAGAAGAGGAAAGTGTCTCAGCTCAGTTGTTAAAACCGGGCGACCGTATTCGTTTACATACCGGTGATGTTGTTCCGGCTGATGGTACCGTTTTACAGGGGGATGCTGCTGTTAATGAGGCGGCAATTACGGGCGAGAGTTTACCGGTTGTGGTAACAAAGGGCGATCGCATTACCAGTGGAACCGTTGTTGAACAGGGAAGTATTACAGTGCTTGCCACTCAAACAGGCGATAAAAGTACTCTAAGCGGCATCATCCAATTATTGCGTGATGCCCGCAGTAAAAAGCCGGGTATTCAAAAACTTGCAGATACCATTAGCGCCTGGTTTGTGCCATTGGTAATAGGAACAGCGCTCATTTCGTTAGGGGTTGGTTATTTTATAATGGAAATACCTTTTGCAGATATGCTGTTGCGCAGCATTGCCGTTTTGGTAATAAGCTGTCCTTGTGCTATGGGGCTGGCAACACCTACTGCGGTAATTGCGGGTATTGGTAAAGCCGCTTCAAAAGGTATCCTGGTAAAAGGAGGAGATGTTTTGCAGAAATTAAGCGAAACCCATGTTTTAGCCCTTGATAAAACCGGAACTCTTACCACAGGCAATTTTTCAATCCATCAATTTACTTTTACCCAAGATTCCGACGAATCATTGGTTTTGAATACCCTGTATACTTTAGAAAGAAATTCATCTCATCCTGTCGCGCTAAGTATAGTTAAGGAATTAAAAAACAGAGCAAAACCCAGATTACTCTATGAAGTTTCCGAAACAAAAGGCGTAGGAATGCAGGGGCAAGACCCTGAAGGCAATGTTTGGAAGGTGCAGCGTTCATCTTCTATCAATCCGGATGATGGAAACCTTTATCTGGATGTAATTTGTAATCAAAAAGTGCAATTGCAAATAGCACTCTCCGACAGCATTCGGGGGGAGGCCAAATCTTCCCTGCTGAGACTGCATTCAATGAACATTAAAACAGTCATGGTAAGCGGCGACAGAATGAACCGATGCAGCGCGGTGGCTAATGAATTGGGTATTCAGGAAGTGCATGCCGGGTTAATGCCGGCGGATAAGCTGAATGTGTTGAATCAATTGAGGCAGAGTAACCAACGGGTGGCCATGGTGGGCGATGGTATAAATGATGGTCCTGCCCTGGCTGCGGCTGATGTGGGCATATCCCTTTCCGGTGCCACAGGTATAGCAGTGAATGAGTCGGATGTTATTTTGTCAGGAAAGTCAGCCATTGCTTTATTACCGGATGCTTTTTATATCGGTCGACAAACCATGAAAGTAATACGTCGGAATCTTTTTTGGGCTTTTTCCTATAATTTGGTGGCAATTCCAATGGCCGTTGCTGGGTATGCCGAACCCATGTTGGCCGCATTGTTTATGGCTTTCAGCGATGTGGTGGTAATTGGAAATAGCCTGAGACTTAAGTATATCACAAAATAAAAATAATCTGTTGATAAGAGTTTTACACATAACGGAATGGTTCCCTCACACTGGTGATGTTCAACTGGGGATATTTGTGCAAAGGCAAATTCAGGCATTGGCGCATCATACTACCCTTCAGCATTGTGTACTGCAAATTGCACACGGCGCAAACAAAATGGAAGTTTTTCAGCAGGATGGTTATCGGGTGATACGGTTGTCTGTAACCAAAGGACTGAGGGGTAAGGTGTTTTTTTTAAGTAAGTTGCGTGAGTTTACCAAACATGGTTACACTTTTAAACCCGACATCATTCACGTTCATGCAGCTACCGGTAAAGCGATGATTGTTGCCGGATTTTTTAAAAATCCACTGGTTATCAGTGAACACTGGAGTGGGTTTATGAGACTGAATTCTGAGGAAATTCCCGTAAAAAGACTGAATTATCTTAAAAAGGCTAAAAAGGTAATAGTACCTTCTTCTGTAATGAAACAACGTCTTGACGATATAATTGATATTAAAAATGTTGAAGTAGTTTCCAATGTAATAGAGTGCGTACAACACCAAATTCCCAAAGAAGAAAATGTGTTGCGGATGGTTTGCGACTTTGATGATGAAAATAAAAGAATTACACAGGTTATCAGGTGTTTTGGCGAAATTGTAAGTGAGTCGAAGGAATTTGATGGTTTCAGGTTAGAAATTATTGGAGACGGACCCGACAAAGAGAATATAGCGTCTTGTGCAAAGAACGTAAAGGGCGTTACCCTGAGAGGACGACTTGAACCTTCAGATACATTACACGCAATCGCAACGGCTTCTTTTGTTATCGTTAACAGTAAGGTAGAGACTTTTAGTATGGTTGCTTTAGAAGCATTATTGGCAGGGACACCGTTACTGGCCACGAAAACAGGTGTTATTGAATCCTTTTGGATGGGAAATCCCGGGAGATTGACAGATTCAGGTCATTCCCTGATAGATGATATGAAGGATATGATGCGACATTACAAGGAATTTGATACTGCTCTTTCATGTGAACTGATAAAAAAATATTGCTCTGCAGAATCTGTCGCGCTTGAACTGGAGTCCTTGTACAATTCCTTGACTTGATGTTCCATTGCCATATATTAGGTAATTGAATTTTTAATTAAAGTCACATGAAATGATAGATTTTAGCCGAATCGCTAGTCTGACGGAGCGGTTAGAGTGGGCAGGTGGTATTTCTGAGATTTCAGGGCTGTGAATAACTTTAAAAACCGGTACCACACTATAACATTAATTTTACCATGCTGATGAGCTTACCGGATGGATGTATTGTTTTTAATTGAAATTACTGTTTAAATCATGAATAAAATAACCTCTTTATTCCAAATTCAATATCCCATTATTCAAGGAGGTATGATATGGTGTTCGGGCTGGGAACTTGCTTCTGCGGTAAGTAATGCCGGCGGATTGGGACTTATAGGCTCTGGATCTATGTATCCTGAAATTTTGAGGGAACACGTTAAAAAATGTAAGGCTGCTACCGATAAGCCTTTCGGGGTAAACCTGCCCATGCTGTATCCCAATATTGAAGAGCATATTCAAACCATAATGGACTTTGATGTTCCCATTGTTTTTACTTCAGCCGGAAATCCTAAAACCTATACCCAAAGGTTGAAAGAGAAAGGCCGGATAGTGGTGCATGTTACGGCAGGTGCTAAATACGCGTCCAAAGCTGAGGCAGCGGGTGTGGATGCAGTGGTTGCCGAAGGTTTTGAAGCCGGCGGCCACAATGGAAGAGAAGAAACCACCACGCTTTGCCTGATTCCTGCAGTTAAAAAGGCCGTGAATATCCCCGTAATTGCTGCCGGAGGTATTGGAAACGGACGAGCCATGCTGGCAGCAATGGCACTGGGGGCTGACGCGGTGCAGGTGGGCAGTAGGTTCGTTTTAAGTGAAGAAAGTTCGGCCCACCAAGCGTTTAAAGAGCTTGCTGCACAGGCACAGGAAGGCGACACAAAATTGACACTCAAGGAGATTACTCCGGTGCGATTACTCAATAACGATTTTGCCCGAAAGGTGGAGCAGGCATATCAGCAGGGGGCTACCGTAGAACAGTTGAAAGAACTTTTGGGAAGAGGCAGAGCCAAAAAGGGAATGTTTGAAGGAGACCTGACAGAAGGTGAACTGGAGATAGGGCAGGTGTCGGGCTACCTGAATGATATCCTTCCGGCAGCAAAAATTATTGAACAAATGATCACAGAATTCAGAAATGCCCGTGATGAAATTTCTAAACTGCATTTTTAACCAAGATGAAAACCAAATTTGAAAAACATATTCTGCCAAACGGCCTCAAAGTAATCGTCCACAAAGAGGTGAATACTGCCGTTGCAACACTAAACCTGTTGTATAATGTAGGCTCGCGCGATGAAGATGAAAACAAAACCGGATTTGCCCACTTGTTTGAACACCTTATGTTTGGCGGTTCTGTAAACATTCCTGATTTTGACAAGCCGCTTCAATTTGCCGGCGGTACCAGTAATGCTTTCACCAATACCGATATTACAAATTATTACGAAACCATACCGGTTCAAAATTTGGAAACGCTGTTTTGGCTGGAAAGTGACCGTATGCAAAGTCTTGCTTTTACCGATAAAAGCCTGGAAGTTCAGCGCAATGTGGTTATTGAAGAGTTTCGTCAAAGGTATATCAATCAACCTTATGGAGACCTGATGCATTTGCTGCGCAGCGAAGCTTATAAGGTTCATCCTTACCGCTGGCCTACTATTGGTCTTAAAACGGAACACATCAGCAATGCAACCATGGAAGACGTCAGAGGCTTCTTCTTTAAACATTACAATCCCGATAATGCCATTCTTTGCGTTACCGGAAATGTGAATCCGAATGAGGTTTTTAAAAGAGCAGAACATTGGTTTGGTGGTATTGGCCGTAAAACGGAATACGTGCGAAATTTACCGGTGGAACCATTGAAAACGAAGGCTGCACATCTGGAGGTTACCCGCAAGGTTCCTGAAGATATGTTGTTGATGACTTTTCCAATTTGCAAGCGGACAGACGCCGATTATCCGGCCACCGATCTGATATCAGATTTGCTGGGCAGAAGTAAGTCGGCCCGGTTGCACAGAAAACTGGTTATGGAGCACAATGTCTTCTCTGAAATTGGATGCTACGTGACCGGAGAACTCGACAACGGGTTGCTCATGGTAAACGGTACGCCGGCCGATGGAGTGCCGTTGGATAAAGCTGCCGGGTATGTAAAAATAGTTCTGGACGAAATAAAAAATGATTGTGTGAAACCTGAGGAATTGGAAAAAGTGAAGAATAAATACCTTTCTGCCAAGTTTTTTGATGACGCAGAAGCTATGTCCAAGGCATTGAATCTCTGTTATTATGAGTTGCTGGGTAATGCTGAAATGATGAATACAGAGCCTGAAAAATTTAGGGCAGTTACACCAGAGGATATTCGGCGTGTTGCACAAAATGTATTTAAAGAAGAACAGAGTACAACTATATTTTATAAATCGGAAAACAAATGAGTGAAGTATTGAACCGATCAGTGGCTCCGGCTCTGAACAAGGTAGAGGGTTTTAATTTGCCTGAACCCCGTAAAATCACATTAGATAATGGTATTCCCGTATACATGTTTAATGGTTTGCCTGAACCCGTTTTCCGTATCGATTTTATATGGGGCAAAGGTACAGCGCATTGGCAAAAGCCGGGACGACTGGGGGTCTTTATGAACATGCTTACTGAAGGTACTCATACACGGTCGGGAGAAGACCTTAACAATTTACTGGATTCGTATGGCTCGTATGTAAATTCTTCGGTTGACAGAGACGATGCTTCACTGTCGTTGTATGGCTTAAGCGAGCATGCCGAACATACCCTGCCTCTAATGCGCGAGATTTTTACTGAAAGTACTTTTCCTGAAAACGAATTGAGGATGAATGCGCTGAGTGCAAGGCAATCTCTTGAAGTTTCTCTGCAAAAAGTGGGTACGCTGGCAAGCCGAAGTCTTAATACAGAAATTTTTGGCAGGCATCCTTACGGTATGATGGCAGTACCAAAGGATTATGATTCAATTACTTCGGCTGAATTACTGCAGATTGCCGAAATGTACATTAACCCGGCAAATCTTATCATCAGTGTCTCAGGCAATATCCCGTCGCAAATGGAAAACCTTTTGCAGCGGTATTTTGGAGACCTGGGCAGTAAAAATACAGGTAGTAGCAAAATTCCTTCCTGCGACTTTAGTCCGGCTGTTCGTGTACATCAAACAAAGCTGGACGCAGTGCAAAGTGGAATTTCAATGGGGCTTCCCGGCTTGAACCGCCATCAACCCGACTATACAAACATTCAATTCCTGAATTGCGCTTTGGGAGGCTACTTTGGTAGCCGGCTTATGAGCAATATCCGCGAAGATAAAGGCTATACCTACGGTATTGGTTCCGGAATCAGATTGGCTATGCAGGGCGGTTATTGGGCCATATCCACCGAAGTGGGAGCTGAACATACCAGTGCAACGCTCACAGAAATTCATAAGGAAATGGAGCAACTTAAATCGGAACCCATTCCTTCTGAAGAATTTGAACTGGTAAGAAACTATCTTATCGGTAGCTTTGTGCGAAACAGCGATGGTGTATTTGCCCTGGCCGAAAGGTATAAGGGATTGTTGC
Source organism: uncultured Weeksellaceae bacterium (assembly GCA_964508605.1). Taxonomy (GTDB): domain Bacteria; phylum Bacteroidota; class Bacteroidia; order Flavobacteriales_D; family CAZDUI01; genus CAZDUI01. The sequence continues at coordinate 4,205 of CAZDUI010000056.1, read as the reverse complement.
GGTACGGTCTCGATTTTAACTTCTATTCAAAATATCTAAGGGAACTTGCTGCGCTTACTCCTGAAGATATTCTAATTACTTCAAACAAATATCTGAATTACAATCAGTTTTTTATTTCTGTCTCTGGCCCCGAAAAACCGGATGGATTTTGATCTTTGAGTCCTTTTATTAGGTGAAGGTGGGAGTTGATCACCTCACCACAACCACTTTTCCTTCAAAAACTTCGGTTTCGCTGTGAATACCGGTGGCGGTGATGCGGTACAGGTAGGTGCCGGCGGCAAGGGTTTGCAGGGTTCCGTTATTGAGAGTTTCGCCGGGTTGCAGGGCTGTGGTTAGGTTGTACACCAGCCGGCCTGAGGCATCGAACCACTGTTGTTTTAGGTTTGTAATGCCACGGGTGTTTAGTGTGTAGGTGCCGTCGTTGTTGGGGTGGTACAGCGAAGGCATTTCAAGAAATATGGCAGTTTTTGCCATAATTACCGTGCGTGCGGTATCGGTGCAGGTGCTGTCGGTATTGTAAACAACCAACATTACATTGTAGTTGCCTTCGTGCTGAAAGGTGTGTGTGTAGTTAAATGTTACGGCTGTATCGGCTTGAGCATACCATGTATAATGCTGGGCGCCGCTGCTTTGATTTATAAAGTTCACTTCCAGCGGGGTAAGGCCTTCAGCAGGGTTAGCGGTAAACGCCGCCTGCGCGGCTACTGTTGCCGGAACATCAATGGTATCGCGCCAGGTACACCCTACGCCGTCGGTTACCAGTACAGGGTAAGTTCCGTTGCCTAAATTTTCGAACAGCGCATTGGCTTGTTGGGTAATGCCGTTTACGGTATAAAAGTATGGGGCGGTGCCGCCGGTGGCTGGCGTTAGTTTTATTAACCCTGTATTGGTTTCGCAATCCGATGGTTCTAATTGCAGCAACCCCGACTGCACCGGGCCGTTTACATATACCCTTACCGGCAGTATTTTACTGCACCATGGGGTATTGGTAACCTTTAAAAAGTAGGTTACAGTACTGTCGGGTGTGGCAACGGGGTTGGGGCAGGTAGTACAGCTAAGTGCATACCCCGGACTCCACTCGTAGCTTTGGCCCCCCGTTACATTCAGTTGCACCGGTTCGCCATAACAGGTTAGGGTGTCGTTTACAAAAACACTGAAGGTATCGCAGGGAGTGGAATAGGCCAAAACGGCGGCTACAATGGGGTTTGACTTATAACCTGCCTGTGGAATAGAAGGATTATATTGCCAGGTTGCGGTATATTCCGTAGGGTACGGGCCGCCCGTGAATGAATTTTTTACATTGGCCAACACATCAGCACCGGACATGGTGTAATTTGCGGTGTCATCATTCAGACCATATAAAGTGTCATTCACATAGGTAAAGTTTGCAGTTGGCCCACCGCCAAGTATGTTACCCAAATCCATACCACCTACCAAACCCAGTAAATTGCCATTGGCATACACCAACGAACCGTCAACAATTGCACTTGTAAAGTGATCACCAATAAAACCAAAACCCACATCTTTTGATGTGTCTATCGGGTTCAATTCAGTAAAATTATAGGTTACTAAAGGTGCTACATCTGTATTTTTTACTTTCACCTCAATTGCAACAACAGGCAACAAAGGATGCTCATAGGAAACTACAATGTAAAAGGGCATAAAAACCTCATTATTAATTTGTTGTATAGGTATTTGTATTGAATAATCATCGTAGATTGGTGAAATTATATTATCTATGTTTAGAATATGAATTTTTCCTTCATAAACATTAAATCCAGACTGTGTATAAAGTGTTTTTATGCCAATCAATGTATTGGAATCAAGATTTACATTTACACTGTTTATTTGAATGGTATAATTCCCAGGGTCTAACTGCTCGTGTGTTATTAATATTGCTCTTCTGATAGAAACGCTATCAGGTATATCTAAATGTACATTTATGGTGCCAGCTCCACCATATCCGATATTCATACCACCACACGTAATGCCCCCATGAAAATAGTCCCGATAAATTGTTGTTTGAGCGCCTGCAGAGCGATGCATTAAATAACTGCAGTTACACAAAATAATCCCCAATATGATTCGAAAAGGCATATGCAAATTTAATGATTAGATTCTCTTGGTGTTGTTGAATCGCCATAAATGTTCATAAGTTTTTAAAATTTCTTTTGGTTGGTTTTTTTTTTTTTTTTAAGACATTTCGCTTCAATTAAATAAAAAGCCATGAGAAATTCCAGCTGGTATCTTTTCATTATTGTATTTACTGCCCTATTGTATCAAAATAGCACTATCGCACAAAACCCGCTTTGGACCTTGCCGCCAAACCATTATGACCATATCAATTTGAATCAATACGGTTTAGCCAACCCCACACCCGGTTTCCAGGATTATTCCAGTCAGCCTTCCAATTTTGTGCACAATATGATGCCGGATGCTGATGGGAACCCGTTATTTTTTGCGGTAGATGGCAAGTTCTACGACGGTCAGGGGTATTATATTGATGATATGATTAACTCCCTAGGGCAATCGGTATTGGGTACCAGCGAAATGGTAATGATTCCAGACCCAGCAGCCTGTAACAGTTATTATGTTTTTGCGGCATCACCGGATGCATTGGGCTCTTTTTCTGATCAAAGACCTTATTATGCACACATTAACATGGATGAACCCGGTGCTAATTCGGCACCTTTGGGTTTATTTACTCTTTTTGGCAGCGGTAATTCTGTTGATATGTCGGTAATGGCACCGGGATTCTTTAATCCAACAACTTCCGGAGGAAAAACATATAACGTATTTTTTGCTGCCACGCCTAAAAGAGCGGATAATTCGTATCTTCTATTTGTATCAAATAATGTCGGTTTTTACCGATTCAAGATTGATGACACCGGCGTGCATTACGACAACTACTATTATGATTTCCCCGATCCGGCAGGAGAAGGATCCTTGAGGTCTGAAATGGAAGTTATTCCTGTAACTGTTTCCGGGCAGGACGGATATTACCTTGCCTGTCCCAGTGGACGAATAGGTGGCGGTAGCGTAGTCTACACAGCCATTCTTGATGCAAACGGCAATGTTGTTACAACCGGTAGCCCGGCCACTCCTTTGGAAAAAATTATTGAATTCCAGGACAGAGACGTGTATGGTATAGAATGGTATTTTTTGCCCGGCAGGCCTTTACTGTATATTTCACATCAGATGCAACCCGGCGATGCACCGATAGATTTAATAGAATTTAACAATACGTTCCTTACTGGATTTACGCATCATGCTCTCAATCACATTCCGGCTGATTACTACAACAGTTTCATAGAGTTAAAAAAGATAGCCGGACAGTTAGACCAATTATTTATGGTGAAATCTGATGAAGTGCTGAGAATTTCACAAATGGCACCGCCATCCGCCTCTACTAATACAATCACCGGATCTCCAATAGCATATAATTTAAGCAATCAAGGGTTTGGTGCGTTTGACCCTCAATATTGGGCATATACCCTACCGGATCAGATTGATTATGTAGAAAAAGCAGGTCATACTGATTTTCTTGATATGTCCTTTTTTAGTAATCACGAATGTTGTGCCCGGTATAATGAGTATGATGCAGTTAATTATTTGGTGAATACTTCCTCAACCTGGCAACCGGGAGCTACAAACAACCCATTTTCATCGGTTACGGGTGAAGTTACGGTACGCGACGAGCTGCGTATTCCTGCCGGAGTTAATATCACTCTAAAAAACATGACCATAAAATTCGCACCCGGCGCCCGTTTGGTTTTGGAAAACGGGGTTGCATTCAATACAGGCGCAAAACTCACACTGGATAACACCACCCTAACGGTTGATGACCGCTGTGCACCGGGGTCTCTCATGTGGGAAGGTGTAAAAGTATTGGGCTCACCTTTTCAAGCGCAAGGCACCGCAACCACGGGACCGCAGGCATGGCTTATGTTAACAAACAACTCGGTAATTGAACACGCCCTTACCGGAGCGTCTGCAGTTCCTTCTGTTACAGGCTACACGGGTAATAAGGCAGGAGGTGTAATACAGGCTAAGAACTCTACTTTTTATAATAATGTTACCGATGTTGAAATTACCAATTACGGGTCGCTTTCATCCACCCAAAAAAGTCGTTTTGTAAGAACGGCGTTTGTTACCGGGGCAACACTCAACAATGGTGATGCATCAATAAAAAATCATGTAGTACT
>CAZDUI010000055.1:0-17445 GCA_964508605.1 uncultured Weeksellaceae bacterium | reverse complement strand
TAAATGGTCTGGAATCGGCATACTTCCCAATGGGTTGCTTGTCGGGTTTGGTTTCTAGAACTTCACCGTTGCGGATAATCCACAAGGGGTTGTTGGCTCCGGCCCATTGCAGATTGACCGGTTCCCCTCCTTTGGAGGGGTCAGGGGAGGCTGTCAAACTGCAAAGTGAAATATCCATGCCGTCTTTTACGTCGTCGGCGCTTTTTTCAAATTCGGCAATTACAATTTTACGGGTTTTGTCCAAAATTTTGCCGGGATCTGTCAGTCCGAACTCGCGCACTGCACGATTCAGGGCATTGTTGCAAACCACAGAAACCATGGCGCCCGGTACTCCGTGGCCTGTACAATCGGCAGCGGCGAATAGTATTACAGCCTCCCTCTGTCCTTCAGACATCTCCCCCCCACCGGGGGGAGAATTAAAGAGGGGGGCTGTTTCCATCCAGTAAAAGTCGCCGGCTACAATGTCCTTGGGTTTATATAATATAAATGAATCGGGTAAATATTCTTTCACAAGTTTATTCGGCGGTAAAATTGCTTCCTGTAAACGTCTTGCATACTTAATAGAGTCCAGAATCTCCTTATTTTTCTCTTCCAGGTTGTTATGTACAATTTGTAATTGATCCTTTTGAATCAATACTTCATTTCTTTGAAATTCAATAACCCGTTTTTGTTTTTTTGTAACTCTGAACCTGCTGTAAATTAAAAGTCCTCCGGAAAACATAATTAATATCCCGGCAATCAGAAAATACAATTGTAATCTTCCTGCTTTAATTTCGGCATCCTGTCTTGCTATTTCCGCTTCATGCAAAATCTGTTTCTGTAAATTTAAAAGACTATCCTCAGCAGATTTTATCAAATATTCAGCCTTTGCTTCGGCGTCAGCCAGCGCAAAACGATGATCTAAATTTATTAAAGAATCGCGTGCTAAAATTTCCTTATTGTAATATTCATAAGCATTTTTAAAATTACCCTGTCCAACAGCAGATTCCTTGAGACAACCATAAATAATCTCGTTAAAAACAGTATACTTTTTGGTGGTAGCAAACCCCAAAGCCTCTAAACAATACGTTTCTGCAACCTTAAACTCCTTTTGGGAATTATAAAACAGCCCCGCCTGAGTAAGACCTTCCAGATACAATTTTATGCTGCCAAATTCCTTGCGCAATTGAATGCCCTCTTTCAGATATTTATCCGCATTATCATAACTTCCTTTAAAATAATAACACAGCCCAATATTACCCAGAATAACGCCCTTCAGAAAATATTGGTCTCCAACATATAACAATGCCTTTTCAAAATAATAAATGCTTGAATCAAAATCTCCTCCATTCCCCATCATAGACGCCAAATTAGAAAATGCATGTGCAAATTCCGCTGTATCACCAGCAATTAATGTTTCATTCAAAGCTTTCCTTGAAAATTTCTTCGCTTTTTCGAAATCACCAATAATAGAAGCTGAAATACCCAGATTAATTAATAAGGATGCTTTTTTGGCAGGATCTATATTATATTTTTCTATTATACCCAAAGCCTTGTAGAAAACCTCTGAAGCCTTTGAAGGGTTCCCACTCTCATTTTCTATAAGTCCAAGTCCGTTATAAATATCTACAAGAAACTCATAATTCTTTTTATTGGCGGCATATTCTTCACATTTCCTATATAATTTCTCTGCCTGAATGTAGTCCGACTTTTGATGTAGAATACCAGCCTGCATAAATTCTGCTCTTGCTACATTTTCATCATTTCCATATTTTACAGCCAGATTGTAATAAATTTTACCTAATTTATCAGAAGAATCCACGTCTACCATTAATAGACTATACACGTGGTCGCCCAATGCTTCAAAATTTGAATTATTCGGATTAGCCTTTATCTGTTCTTCCAATTTATTCAGATCAGAAAAATTTAATTCCTGACAACCGGCTGTATTCGAAAAGACCAACAGAAAAATAAAAAGAAAACAGTATTTAAATGATGGTATATTCATATTTTGATTCTATTTTGTTACCAGGCTGTCACTGAAATAGAGTCTTTCCATTTTCCACTCATCAAGGCTTTGTCTGTTTCTGTTGGCAGCGCGATCTAACAATACCCTTGCAATATGCCTAAAAGCAGGATACCCTATGGTTTTATATTCATAAATGTCGTCACCCAGAATATCGTTTTTATTGAAATAACCCCGGACTGAGACAATAACTTCGGCACCGGTTTCAAGGTTGCACAGATATGCTGATTCCAGCATAAAACCGTATGCCTGGCCAATAATATTCAATGAAATAATATTATCAAATTCATTAAAATCAATATTTTTTTCGCCGAAATAAAGAAATTTTGTAATTCCCTTGTAAGTATTAATATCACCCAATTTATCAGGTGTGGCAGCCATTAAAAACTGAAGTTGGCGAAAGGCATGCTCACCCAGATATTTTTTGGTTTTATTCCCGGTTGCAATATCAACTATCAGGTTATGAAGTTCCTGTAGTTCAATATAATTATGGTCAGAGAAATTTCTTGGTCCTGCTTTCATACCCGCCGCACTCCAATGTTTTATACCAATCTCTGGATTAGTGAAACGGGTTTTATCTTTTTTTATCTTTCCGGAAGGCGCTTTACGAAACTCATTGTCTATTTGGGCAATTTTAATTGCCGGGTGCACCGCATAAGCGCTATCCGGACACCACATAAACCTTCGGCTAATGCGGGAATTCTTCATTCCTAAATCGCGCATGGTTTCATTTAACTCCCATCTGCCTGTGGCATCGAACAATTGGTTGAATGCATTATTATCGCTGTAAACCAACATTTTTTGCAATAATAAATTTAAACTTGAGCTATTGTAATAATTATTATCACAAATCACCCCGGGTTTCCATGAACAGGACTGTGTTCTTTCTTGTTCATCAAACAATTTAAAGACAGCAATAGCCAGTGGCAATTTTACAACACTTGCAGGATAGTAATATCTTTGGTCGTCTGATGTGCCGTAATTTCTGAGCCGAACTTTACCATTGCGCTTCCTGTCAATAAATGTAACCAGCAACTCAAAACGGTATTTATGCATGTCTGAAAATATTTCCCTGCATACCTCATCCTGAAGAATTGCTTCGTTCATTCCTTCGGGCAAAGGGGTTCTACGTTGAGAATGAACTGTTAACACACAGGAAAGAATAAAAAAAACTCCTATGTATTTAGAAACCGTCATTTCCTGATAAACAACTGATGGTTCTGAATTTTGTCGCCCACCACATGGTATCCAAGTGGAAATGGAATAATACCGACTTCATTTGCCGGCGTTACCTGATACAGTTTTTTAAGATCTTCCTGAATCATCATGTCCGAGAAATCTTTAATGGGACGGGTATAAGCGCCATATAATTTAACACTCCACAATGTAGTATCCATATATTTCAGCGGAATACCTGTATCATCCTGAAAAATAGACTGCGTATTAACCGTAGACGCGTCGCGTGAAATACCAAACCCCTTGTAATGCATAAGATAAGACGCCGCCTTTACAAAAGTATTTTTTGGCCCCAGCGACTCCACCCACTTCATAAATTCTGAATGCGCACTCAAATATTTATCGCTTAGGTCATATTTCATGTAGCTGAGTGTCTTTTGGGTATACCCATCGGCAGTGACACTAAAGCGGAAACCGTGGTATTTAACAGAATCTGTAATTTGCCGGCCCGCAACATCCAACCTGATGGTTTCCAGATTCAACACCCTGTGTCCGGTACGAGCTAGAAAAACGCAAAAAACGGGAAGAACCCCACCTACCTGTGCAGAATTCAGGTCGGACATCATGTGTTTTGTAATAAAATAGCTTTTGCCGATAACATCGCGCAGGGCAGTGCGTAAATTGAACAGATATTGTTTCATTTGCGCGTCAGTCATTCTTTTCCAGTCAGGAAGTAGAATAACCGGTTCAATGGCAATCAGGTGCCAGGCCGCAGCATTGGGATAAAAATAGTATGCATGAAGAAAATCGGGACCCGAATACGGATAAAATAATGGTAATGAATCCTGAATTTGTTTAGAAAGTTCGTCTTGCTGCCAGTATTTTAAGGTATCCAGGCGCAAATGGGAAGCTTTCTTCCATATTTGATCCATCTCAGCGGCGTGTTCTTTCCATAAGGCCTTCTGGCTAAGGGTTGAAAAATAACCAGAATCTATCTGTGGCAGACCTGCAAGAAAAAGGGCAGCTCTATTGAAATCATCATGTACAGCTACTAAAGGTACCGGAACAGGAATAGACTCTTTATCTGTTGATTTGGTTACAGCAGTAGTATCCTGACTTTCTTCGGATTTACCCGTTGATTCATTGCCCGAACAGCACGCTATTAAAAGCAGAGGAGAAAAAACAAGGGTGCGAAACCATCTATGCATTATTGTCATTTTCAATTTTATTATTCATTTTCGAAGATCTGCCTCCGTCCACTACAAAATACAAAATGATACCCGATACAATGGCAATTAATGAATACCAGATTCTGTCGGTGTCCATTTTGGCAAATGAATAAATCATCCAGCAGGTTGCAACAATAAAAATTATGGGGGTGACCGGATAACCCCAGGTCTTTACCGGTCTTTGGGCAGCCGGAATTTTTGCCCTTACAAGAAAAACACCTACAACGGTAAGCAGTGAAAATACTGACAAGGTAATTCCGATGGTTTGAATTAACTGGTCGAAACTGGAAATAAGAATTAACACGATGGCGATTCCCCCCTGAAGAAGAATGGCCAGGGTAGGTGTTCCCCCCTTACTTTTTACCGTCAGCTTCTTAAACAAAGAATAGTCATGTCCTACCTGTTCGGTCACTCTGGGTCCTGCAATAATCATAGCGCTCATTGTACTGATTAAAGCCAACGAGAATATACCTGAAAAGACAAGTCCGACATCGGCACCGAACATTTTAAGGGCAACAACATTACCTATATCCTCCTGAAAAGCAAGTTCATTAAAAGAACCGACATACATAAACATGGCATTTAGCAATACATAAATGATGGTAACCACAATGGTACCCGTAATCAGGGCAAAAGGAATTGTTTTTTTAGGATTTTCTACGTTACCTGCAATGTAAGCAGCGGCATTCCATCCGGAATATGCGTACATTACCCAAACCAGGGCCGCTGCGAAGGGAAGACTTAAAATGGTGTCCCAGCTGTCATGATCGGGCGCAAAACTGACACCCGAAGTTTCGTAACCAGAAACGAAAAAGGGAGCCAGACAGAACACTGCAATCAAAGCAATTTTAATTGAGGTAAGAATATTTTGTACCAATCCTCCGGTGCGAACGCCCTGTATATGAACCCAGCTTAACAAGGCTACCGCCCCAACCGAAACCAGTTTATATTGCGGAATAAATTCACCGCCAATATCAAAGCCGTCATCAGGATTGATCCCAAAAACCGGAGCGCTGTACTTACCAATAGCAATTCCACTGCTTGCAATAGCTCCTGCAAATCCTACCACCAGACTAATCCAGCCCGAAGCAAACCCTAAGCTGGGATGATACAGTTTAGACAGATATAAGTATTCTCCTCCGCTCTTTTTCAGTGCAGTAGCAACCTCCGCATATGCAAAAGCTCCGCAAAGTGCTATTACCCCCCCCAGCAGCCATATCATAAGTATCGCAAATGCATCCGGAATTCCGCCATCTGCAGCCGGGATTACCTGAAACCCCAGACTTGTAAATACGCCCACACCAATCATATTTGCCACAACCATGCTCAACGCAACGGTGCGGGTGTACTTCTGTTCTTTTTGCTCCATAGTGCAAACGTACAAAAAGCAAAGATATTCGCATAGTTGAAACTTCATCAGCCAGATGATAAACAAAGTCGTAAAATGTATAAAAAGAAAAAGCGGCGTGTTTACACGCCGCTTTACATTGTAAAACAAATCAGAATTACCGAACAACAACAAAGCGCTTTACTTCAGCAGAGTTTGCGGTAGTTAAACGAACAAAGTATTGACCGGGGACATATTCTGATACATTCCATTGTATAACTGAAGAATTGATGTTGTTTGAAGATTCTATTAGTTTACCTTCAGCGTTTAATATTTGCAGGGTTGAAAAATTTTCCTGAGCTGTTATCATCAGCATATCGTTAGCAGGCACGGGATACACCTGTAATCCTGATACCCCATTTTCAGATACTGATGTTGTTGAAGGCAGTGGTATCAGCGCGCCTCCTGAAGGCAAGGCCACCCACAATCCGAATGCGGCGGCATTGTTATTAGCAGCAGAATTTAAAAACCCTGAAGCCAATACAATGATGGCATTATTTTCGAGATTCAAAGATGCCAGCGGGGCACTGTAAGAAGCTACAACAGTACCTGAAGCTTCAATATCCAGGAAGAAATCTGCTTCAGGCAGGTCCAGATATCCGGCTGCATCGCCATAACCAAGATTGGTTACCAGTCCTGGGACAGGTACCGAAGTTTCATTTACGTTAACCACCGGAGCATCGGTAGCACCATGATATACTAGTACACTTACGTTACCGGCAGTTTCCGAACTTTCCAAAGCATTGGCAACCACATCCAGAACAAACGGACTTGCAGGAGAATAACTTCCGCTTCCCACAGTTCCCCCGGCTATAACGATATATTTGTTATTGCTTTCCAGAATAAATGTCTGACGAAACAGTCCCCCCACGGTGTCTGAACTGCCCGGTGCTGCAATGGTAACATCAAAATAAGTTCCTGCAGGTGCATCAATAAATGGGCTGGCTGTGCGGAAATTAAAATTAGGCAATAATTTAGTATCATTCAACCATACATCAACACTGGCAGCATCGGTGGCCGCACAATTGTGCACAACCTGCAAACGGGCAGGAGTAACAGCCTGTGAAGCCAACGGAACCACAGTACCGTTAGAAAGTACTGCCAATAACCCAAACGGTTCAGTTCCTACTGCGCCCGATGGATCGGCATAACCTGTTGCAACTACAATCACTGCATTGTCATCTAATCCGGTAAGATTAGCGTCAAACTGGCCTACCACCTGACCATCCTGTAAACGAATCTGTAAATCAAAATCTGTTGCAGGTAAATCGAGATACCCGGCCGATTGACCAAAGTCAAGGTCAGGAATAATCTCTCCTGCACCCACCTGTGTTTCATAAACATCAACCATCGGAGCATCATAAACCCCGTGAAATGCCTTGACACTTACCTGTCCAGCTCCTGTTGTAGTGGCCTGCTCTTGAGCAGAAAAAACGTGCAGATCAAAAGGATTTGTTCCGCCTGCCAAAGCACCCGCCGCTACAAGTACGTAGGTTTCGCCATCCATCAATCCCGCATAACTTTTGCGGAAAACTTCGCTGGTAGTATCCATAGCTCCGGGAGCGGTAATGGTAATATCAAACGGAACACCGGAAGGTAAATCGGTGAAAGGAATAGCCGATTTGTAAGTAAAGCCGGGAATAATTTTGGTATTATTTAACCAAACATCCACAGTAGCTGCCGCGGGATCGGGACAATTGTGTATTGCCTGAAGTCTTGCAGTTTGAGCATGAGCCGCCTGAGAGCCCAAAGCCAGTAATAAAAGGTACATTGAATTTTTCATAGTATTAAATTGTTTTCAGGTTGAACAAAGCCTTTATCTTTTTGTTCACTCTTTTAAATAAATAATTATACAAATAATTTTAATAATCTAATATCCACATACAATCATAGACACTTTAATTCAAAAAACTTTTTTACCGATTCCTTTACAGGAAGCGTGGAATTTTTTCAGCAATCCTAAAAACCTGAGTGTAATTACTCCGGACAATTTGGGATTTATTATTAAGTCGGAAGTACCTGGAGAGATGTACTCCGGGCTGATAATAAGTTACACTGTTAAACCTATGGGCAATATAAGAATGACCTGGTTAACCGAAATCAGGGATGTTGTTCCCTGTACTTCTTTTGTTGACACACAAATAAAGGGTCCGTATAAATTCTGGCACCACAGACATCATTTTGAGCCGGTAGAAGGCGGGGTAGTTATGACAGATACAGTACATTACATACTTCCGGCCGGATTTGTGGGAAGACTGTTTCACAACGCGTTGGTTAAACCACGATTAGACCAAATTTTCACGTACCGGGCAACGAAATTGCAATCTTTGTTCGGAGCAAAATTGCTTACCGGAAATTTGTGATTTTTTCACATTTACCTTCACTTATAAACAAACCGAACATTCGTTCTGTGCACCGCGCTGATTAAGCATTAAATTTGCTGCCATGTTGCATCATACCACGGGCAGAAACAGAAAACCTGCCTATTTACTTTTAGAAGACGGGGCATTATTTGAAGGACTGGTAATAGGTGCTGAAGGAACAACTACCGGTGAAGTAGCCTTTAACACAGGGATGACCGGATATCAGGAAATTTTTACCGACCCGTCGTACACCGGTCAGGTGGTAGTAATGGCAACATCGCACATAGGTAATTACGGCATCAGCAGTATCGATGTAGAATCGGCCGGAATTAAAATCAGCGGACTGGTTGTTAAAAAATTCAGCTCAACCTATAGCAGACCGGCGGCCGACGGCAGTTTACAAGACTACCTTGTAAAACATGGTATAACAGGTATCAGCGACATTGATACCCGTGCCTTGGTAAGACATATTCGTAAAACCGGAGCCATGAACTGCGTGATATCTTCAGAAATATCAAATATTGAGGAACTAAAACGCATCGTACAAAATGTACCCTCCATGGCCGGGTTGGAATTAAGCAGCCGTGTAAGCACCAAAGAAACATACGATAGCGGGCCTGAGGACGGTTTACGCGTGGCTTTAATCGACTATGGTGTTAAAACGAATATTATCCGCAGTTTGACTGACAGAGGTTGCAGGGTTCGGGTATTTCCGCATAACACCAATGCAGATACCATTTTGAACTTTGACCCTGACGGTATCATGCTTAGCAACGGCCCCGGAGATCCGGCTTCTATGCCAAATCACATTGAAGTGATAAAAGCACTTGTAGAGAAGGGTGTTCCTACTTTTGGAATTTGCCTGGGGCATCAGCTGCTGGCACTAAGTCAGGGATTGGTAACCCGTAAGATGCACCATGGTCACAGAGGAATAAATCATCCTGTGCAGAATTTAGAAACCGGAAAATGTGAGGTTACCAGTCAGAATCATGGCTTTGTGGTTGACACACCGGCCTCTGAAACTGCCGGAAACATTAAAGTTACACATATTCATTTGAACGACCAGACTGTTGCAGGCATACGACTGTTGAATAAGCCGGCCTTTTCTATTCAATATCATCCTGAGGCTTGCCCGGGTCCGCACGATGCTTCATATTTATTTGATGATTTTGTGATGATGATGAAACAGCAATTGGTTAAACAATAAAAATAAAAAAACATGTCGGAAATTTCAGCCATTCATGCCCGTCAGATATTAGATTCCAGGGGAAATCCTACCATTGAAGTTGATTTATGGACCTCAAACGGCATTATGGGACGTGCGGCGGTTCCCTCAGGTGCGAGCACAGGAGCACATGAAGCGGTTGAGCTTCGTGACGGGGACAAAGGAAGATATATGGGTAAAGGTGTTACCCGCGCTATAAGAAACGTAAATGAAATCATAAGCGAACATTTGCATGGTGTTTCCATATTCGACCAAAGTATGATTGACCGTGCTATGATTGCGTTAGACAACACGCCCAATAAAGCAAATTTGGGTGCAAATGCCATTTTGGGTGTGAGCTTAGCTGCGGCAAAGGCAGCAGCAGCAGAATGCGGACTTCCTCTGTACAGGTATATAGGCGGAGTAAATGCAACCACGCTACCTGTACCTATGATGAATATATTGAATGGTGGGAGTCATGCCGACAATAAGATAGATTTTCAGGAATTTATGGTTATGCCATTTGGTGCCGAAAGCTTCAGCGATGCGTTGCGAATGGGTACAGAGATATTTCATCATCTGAAGAAGGTACTACAGGACAAGGGCTATAGCACCAATGTTGGCGACGAAGGCGGATTTGCCCCTAATTTACAAAGTAATACGGAGGCAATAGAATATGTTCTTAAAGCCATTGAGAATGCCGGTTACAAACCCGGTGAAGATGTTTGGATTGCAATGGATGCTGCTGCAACAGAATTTTACAAAGAGGGCAAGTATCATTTTGAATCAGACGGTTCGGTGTTAACAACAGACGAGATGGTTGAATATTGGAGTAACTGGCGAAAAAAATACCCTATTGCAAGTATAGAAGATGGTTTGGCAGAAGACGACTGGGATGGGTGGAATAAGCTTACCCACGCTTTAGGCAATGACGTTCAACTGGTGGGAGACGATTTATTTGTAACCAACACGCAACGTTTGGCCCGGGGTATTGAACAAGGTTCGGCTAATGCTATCCTGGTTAAAGTTAACCAAATAGGCACCCTTACTGAAACCATTGATGCCGTACAAATGGCTACCAAATACGGATATAACAGCGTAATGAGTCACCGAAGTGGAGAAACTGAAGACAGCACAATTGCCGACCTTGCAGTAGCTTTGAATACGGGACAAATAAAAACAGGATCGGCTTCAAGAAGTGACAGGATGGCAAAATATAATCAGTTGCTTCGTATTGAAGAACAACTGGGGCAGACAGCATATTTTCCGGGTAAAAATTTCAGATATATCTGAATCAGCTCAACTCCTTCACTATTCTTTCAATGCTGATACCTTCTGCTTCTGCTTTATAATTGCGAACGATTCGATGCCTAAGAATTGGCAATGCAACAGCCTGAACATCTTCAATGTCCGGGGAGTATTTACCGTTTAGCAGGGCATGACACTTTGCACCGATTACCAGGTACTGAGATGCACGGGGTCCTGCCCCCCAACTAAGATAATCGTTTACCAAAGCAGAAGCTTGTGCCGTATTTGGACGCGTTTTTGAAGCCAGTGTTACGGCATACTGTAATACATTATCGGTTACCGGTACCTTGCGAATAAGCGCCTGAAATGCCAGAATCTCATCAGCATTCATTATTTTCTTCAATTCGGTGCGCACACCAGATGTGGTGCTTCTAACAATAGCATATTCCTCTTCCAGTGAAGGATAGTCTACCCAAATGTTAAACATAAAACGGTCCAGCTGTGCTTCCGGTAGCGGATAGGTCCCCTCTTGTTCAATCGGATTCTGGGTTGCCAGTACGAAAAATGGCGAAGGTAAAGGGTATCGGTGTCCGGCTGCAGTAACAATTCTCTCCTGCATAGCTTCCAGCAACGCACTTTGTGTTTTTGGGGGTGTTCGGTTGATTTCGTCTGCCAGAATAATATTGGCGAACAACGGACCCTTAAGAAATTTAAATTGTCTGTTTTCGTCCAGAATTTCGGACCCGATAATATCAGAAGGCATTAAGTCGGGGGTAAACTGTATCCTGTTAAACGACAAGCCCAAAACATCGGCAATAGTATTCACAAGTAGTGTTTTTGCCAATCCGGGCACCCCTACCAGCAAACAATGTCCGCCACTAAAAACAGACACAAGCACTTCTTTTACAACCTGTTCCTGTCCAACAATTACTCTTCCTATTTCCCGGGTTAGTGCTGCATATTTTTGTCTGAAAAAATCTGCTGCTTCTGCTTCGTTTTTAAATTCCATTCTTTTTATATAATATCCGGTATAAAGTACGTATAACGGGTTAAATTACTGATTATCCTTTTCATTAAACAACATAGGGCATCCTGCATATTCTTCATTTACCTGGACGTATGTAGTTTTTGCCTTGGTTTTAAACCAATTCTCGGTTACTTTTTGTTTTTTGTCGGCGGTTGCAGCTTGCTGAAACAAAGGATAATCGTCATCAAGATTAGCTATATGCGGACGATGTCTTACATTCAATTGCATAATGCTTAATGCCTGTTTACCTTCTTCATCAAAGTAAGCTGCTACAGGCGATACCTGCCCAACCGCCATTTGGTCGAGTGTCATGGCGCGATCGCGTTCCATATCGGCAACATCCCATTTAAACATGCCATACTGCGCGTTGTAAACCTTTCCTCCGTTTTGTTTTGATGCCTCATCCATACTGAATTTTCTTGCTGCATCAGTAAAACTGATTTTACCGTCGCGAATTTGTCCTGCAATACTGTCCAGTTTAATTCTGGTTTTTTCAATCTGCTCGTAACCTACCTTTGGAATAACAAGAATATGCGATCCGCAGTATGTCTCGCCTCTTCGCTCTTTCAACTGCAGGATGTGCCATCCGTATTGCGTTTTAAAGGGTTCACTAACCTCTCCGGGTTTTAATGCAAATGCCATGGCATCAAATTCGGGTACAAACATTCCTTTTGAAACACAACCAAAATCTCCTCCTTTGGTTGCAGAACCCGGGTCTTGGGAGTATAGGGTTGCATAAAAACTGAAACTGTGCTCACCGCTTATTACTCCGGCTTTAGATTCTGTAAGCTTCATTAGTGCATCTGCTTCCGCTTCTTTAGTAACTTCAGGATACAACACCAGATGACTATACTCTACCTGCATATTAATTTTGGGCAAACTGTCGGCCGGGATGCTTTTAAAATATTCACGGATATCTCTTGGACTCACTACTACATCAGAAGTGATTTTACCTTCCATTGACTCTGCCAGCAACCGTTCTTTCACTGAGATTCTAAACTCCTCTTTTATTAACGTCTCACTCATTCCGTACTCTTCTTCCAGTGTTTTTCCATATTGTTCCAACAATCGTTTGTAATATGTTATACGATTATTTAACTCGGCTTCTACCTGGTCGTCACTCACCTCAATACTATCAATATCTGCCTGATGTAACAAAAGTCTTTGAAAAATAAGTTCCTCAAGAATAAAACAATCTGTTTTATCATTTACAGGAATTTTATTTTGGATCATCTGAAGTTTCTGCTGCTGAACGTCACTTAGCATAATCATTCTGTCTCCTACTGTAGCCACCACCTTATCAATAAGTCGCACCTGTGCAAATAGGTTGCCTGCAAAGGTAAAGGCAAAAAATAACAGCATTATTTTGTGTACTCTATTCATGTATTGCTTTTTCTAAAATTTCCTTACGCATGTTTCTTCTTAACTCCAAAATACGCTGTTGAATTATACTTTCTTTAATATTTGGTGTTTCAAATTCCAGTGGAGAGGTTCCTCTTCTATAATCCAACAAATTCAAATAATACACAAAATTCTCATCCTGAAATCTTTGTTTAATTTTTCCTGTAACAAACCAATTCTTATTATAAATGGCATTCACGGGTAACAATTTGATGACTTCATCAAAATACATCCAATTTCCCTTATTAAAGATAACGGTATCGGCCTTTCCCACGGTAAGTTCCATTATTTTCAATAGTTCAGTACTATCTGTTGTATTATACATTCCGGCTATGCGATTCACCAGAGGATCATTTAATTTTAAACGGATGAATAACAGTTCTGCCAGATAGTCATTCAATTTAAATTCTTCAAGATGCAATTCATAGTATTTCTTTATCGAATCGGGATGAACAAACGTATCAAGTAATCTGGCAATTTCCTCTTGCTCGAATGCAAAGTATAACAATTGTCGTTCGTATGCTTCTACTTTTACTTCAATAGCCCGTTTATTACCTTTAAAATTTCGCCTTGCTGTTTCGCCCAGAATTGTATTTTCAATCCAGGCTCTGGTAGTTTGCTGCACAAGCGTACTGTCTGAAGTTTGTGCTGTAAGGACACTTAAATCTTCATCAGTAAGCGAATATCCCATAGCTTCTGCAACTACTCGTTGCGATTTTTCATTTTTATCAGAACCGCACGCAACGGTTATCGCAGCTACGATACCAGCTACAACAACTTTCTGCAAAGCTTTATTTAATTGAAAAAAGTACATCTTCGTTTACCACCACCTTGTATTTGGCTTTCAAGGCCGTGATCCATTCTTTTTCCAGATGGTCCTGATATTTTGCAATGGCAGCTCCACGACAATCCTGCAGTGCTTTGGGTTCAGGCTGCAGAACCTGGGTAATTTGGGCTACCCCTATTTTACCTTCCACTTCTGTTGGACCCGCGATTTGAGTTTTGCTGACATTCCATAACCATTCGGCCTTACTCTTTTCATACCTGCCACTTTCAACTCTTACATTTAAAGATGATTCAGCATTCAGTTTATCTTGTACCTTTTCAACCGAAGCACCCTCAGCCAACATATTGCTTACCAGTGTAGCGGTTTGCATATCGGCACACCAGAATACGATGGCATCTGTACGCTCTTCCCACATAAAATCAGACTGATGCGCTTTAAAATATGTTTCAAGTCCCGCGCTGTCTTTTACAGCTTTGCTCCATACCATTTTATCGGTGAGCTCGAACAAAAGAATACCGTCGCGATACTCTTTAACCAATAATTTAAAGTCGGGATATTTTTGCTCTAGGGCAGCTTCTTCAATGGTTGTAAGTTTGGTCTCTACAAACTTCTTAAACTGAGCCCTTACAAAGCCATCTACACTCTCTACCTTGGTTTTTCTTTGATTACGGTAAAGATATCTTGCAAAGTCACTTACATAAATTTTCCCACCTGTATATTGTCCCATTACGGCTTTAGGATTGGTAATTTTTGTAGTATCCCAGTTAGAGAAGAAGATTGTAGTATCAACAGCCTGAATAACGGCCGGTAATGTTTTTGCACTTAAATCTTTGAATTTATATTCCTTTTTAAGGCGAGCTATAAAAGAAGCTGCAGACTTTTGTGAACGACTGTCTCTTTGAATCTTGGTTTTAATTGAATTTTCAACTTCTTTAAGCGGTGGGATTGGTTTTAACTCCAATCTTTTAACAATATGCCATCCGTATTGTGTAAGAAAAGGTTCAGAAACATCTCCGTCCTTTTGCAAATCAAATGCAGCATTTTCAAAAGGCTCAACCATTTTTCCTGCACCAAACCAGGGCAATTCACCATTCTTTACTGCCGAGCCTTTATCTTCAGAAAACTTTTGTGCAAGTGTTCCAAAATCTTCACCGGCCTTTACCTTTTGGTATAGTTCCATAATTTTCGTTTTGGCTGCCTCTTTTGCTGCATCATCGGCTTTTTCTTCAACCCTAATCATGATATGTGATGTGCGTATTTCGCCTCTGGCAGGGCGCTCGCCGGTTTTTTTAATTAGATGGTATCCATATTGCGTTCTAACCGGTTGACTAATATCGTCCACATTCATATTATATACTGCACTCTCAAAAGGATATACCATTTGAAACGCGGTAAAAAATCCAAGGTCACCTTTATTGGTTGCCGCGCTCACGTCTTCACTTCCGTTTTTTGAAGCAGCAACAGTACCAAAGTCTTCACCTGCCAGAATGCGTTTTCTGATTTCTAATATTTTATTGTAGGCTTTAAGAGTATCTTCGGGTTTATCATCAAACTTTACCCTTACCAATATATGGCTGGCGCGTACATCTTTTTGCATGCGCTGGTATGCCTCATTTAACAATTTGTCGGTCATTTCGCGATCAGCCAGATAAGGCTTGGCCAGTTGTTTTCTGTAACCCGCCAATTCGTTTATAAACTTTTTAGATGTATCCATACCTAAGGTCTCTGCTTCGGTAACACGCAATCTAAACTTAACAAACAGGTCAATATATTCTTCAAGATCTGCTTTCTCTACCGCTGGCTTTTTGTAATTCTTTTTGAAGATAGCTTCAAATTCAGATTTATAGGTAGGCTTGCCATCAATCGTCATAATTACCGGGTCGTTACTTTTGCTTTTATCTTTCTTCTGCGCAAAACCTACTCCTGTTAATAATGCAAACAACAGGATTAACAATATGGATTTATTCATCTTTTAGAAATTTTAAGATTTGGGTTATACATAACTTGTTTTCAAAATCAAATACTACTATAATTCGGTGCTTCGCGGGTTATTACAACGTCGTGCGGATGACTTTCGCGTGCACCTGCATGAGTAATTCTCACGAATCGTGCCTTTTTAAGAGCGCTAATGTCGGGCGCACCTACGTATCCCATACCAGCGCGCAATCCGCCCGTAAGCTGATACATCACTTCAGAGAGTTTTCCCTTATAGGGTACCCTGCCTGTAATTCCTTCGGGCACAAGTTTTTTAATATCATCTTCTACATCCTGAAAATACCTGTCTTTTGAACCCTTTTGCATGGCTTCAAGCGACCCCATACCTCTATATGTTTTAAACTTCCGTCCTTCCAGTAATATTGTTTCACCGGGAGATTCATCAACTCCTGCAAACAGAGAACCCACCATTACACTATCGGCTCCTGCTGCAATTGCTTTTACAAGGTCGCCTGTATAGCGAATTCCACCATCAGCAATCAACGGCACTTCTTTTTCATTAAGAACTCTTGCAGTTTCCATTACTGCGGATAGCTGCGGAACTCCCACACCTGCAATAATACGGGTGGTACAGATGCTTCCGGGACCGATACCTACTTTTACGCCATCAGCACCAGCTGCTACAAGAAATTCCGCTGCTTCGGCTGTGGCAATGTTACCCACCACAACATCAACATCTTTAAACTCCTGCTTTACCAACTTTAACATCTGGGCAACACCTTTTGAGTGACCATGAGCAGTATCTATCACCACTGCGTCGGCACCTGCCTGCACCAAAGCCCCAACTCTTTCCATAGTATCCTCCGTAACGCCCACGGCTGCCGCCACCCTAAGCCGTCCATAAGCATCTTTGCAACTGTCGGGATTTTCCTTCACCTTTAAAATATCACGGAAAGTTATCAACCCTATTAATTTTCCATTATCAGCAATTACCGGAAGTTTCTCTATTTTGTACTGTTGTAATCTTTCTTCAGCAGTTGCTAAATTAATGTCATTTTTTGCGGTAATTAATTTTTCGCGGGTCATTATTTCAGTAATCGGCTTTCGGTGATCTTTTTCGAATCTCAGATCTCTGTTGGTTACTATTCCAACCAGGATACCCGCGTTATTAACTACAGGAATACCCCCGATTTTGTTTTCGGCCATTAATTTCAATGCGTCGCCTACATTACTGTTATCCAACAGTGTAATAGGATCCAGAATCATACCGCTTTCAGAACGCTTTACTTTTCTAACCTCAAAAGCCTGGTCGGCAATGGTCATATTTTTATGGATGACACCTATTCCTCCTTTTTGCGCAATGCTGATGGCCAGTTGCGATTCGGTTACAGTATCCATTGCCGCCGACACCACCGGAGCTTTTAGCATAATATTCCGGCTGAAACGGGTTTCCAAACGGGTTTCGCGGGGCAATACTTCGCTGTAAGCCGGCAGAAGAAGGACATCGTCGTAAGTAAGGCCTTCAAAATCAAATTTTCTATCGGTAAAAGGCATGATGATTTACTTTTTTCAAAATTTGGCAAAGATACAAATTAAAGGACTTCTAAAAACCGTCTTTCATTAACTATGGCAGGGCAAACGCATTTAACTTTTTAAAGCATAAATGTTCATAAATACCTAAAA
>CAZDUI010000054.1:0-21024 GCA_964508605.1 uncultured Weeksellaceae bacterium | reverse complement strand
CCCTTTATGAAGAAAACTATAATTTAGCACTGTCCTAAAATTGGGAAGTCTACATAGCCACTGCTATTGCTCCTTGAGGAAACCCTTACTATTTTTGCCATTCCAACACTCAATACAATCCCCTGACGCATGATTTGGGTTGACTGTAACCCCGCCCCATATAAAACTGCATTTAAGCATACATTATTTTTTTATTGGCGGGCGGTTTTGTCTTAGACCCTTATATTTGCTGAAAATCGGAAAGTTTGTTATTGAATTAATACCAATAAATTATATAAAATGCAGAGGGTTAATTTATTTTTAATGAGTGTACTACTTGTTTTTATTACAAAAATGGTTTCGTCTCAAAAGTATAATGCGGTAGCGATAGGGAAACAACAATGGATGACAAAAAATTTAAATGTAGATAGATTTCGTAATGGAGATCTTATTCCGGAAGCGAAAACCAAGGAAGAATGGGATAAAGCGGGCGAGAATGGGCAACCTGCCTGGTGTTATTACGACAATAAACCGGAAAACGGGGATAAATATGGTAAATTGTACAATGTGTTTGCAGTAAAGGACTCAAGAGGTTTGGCACCAGATGGATGGCATATACCTAATGAAGACGAGTGGTATGCCCTACAATCATTTTTACAGAAGGGAATAAGCAAGAAGTTAAAAAGTAAAACCGGTTGGAGTGGTGGTAAAAATGGCACCGATGAATTTGGTTTTAATGCGCTGCCTGCAGGAAGGCGGAAGGTATGTTGTATGTTTGACGATTTGGGTGAAAGGGCTCAGTGGTGGACGTCCACTATAGACGAAAGCGATGGTGTTAGTTGTGGATTTCACGAAAAAGGAGATAAAGAATTTCAGTTTTATCTTAGTTTTGAAACAGATGGGTTGAGTGTTAGGTGTGTGAAGGATTAATATTTAATGGTATTTAAAATATTCATCAGTGGTTGACTCAAGGAAATATAGAATTTTGGTAGCAATTCCCTGTAGAAATGAACTAAACTATATTGAGGCTTGTATTTTAAGTGTCTTGCAAAACAATGTTGCGCAGGAAGATTTGTTTATTGCTGTTGTGGATGGCATGAGTGATGATGGCACGCGTGACGTTATTAAAAAATTAGCAGAAAAATATCCGTGTGTTCACCTGATTGACAATCCTGACAAAATAACACCGGTTGCCATGAATCTTGGAATTAATGCTGCAGATTCTGAATATGTTATGATTATGGGTGCCCATTCTACCATCGATAGTAATTATATTAACGTTTGTATTGATTTTCTGGACGAAGAATCGCAACTGGCAGGAGTAGGAGGCACGATAGAAAACAGTTTTTACGACAAAAAATCTGAATGGATAGGTTTTGCTATGTCCCATCGTTTTGGTGTTGGTAATGCTCATTTCAGAACTGGCGGTAAGGAAGGTTATGTTGATACCATTGGTACTCCGCTTTATAAAAGGGCAGTTTTGGAAAAAGTGGGATTCTTTGATGAAAATTTAATTCGAAATCAGGATGACGAGCTTAATTATAGAATAATAAAAGCCGGATATAAACTCTGGTTAACCGGCACTGTCAGGTTTCATTATGTAGTTCGGGCAGCCTGGAGTAAAATGTTCAAACAATATCGTCAGTACGGATACTGGAAAGTATATGTAAACCGAAAGCATAAAACCATTACTACGTTACGTCAGCTTGTACCTGCTTTTTTTGTGGGATTCCTTATTGCTTTTCCGGTTCTTGCATTGGTGCACTATTATTTTATTTTTGTGTATTTAGGAATTTTAGCTTTATGGTTATATCTGGCCATTACTGTATCCATTTCGTTAAAAAAATCCGGCGCTATTTTTTCGGCTGTTATTACGTTTTTCCTATTGCATACGGGATACGGATTGGGATATGGGGAGGGGATTTTGAATTTTTTAATATTACGCAGAAGTCCTGATACAAATAAAAAAGTTTTGTCAAGGTAGCGTATTAAATAGTTACATATATTTGACTCAATATTCGTTAAATAAATTTCTTATGAGATATATATGGTTGTTTTTCTTTTTATGTGTGTTCCAAAGTAATGCGCAATATCAGAAGCTGTTTATGGGAATAAAAATAAACGGAGGCAATTCTTCATGGAATACCTTTCGGTTTCATCGGTCTTTTGATTCCGTTACGAATCAGGTTACTTTTGATGAGATGTTATCTGATAAAGTAGCACATGCCGGTTTTGGTCTTTTTTTTAATACCTATTTAAATCACATGCTGTTTAACGTTGAATACTCAGCGTGGAATTATATTGCGCAAAGCAAAACCACAGCGAACTTTGTAAGAAGAGCAAATCTGGCATATGTTCAGATGGCATGGGGAGGCTATATGGGAGGTGTTTTTGGTCTTTTCGGAGGGTTTACGTACGACCATTATTCCCGGCGAAATACAACAGGTAATAGCTGGGATCAGGCGCTCAATCGATACGAAACTCCGCTGTATAATTCTACCGGAACCTATACCATCAATCTACCGGATAATTTACTTTCGGCCGATGTACATGCCATCTTTAAAATAGGTGAAAAAGTTATGGTAAAGGCCTCTTACGGGTTTTTCTGGGGAGAATTGACAACGAAAGACCTGAATGGAGTTGGTGATTCTTATTCATCAGACGGTGGCGGTAAAAGATTTGAAGCACTTACTCAAATTTCTCTTACGGATTATTTGGGACTATTTGTGAAATATACTAATGTTTCTTGGAGATATACACTGACTCAGGATGCTGAGGTAGACAACGGTTTTGGTGGGGTAACCGCACAGGAATTTCAGATATATCCGGAAGATCTTAGAGAAAAAATGAATTGTTTTGTAGTCGGTATCTCTTATACCAAGGAGTTCTGATTTTAACTTGCTGTCGGATCGGGTTAAGGACGAGTTGATTGAGAGGAGTTGTATTGGTCCGTTTTATTGGAACTTCATTTAATTTGATACGCTCTTTTCTGTTTTTTGAATGAGTAAAAGGCTCAGGAAAAATGAAGCGAATACGGTGCCTGCCTGTGTCTCAAACATGGATTCAACCAATAGGTTAGAAAAGAGTAATATACATATAAAAATCATAATTGCTTTCTTCTCACTTTTTATTATCGAAATCACAAAAATAAGCAGCAATGAAACCGAAGCCACGATACCTCCGCTTAATTGGTTTTGAAGAAATTGTGAATGAGCATTATAGTTTCGTTCAATAGCAGTCCATAACCCCCGCTCAATGTATTTTTCTTTGAGTTCTGCATTTACATCACCAATTCCTACTCCGGTATAAGGGTGTTCCTTAATCAATTCAGCACATTGCTGCCATATTAACACCCTTATTGCATTACTGTCTGTCTCGCTTTGCGCACCCGACGTAACAACTATTACTGCGGATTTTGCTCTTTCTTTCATGCCCGGAACCAGGTAAAATACACTTCCAAATAATACAATGCCAACGCTCCAGGAGATGAAAACCCATTTGTATTGAGCGCTTTGTAATTTAATAATTGTGTAGTATATCAGTAAACCACCGGTTATTAACCATCCTGCTTTTGACATCAGCATGAGTGAATGAAGGCATAATAAAACGATAATAATTCCAGTTGTTTTATGGTTGAAAATTGAGTTGTTATTTTTTTGTGAATAATAGATAAGCAGGAACAATGCAAAATTACAATACATACTAAGATAACTGGGGTGAAGGAAAACGGAAAGAAAGGAACTTAAATAAAGCTGTATACCTGCCTTTTCTGTGCCCAGGTAGCGGTAATCGGAATAAATTTCTGAGAGAAATCTTGCGGATGCCACAATAAGTCCGATGCCGAAGGAAAGGATACAGGCGAAAATAAATACTTTAAAAAGTTTGTTTAATATTGGTTTGTGGGAATAAGGCAACAGAACAAACGGAAACAAAATGAAGCCTAGTTTTACTTCAGTAGCACGTAGGCCCTGAGGAATATTTTGAGTATAGAATAGTGATGAGGCTAAAAGTATGAAATACAATAAAAGTGGCCAGGTTTTTCTTACGGAGATTTTCCTGAATCCTGAAGTTTTAATGATAAGACCGGTAAGAAATGAAAATAGAAGCAATACGATAATGGATGGCAATGCAATGGGTAGCAGGGGCATAAAAAACACCAGTAGCACCATTAAAGCAGTGTGTATGTCCTGATGGTTTTTGGGTATATGTTTTAATATTTGAATCAAAAGGTTACAATTTATAAATCTCTGAGATTATAGATTTACATAGCTCTTCACTGTAATTAAGTTCAACAAACTCTCTTCCGGCTTTTCCTGTCTTTTCTCTCAGTTCTTTGTTTTCAATAAGAAGAATCAATTTTTCGGCAGCTACTTCAATGTTGTCAGTAGGTACATTAAAACCTGTAATTCCATCATTAATTACTTCAATAAGTCCGCCGGTGTCAGATGCAACCACAGGTAACCCGCAGGCTGATGCCTCCAAAACGGCAACACCAAAACTTTCACTTCTTGAAAGGGCCACAAAAATGTGAAAGGATTGCAGTAACTGTGGTACATTATGGTGTGGTATGGCTCCAAGAAATTCAGTTCTTGAATCAATTCCCAGTATTTTTGCAAGATTTTGCATTTTGGTGAATTCTGTACCGTTGCCGGCTATTACCAGCCGTAACCTGATGTCGGTTTTTTGTGTAACAATTTTAAATGCTTTTAATAAGATATCTATACCATACACGTATTCTATTCCTTTCACGGTTCCAATGATAATTTCTTCATTGTTTTTTTCAGTAACGGGTGGCCGAAATATATTTGTGTTTACTCCGAAGGGGGTTATTTTAATGGGTTTATTGGTGTATGTTTTAGTTTTTTCTGCAAGTATTTTACCTGTTGCCAAAATTAAATCAGCAGAATTGAGATTTTTTCTCAGGAAATTTTTATGGATTATTGACTTCTTTGGAAACAGAAATATGTCGCTGCCCCAAACAGAAATAACATAGGGATGAAACCCGGCTTTCCGGCCCAGCATTCCATAACTTGTAGCGTAATGCGCATGGAGTATATCGGGATGAAATTCACGTATGCATTGCTTTAGTAACGATACATTCCTGAAGTATTTTAGTTTATTAATTGGTTTTTTGTTTCGGCCAATATTGGTAGTATCGGTTTGGGTGAATGTCTTAACGTTTCTGTCGGAATAAAAAGAGTCAGAAGGTATGGTAAGCGAAAAAATTGCCGGTTTCAAATCACCCATGGCAATAATCCATTCAATCCATTTTCTGGTGTGTGCAGAATTGGCATCAGCCAGTAATAGCAGACGTTTCATTTGTTAATGGATTTAATTTGATAAATGCGATGCAAAGTGCGAATAATATCCACATGGGTATGAAATATATTACTGATGAAGCACTGATGGCAGCAGGAACGAAAATTACCATACTCATAAATAAACTGCGGGCAGTATTGCTTTCGTATCCGGTTGGCAAAGCACGTGTGCGTTTATATAATGATTTTAAGACGCTTATATACCATAACATAAATGCAATAAAGAGGATTATTCCTCCTTCCACCAGAATTTCAAACCAGAAATTATGCATGCTGGTTGCCATACCTTCCTTAAAATCGGGATGGTTTTTATGCAATATATGAGAAGCACCTCCTCCAACTCCTAATCCCTTACTTGCAATAAATCCATGCCAGCCATTGCTAAGCAGAAATTTTCTGGCCAACCCGGATTCGCTGACATCTACCTCTGGTGCATTCGGGTCTGTTTTTACGCTTATCCCAAGCATATTCAAAGTGGAAGTGTATATGCCGTTCACTTCTGTTAGTTTTCGTCCAACCGGTGTCCGGTTCAATTCAGACTGATATTGATTTAAAAATAATATACAAACGATTCCTGTACCTAGTGTCAGCAGGAAGTGTTTTTTGTTCTCTAACCAAAAATACCATAATAATATTATGAAAACGGAAACTATACATAAGCGGGAACCGGTCATTAATATTACCAGTAATATACCTGCGGTAAGGAATACTCGTTTTGCTTTTCGCAAGTGGTACAATACAAAAGGAAGGCAAATGGTAAGGAAAATGGCCAGATTATTAGGGTTCCAATGCAAGGCTGTAGGCGTCAGTTTTATAGCCTCAAGTTCAAATGCAGTGAACTTTAGCAACGAATCGGGGTGTCCAAACGCGCCGCTGACATTTGAAAACGGACTAATGGGCCATCGCAACGGTGTAACAATTTCTATTATAGACAAAAAAATTTCGAAAGCGAGAAATAGACCAATAACGGAAATGGAGCGGCGAAAAGTTTCCTTTGATGAAATTTTTTGAGATAATAGCATTACCGTAATGGCCATTAACAAGGTTAGTATAGTATATTGCAGGGTTAGCGATCTTTCAAGACTCCACCAATAACTAAGGCTATACCAAAATACTATAAAAGGGAAGATGAGAGTGCTATTATTAAATAGTGTATCAACAATTCCCCTACGGGCAAGAAGCAAGGGGGGTACCAATAAAAGTAAGGGAAGTGCCAGATGATATAAGTACACCTGCCCGTAACTGATTCCGGGACCTGCCAATGCAGCCACCAGGAAAAACGAAATGATGTATTTATTATATGGTTTTTCTGGTTTGGTCATGCTTTTTGGGAAAGGTAAAATAGAGTTTAAAAAAGGCGCGGGAGCCTTTTTTAAACTCATTGAAATCAGTGAAAAACTGATACTTCAATTGAAGAGGACGCAGTAAATAGTACTGCCATATCATGCCGTATCTAAGATAAAATCGTTTCAGCGATCGTTCTATGGTCAAGGCGCGTTTATAATTGCTCCAGGTGTTGCCCGAACTTACCTTTCCAATGTGAACTACTGCAATATCTGATTTTTTAACAGGAATATGATTCCTGTGAATTTCATAAAACAAATTCATGTCTTCGGTATACATAAAATAGTCCTGACACCACATGCCGATTTTTTTAAAATTGCCGGCAGAAATTATGACACTTGCACCAATATGCCAATATTGGGTTTTTTTCTTATTAAATAGCCTGTTAAAGTATTGTTTTACTGTTGGAATTACATACGTTGTTGACTCATTAATGCTTTTGTCGTTTTTTATGGATGTTACCCATACAGTATCAATAGAATGGGAGATGATTTGTTTATATAAATCGTTCATTTCAGGGCCAACCAGGGTATCGGGATTCAGGAAATGAATGATATTATATTTTGCCTTTTCAAAGGCTGCGTTATTTGCTCCCGCAAAACCTAAATTCTCAGAATGGTTTACTACAATAATCCTATCATCGTCTGCAGCTATTTGAATGGCGTAATTCATGGAATCGTCATTACTTGCATTGTCCCAAATAATTACCTCAAACGGAATTATTATATTCTTTAAAATACTTTGCAAACAATTTGTAAGGCAAATACCTGAATTGTAATTAACGGTAATAATACTGATGCCTGTCATTACTTAATAGGCTTTTTAATTTCGAAGCGCAATTCGTGTGAAGGAAACCGATAGCACCAGCTGGCTTCATACCACTCTTGCATCCATTTGCTGGAATTGAAAATTACGCTATAAAATTTTCTGAAAATATTCAATAATTTGAACGGCGACCAGAAAACGATTTTAATTTTTGAAATTTCGAATTTAGTGTTTTCGTAAAAAGTAGGTACGCCCCTATTGTAGAATTTGTTATTTGAAAAGTAACTGAAGCTGTAAAGGCCAAAAAAGTTTTTATGTGTATAGTCGCTGTAGTAATATGGATTGGAAAAATGCGGAACTGTTCCTGCAGTGATTCCGCCAGGTTTTAAAACTCTGTGAATCTCTTTGATAAAAAATCCCAGGTCATGAATATGTTCAAGAAAATGGAAGGAGTGAATTTCATCTATGCTGTTATCCGGCAGAAAACCTAAACCCTGGTTTAAGTCGGCTACAATATCTACGCCTTCAAGGTTTACCATGTCAATGGTTATAGCGTTTTTTATTCTTGGAGCGTTACCGCACCCCAGTTCAATCACAACTTTTTGCATTTTATTGAACTCATGCAATAAGTTCTTTTTGTCTGTTATCAGCATGTTTTGTGATTTTAAATATCCATATTATCAAAAGTAATACATACGTTGTCATTACAATGGACAACGAGACAAATACGTTATATATGTTGTTTGAATTTGCACCTGATATCAGAAACGTGGAAATCATTAATACATTTCCGGTAACAGACCAATACATAATTCCTTTTACTTTGCCCAGTACCAACGGAAGTTGCGCTATGGAATATCTGATAAAATCAGCACACAGCCAGGGTGCTAAAATCCCGGCAAATACACCTGATTCACGCCATCTTTCGCTAAAAACCAATGCAAAAAGGTCTCCTCCGGCTGTCATTAAAATGATCATTATTACCGCTGAGATAGCAGCAACCTTAATTACCACATTCTTTAACGCCGGCATTACAGGCTCTCCTTTTTGCATTAATTCTGAGGATTTCTGAAAGAAAACCTGAGAAAAACTGTTAACCACTAACATCATGGGTGCCTGCATTAACCGTATGGTAAATGCGAATAACCCAACTACTGAGGAGGTAAAAAACATTGCTATGAAATAGATTATTCCCTGGTTCTGGAACAAATCTGACAACGCATGAATTGTATTTGATTTTGGGAAGTCTTTGTACTTTAAAGCCATACTTCGGGTTAATTCCTTGTCGAACCTTAATTCTTGTCTTTGTTTTAAATAGGCAAACAGCAGTAAAACAGATTGAGCTGAAATGGAAACCAGATAACCAGTTAATAAGCCATAGTAGGACATGGCCGTATATCCTAATAAAATTACCAGCCCATTATTAATTGCCGACAGTAATATTTTGGAGGACGACAACAGCGAATAGTTTTTGTGTCGTATTACCCAGTTTTGCAAAATATTAGAAGCAGAGGTAAGGAACACAACGGCTGGAGTAAAAAGCAATAATTCGTGGAGTCCGTAATAACCTGAGCCGTAATTTAAGTTCATAAAATACAATGCGAAAACTATAAAAAGTGATAGGGTACTGGTAACTAAATTCAGAAGAAAGGAGATTCTGAACAATTGATATGCTTTTTGAAGAGTATCCGGTAAAATGATGGCCAGTTCATATCTACCCGTCGCTATCAGGCTAACAAGACCTGCCGCACTGATGAATATACCGAATAGTCCGAACTCCTCAGGAGTGTATAACCGGCTGACAATGGGATAAGCCGCGAATGTTATTAGTTGGGCCAGTGAAGTACCGAATATCAATGTAAAAACATTCCTGTTGAATGATTTTTCCCGATTTTCGTCCTTGGTTTCTGTATTCATTTCGTTTCAATCCCTTACTGCAAAAGTAATGAATGCTTTTAGTCGGGGTTAGTGTGCGGGTTGTCAGCTGCTGATGTTTTAGTAGAGCGCTCCAGTATCCGGTGCATTTGGCGCAATTCTGAATCTGTAAGATGCCGGTATTTTCCCACAGGTAAATCTAATGTAATGTGCATTATACGCACTCGTTTTAAGTATGTGACATGATATCCAAGATGTTCGCACATTCTTCTAATTTGCCTGTTTAAGCCCTGTCGTAAAACAATCCGGAATTCCATGGGGCCGGTTTGATCTACACGGCACTTTCGGGTAACTGTATCTAAAATGGGAACTCCGCTGCTCATTTTCTCAATGAACTCATTGTTGATGGGCTTGTGCACCCTTACTATATATTCTTTATCGTGATTGTTGTGTGCCCTTAAAATTTTATTTACAATATTGCCATCATTGGTGAGTAATATTAACCCTTCACTTTCTTTATCCAAACGACCAATAGGAAAAATGCGTTCAGGATAATTTATATAATCAATAATGTTGTTTTTTTCTCTGTGGGTATCGGTAGTACAAATAATTCCAACAGGTTTATGGAATGCCAGATACACGGAGCGGTTAGATTCTTTGTTTACTTCAAGCCCTTTCACCGATACTTTGTCGCCGGCCTTAACCTTGCTGCCCATTACTGCTTTAACGCCATTGATACTCACCATTCCCTGCTCAACCAATTTGTCGGCTTCACGTCGGGAACAGAATCCTGCTTCGCTTAAGTATTTGTTAATGCGCGTTGTATTAGTTTCAGATGAATTCATTTGATAATATTTATTGGTATTCAACCCATAAGTCGTGTTCAGATTCCAGTAGAAAAAATAATTCTCGGTATTCAGACGGGACCACGGCATTTTCCATATAATCTGTTATGGTTTTTGATAACTTAACATTTCTGAGCCGCTCTATTCCTTTTGGATGGTAGCTGTTTATATACTGGTGCAGACTCATGTGGTTGTATTCACCGCTACAAGTAATCTGTTTTAAATATGGCTCTACGCTTTTGTAATCGGATGTATATGTGCTATATTTGGATTGGTTTTTTTTAAATATAAAGGATATCTGCCGATTTATTACAATTCCTTCGCGCGCCCCACGATCCCAATAATATTGTTGAATCATTTTAATTCCGGTTAATTTTTCCGATTTTTTTAATTTTTGTTTAATACAATTTAAGGATTCCAGAGAGTCGCTAAAATCCAGATTGTTATCTGATAAACCTGGAATTAACATCAATGCATTATAAATGCATCTTTGTGTTGAGTACTCAAATGCTTTTTTATTTGGTTTTACAGGGATGTAGATATGGTATGCAATGTTCAGGATGATACCGCGTTCGTGAAAATTAAAATCTTCTTCAGTGCAAAATCCCTTAGATGTCTTGTCGGATTTAGGATATAAAGTTATGTAGCAATTTGGTTTGATATATTCTCTGATGGTTAGTTTTGCTCCGGAAGAATCGTGTAATTCCCAAATTCCGGTGCGCATTCCGTCAATGAGGTTTCCTGTAGCTCTTATTTTACCATTATTATAATAAGAGGTATAGCATCCGGTAAAATGGTTTGTAGTAGAGCTAAATTCAAAAGTCAATGGAGTGTCTGTAATAATTTGTGCAAATATTTGCAGCGGAAGTTGAATTAGGATAGCAAGTAGTATATTATTCATTTTTATTCAGCCATATTTTAACAAAACCGGCAACGTCATCCCAGTGCGACATTTCTATATCCGGAGTGCCATCAGGATATGTTTCAAAAAAGTTATGTTCCAAACCGGGATAAATTTTCAGTGTCAGATTCTTTTTTTCGTGCTCGGCAAAAATCATGGGCAACCTGTCGTTATCATGACTTGCCGGATCTTTGGTTCCGTAAATAACAAGAATTGGAATATTGATTTGAAGTAAGTCCTCAATTGCCGGAGGATGATTAAAGGACATCCAGTTTTTAAATTCGGGGTTTTGTTTTACAAATTTTTTGTTCTTACGGTTTTGGACAAATTCTGTATAGTTATTATATAATGCATCGTAATCTGTTATGAGTATTTCAGTTGCTTCTGCCGAGCCCGGGCTTTTTACCCGAAGGTTTCCTAACATGCTATGATATCGTCCGTAAGGATTTGCACTTGCCAAAACTACTTTTGAAATATGGTTGCATTTCCTGGCAATGCGGGCTGCTACTCTGTAACCTTGTGAATGACCGAATAATACAATTCTGTCTTTTTTTGACCAGGGTTGTTTCAGTGCGTAATGAATTACTATGTTTGCTGCTTTTACGTAGTAGTCCAGATAATCTTTTTCTATGTATTCAGCAGGTGGTTGTTTGCCGGGTTTGTATTCAAATTTGTTGTCAACTTTGTCGGTCTGGACGGGAATTCCCGGTTTACTTATGCAGAGCAGGATGTATTCATCATCAAAGATTGCTGTGTTGAATGGGAAAGGGCCATAGGTTGCTCCCTGTTGAACCGGCAATAGCGGAATGGGCAAAGACCCCTGGCAAAATAGAAGCAATTTTTTTGGCTTCTTGTCTTTCAGATTTTTGTGATATCGTACAAATCTGTACGTTTCTCCTTGCACAGTTACCGAGTCGGTAATGTAACCTGATAGTTGCGGGAAATTTGATTTTTGTGCTACGGTTAGGGTCGCACACCATAAAAACGCCCAAAGGGTAGCTAATCTTTGAATCAAGGGGTAACAATTTCTGTTATCTGGCTGTAGCCTTGTAGTTTTCCTTTTTTATCGGAATATTCATTTCTTACTGCTCCCAAATCGGATGCATACCAGGTTGTGTAAAAGAACGATTTTTTTACGGGTCCCATTTTGGATTCGCTGGTGTAGGTGGTTTTCCAGGCTTTAAAAGTTCCGGCAGGGGTTGTAATATCTTCCTGGCCAATTACTTTCCTTTCTGTAATTATAACCTGCATGGTCATAATTTTTATGCCTGAAGAATATACTTCCATTGTCATATTGGCATCGGGTAGCGTTAGCCCTGCCTGCATACCGGCGGGAAAATTCATTTCGGTGCCTGAAATTTTCACTTCCATGTCCTTGTAAGCACTCATTGTGGAAGGGTCCATCATGGAACCGATGTCCATATAAAAAATACCGGCTTCGCAGCGAACTTCAAACTCCGCTTTCTGAATTTCTTTACCCTTGTCATCAATACTAACCGATGCCAGTTTTGCTTTGATTCCTTTTTCAGTTGTGGTATTTTCCAGCACTGTAATTGTGTTGCTGCTTTCAACTTTGTCTTTAGAGTTATAGTTGGTTGTAGTTACTTTTTTGCCGGCAGTAATGGGCATAAATGCTTCGCAGTTCTGGGCCGAAACACCGGTGGTGATAAGCAACCCGGAAATGAACAGAAGTTTTAGACGGTACATAAAGTTAATTTTAAACAAATGTACGTAGAAATCGTTTAGCTGCGATGACGGTAACACTGACGTTTATTCTCTTAAGTTTGCAGCGTGGATATTCCTGATACAATTGCTGAGGTTTCTGTTGAGAAACCTAAGGTCTCCATGCCTTTATATACCCGGTTGTTTTTCAAGTTATGCGCTAGCTCATTTTTGTTTTTTCTGAGTTTTAATTTGCTGCTGGCAGAACTGAATCGATACATTACAGATTTGGGCGGCGAAGATTACAAGTTTCTGAACATTATAATGTTTGCCGGAGCAGCAATGATAGCCCGTCCTATCAGTGGACGTATTGCAGATAATGTTGGGCGTATTCCGGTGATGATTCTTGGTGCCGGTGTATGTTTTATCGCTGGATTTTTATACAGTTGGACAGAAGGCCTGATGGCCTACATGTTTTTAAGATTTTTTCATGGGTTTTCTTCGGGTTTTAAACCAACAGGTACAACCGCTTATATGGCCGACATTGTTCCGTCGAACCGAAGAGGAGAGGCTGTCGGACTTTTAGGTATGGCAGGTAGTCTGGGAATTGCAGCAGGTCCGCCATTGGGTAGTTTTATGGCTGTGAATTTTGGAGATGACGTGATGTTCTATGCATCATCAGTGGCCGCTATACTTTCAATTCTTGTATTATTGGGAATGAAAGAAACATTGCCTGAAAGGAAAAAATTGACCCGAAGTACATTTTACATCACTCCGGCTGACGTTTTTGATAAAAGCGTTATCAGACCAGGAATTGTTATGTTTTTAAGTGTGGCAAGTTTTGGAATGACTTCTTTTATGATTCCTGATTTAAGCGATCATCTGGGGATTGACAATCGTGGAACCTTTTTTAGTATATACGTAGGGGTATCGGTGCTGGTGCGCTTTGTAACCGGTCAAATGAGCGACAGATATGGCAGAGAATACATGCTTAAAATTGGTATGATTTCTTTATTGCTTGGAATGACAGGCATTGCATTATCCACAACGCCTGCTATGCTTTTTGCCAGTGCGGTAATTTTTGGCCTGGCTAACGGTATTAATTCGCCCACGATATTTGCATGGACAATAGACCTTGCTAACGATAAATTCAGGGCGAGGGCAACCAGTTCACTGTTTATTGCATTGGAAGCCGGAATTATTGCTGGAATCCTGATTGCGAATCTGGTATATCAGAATAATCCGGATAATTTTATGCCAGCATTCATGATCGGTGCCGGCATGAGCCTTTCCGGTCTCATATTTCTGTTCTGGAAAAAATCATAAGGAACTTGGTTTAATCGATGTGTTCCTGAACTTTCTTTTTCACGACAATATTCCCAATAAATTCCATTGTATCCATGTTGTCAGCGTAATCATTAAGTCCAGGATACTGACAACGTCCAAAAGGTGTATTACCATGTCCGGTTATACATTGTAGTTCACTTTTTACACTATTTATTTGATTATTAACATCAATAATGTTTTGATATCTTTGATAATACAATACGCTTAAAGGTGAGTGAAGTTTTTCTGTTTGATGGAGCATTATAAAGCCATTGTCCAAAAAGGGAATTTTTTCAAGCAGCATTACAGCTCTGTGATAGTCGTAGTTATTAGCGTATTTGTTATGGTTTATTACATGATGATACGGGTAGAATGCTTCAAAAATCTGGTTAATGTCATATTCTTCCGGAATGAAAATTTTTCCAACGTTTCTGCAGCCCAGTCCAAAATGAATAAATACATCATCAGCCAGCAGTGAAAGTTCTTCAGGTGTTTCGGTACCGTCAATGATAGCAACTGAAGTGCGGTTGTTTCTTAGTAAGTGAGGAACATGTGCAAAATAGTATTGAAAATAGCGATTGGAATTGTTGCTTCCGGTTGCTATAACGGCGTCATATCCTGATAATTTATAATTGTCGACCCATTTAAAATTCTTTGTGTTCGGGTGAAGTGTTTGTAATACGTTAATGATGGCTTTGGTAAGCCCGGCATCATCTTTTGAGGGTTTTATAATGGCATTACAGCCTGCTACATAAGTGCATATTAAATCGTGAAAACCAGCCAAAGGAATATTTCCTGCCATAATAAGGGCAATATTGTATTTTTCTGTTGGTTGTATGTACCGCTGGTTTTGTTGTATCCAATGTACAATTTCCTGTTCATTGAGCATTTGTGAAAGGGCTCTGAATTGAATAAGGATATTTTGACGAGTGAACCAGGGATTTAAGGCCGGAGCGCTTTCAACGGTACTTAACAGAATCTCGTACTCTTTTTGGTTTAGGCCGCAGCTGTAACCCGGCCATTCGGCATCATGTCCAACAGCACTTAATATACTGCCGAGCTGAACCAGAACTCGGGTTCTTTGTTCAATGAGGGTAGGAAGTTCATTCATCTGTGATGCGGGTATCAAAAGGATGTAATATCTTTGTACAAATTTACAAACACAATCGAGAAATGGCTATTAAGATAACCGATGAATGTATTAATTGTGGTGCCTGCGAACCGGAATGTCCTAATAATGCAATATATGAGGGAGGGGCAGAGTGGAGATTCAGCGACGGCACCTCACTGCAAGGGCTGGTTAAAGGTTACAACAGCGGCAAGGAAATGGATGCCGACCACGCCAATGAACCGGTAAGTATGGATTATTATTTCATAGTTACAGATAAGTGCACGGAATGTGTAGGTTTTCATGACGAGCCGCAATGTGCGGCTGTTTGTCCTGTAGACTGCTGCGTGGATGATCCTGATTATCGTGAATCCAAGGAATCTCTATTGCAGAAAAAGGATTTGATGCACTTGTAACCCTTATTGGTTATACTGCGTTAGGTTCAATGGAATGAAAACATTTGTATTTATAATTGCGTTATTAATCAGTGCTGTCCGAGTTCAGGGGCAATCTTCATTTCAAACTGATTTAGATTCACTCAGCGGTTACCTGTTTCATTTAAGACAGGCCAAGACTCCTACAGAAATTGAACTTGCCAATACGGATTTTAAAAGTGCTGTTGAGAAGCTGCTTGAAAAACCTGAAGCTTTTTTGGCCGATTATAGTCATCTCAAAACATTTGGGGCAGTTATGTCTCCTGATAAGGAGTTCAGAATTTTTACCTGGAATGCCGAGCTGCCCGATGGGAGTCACCTATACAGTGCATATGTGGTGAAACCCGGTAAAAACAAGAATAAGGTTATTCCGCTTGTAGATAATTTTAATTTACAAACTGTTGGTAACGAAACAGATGTTTTTGATAATAAGAAGTGGTACGGTGCGTTATACTACGAAATCATTCCTGTCAAAGGTAAAAACGGCATGTACTATACCTTGCTGGGTTGGGATGGGAATACATCACGAAGTACCCGTAGAATTATAGAAAGTATGACTATAAGCGGGAATAAGGTGAAATTCGGAGTACCCGCAATAAGAACTGCCAAAGGTACTGTTCGCCGTATGGTTTTTGAATACAATGAAGAAATTAGCATGGTTATGCGAAATGAATCCAGAAAGAAACCTCACGCAGTTGTTTTTGACCATCTTTCACCCAAAGCTCCACAGTTAGAAGGATTGTGGGAACAATATGTGCCCGACGGAAGTTATGATGCCATAGAATTAGATAAGCAAGGAGTATGGCAGTTTATATCAGACTTTAATGCTACCAACAAAAAAGAACTTTTCAGTAAGCCATACAACGATCCTTTGACTCCTGAAAATCATGTTATTGAGAATAGGTAACCGGTCACTTTGAATTCTTAATATTTCGATTCGGGAATTTATTGAATAGGGATGTATGGAATTTTCGTTCATTTTGCATCTTTGAAATATGAACGGCAAAATAATACTCATACTACTTTTAGTTATTTTTTGCGGAGAGTATGTCTCGTCTCAAAGCATATTAAAAATATTAATTGTTTCTGATGATGGAAATCCTGTTCGTTATGCCGCTGTAGAGCTCAACGATCAAGGCAGTTTACGGAAGACTAAGAGTGAATTAACCGGCAAGGCTTTTTTGCAGTGGAGTGGTGGTTTTCCATCGGTTCTTACCATAACGCATCCCGGATTTGCAGTGTATGGTGTAGAGTTGACCAAGAAAGATTTGCGCAGAGAGGTAAAGGATACAATTTTGTTTAAAATTGTGATGAAAATCAGGGAACTAAGGCCTGCTGTAGTTCATGCGGTCCAGCGCCCGGATACGGTATTTGGTTCGGCCGAGATATCTATTGATGATTATAATCCCTCCGATTCGGGACTTTTACTTCTTGGCTATCAGAAACAAGTGAATCGTGATTACAGAATATACCGCACCGGTGCCGGCGGAAAAGTATTTACAGCCCATAATGTGTATGGAACGAACCCCCGGATCTATTCCGATTGGCGCAGGCGTGAGTGGGTGCTTACCGATGAAGAGGTGTTTCTTGCGCATTCCGATTCATTAAATAGGGTTGTACCTGTCCCGGTGGATGGACAATTATTCTATAATCAGGTTTATCCTATAGTCGATTCCTTGCAGGGTGGTTTTTTATTCAGTAACTACTCTGAAAATTATCCCGGTTTCGGGTATTTTCTCTACAATTCAAAAGATAGTGCTACTTATCGCATCTGTACTGTAGAGGATAAAGATATGATGGAGTTGTATCTGGCAGAGTATAAATATGCAAGTGGTCAGGAAAAACTGTGGGCTTATCGTCAGGAGCAACAAACCGGAATAGCCAAGGAAGTTTGGATTGGTGCAACAAAATTTACCGGGTCTTTGTATTACAAACCTTTGTATGCACCTGTTTTTGTAGTGCGCGATACAATTTATTTATTTGACCACTATCGTGATTTGCTCAGAAGCTATAATGCATTAGGCTTACCTTTAGATTCGGTTCCACTTGTACACCACAAACTCTCTAAACCTTATAAATGGCAAAAGCAGGTGTTGCAGGATACAAAAACCGGAGAGTTATATAGTATAGCTATGGAAGGGAATAAGTCGGTTTTAATGAATATTGATCGCAAAACAGGAGGTGTTAGCAATTCCCAGAAACTCTACTTTTCCTATCCTGAGAATATTAAGGTGTATAATGGACTAGTATATTATTTATACAGACCTTTTGAAAGTCTTCAGAAGCGATTTCTTTATTCCGAAAAAATAACTACAAACTAATTAAATCTTATTTTCAAGATGCAGTATTCGCAAGTGTAGTGCTGCTGCTACAGTAATACTATCGGTTATTTTACCGGACATTACTTCTTCATAAAATTCAGTATGATGAATTTTTCGCACTGTTAAGTCCTCATCTTCTTCCGGGTGAGCATCGCCGAATTGCAGATTTCTTGCTAAAAACAAAACACCGTACTCATCGGTTGCAGAATTGCTAAGATGCATCTCTAATATTTGTTCCCATTCAAGTGCCGTAATGCCGGTTTCTTCCAATAATTCTCTTTTGGCAGATTCTATGGGTTCTACGTCAAGCTTTCCGCCCCCCTCAGGAATTTCCCAGCAATATTTATCTAAAGGAAATCTATGTTGCCCTACAAGATACACATTTCCTTCGCTATCCAAGGGAATGATTCCAATGGCAATATGTTTAAAATGAACCACATGGTACTTTCCTTCACTGCCTCCGGGTGTAATAACATCGCTTACATCAAGCCGAATCCAGGGACAATCGTGAACTGTTTTGGTTTGAAGGGTTTTCCAGGGATTATTGTGAACTTCCATTTGAATTGTATAGCTTTATTATGTATGACAATAATATTAGTAAAGGTAATGATGAATCATATATTTTAAAGAAAACGTAAATTTGAACATGCAATTTTACCCGGGAGATACAGTAAGTCTTATTGATGAGGATGTAACGGGCATCGTCAGCAGGGTGGAAGGGGATTGGATTTTTTTTATCTGCACGGAAGGATTTGATTATAAAGTACAGAAGCACAGATTGGTGAAGCGTAGTAGACCTGAAGAATACGGAAATTCTGTTTGGGTTAAAGGTGAAGATATTATTAGAAAGAAGCCCTCTGAGATTTTTAAAGAAAAGCCTTCCCGCACGGAACCTGTACATCCTGAGATTGACCTGCATATTGAAATGCTAAGAAGTGATTACGGGCAATTAGACGCAACTCAAACTTTGGCGCATCAGCTATCAAAAGCTCGTGCATTTTTGCACCAACAAAAGGAAAGAGGTGTAAAGCGGGTGGTGTTGATTCATGGAAGGGGAGAAGGAGTATTGAAGGCCGAAATTTGGAATGAATTGTCTAAATTTGGCGTGGAGAAATACGGGCCGGCGTCTTACTTAGAGTATGGTGACGGTGCCACTGAAGTAGTTTTTTGATACGGGTTGGTGCAATGCTTCATCGCTGTTTCTTTTTTCAGGAAACAGAGGAAAGTCCGGACAGCGCAGGGCACCGTACTAGTTAACAGCTAGGATTCTGCTTTTGCAGAGTACAGACAGTGCAGCAGAAAATTACCGCCCTGTGTTTCATTTATGAAACGTCAGGGTAAGGGTGAAAAGGTGGGGTAAGAGCCCACCGGCGGCAGGGTGACCTGCCGGCCGTGTAAACCTTACGGGCTGCAAGACCATGTAAACCGGGGTTTGAGGGCTGCCCGCCCGATCCCGGAGGGTAGGTTGCTTGAGGCAACAGGTGACTGTTGTCCCAGATAAATGATGAAGAACCGGTGCGAGTAATCAATCCGGAGACAGAATCCGGCTTACAGTTGTATCAACCCACCAAAATACCGCCCCCGAATAGGGGGCGGTTCCATTTTATTTATCTTTGTTAAATGAAATTGATTCATTCTTCACGTATCAGAACGGTTACCGGGATTGTTGGTGGGCTTTTACTGTTATCGGTAGGCATTGCTGCATTTATAAGCCCTGTAATTTCTGAAATGCCCGTTAAGATATCTGTATTCGCTGCAAGTCTTGTTGCAATCTGCGTGTTGGTATGGTATACTTCTGCCCGCGTTACTTTTGATACATCGCATTTTATTGTTAGTAATTGGCTGGTATTAAGTTTTAACAAAAAGTATCAATATAATGAAATAGATGCTGTTCATGTTCATTACACCATGGTAAGGGCTTCAGATAAAAGCATGGTATATTTATTAAAAGTTAAAAGCCTGCACGATAATATGATTAAGGCATATTTCAAAAAGGATACAGATGCAATAGATGCGTTGCAAATGTTACGCTTAAAAAATACCCGGTTTCCTGTCGGTTATAGCAAAACCGACCGCGAAGCGGCATATGTTCTTCGTAAAAGTGGAATGATTTCCTGATCCCTGTGGTGGTTTAGAATAACGTAATTTAATGATGATGTCCACCCGGTCCATGAATGTGGCCGTGGTCGAGTTCTTCTTCACTAGCTTCTCTTACTTGCATTATTTCAACTTCAAAATAAAGCGTTTCTCCGGCCAAAGGATGGTTTAAGTCCAATGTTACATCATTTCCTTCAATAGCAGTTACAAGTGCAATGGCTTGTTCTTCACCTAAATCCAGTTCAACTTCCATTCCTACCTGTAAATTTTCACCCTGAAAATTTGCGAGAGGCGCTTTTAGAACCAGTTCATCCTGAAAAGCTCCATACCCTTCATCCGGAGAAATAACTGCGTTAAATTTATCACCGGTTGTACGTCCTTCAAGGTGACGTTCCAGGCCTGGAATTAGAAAACCAAGCCCGTGAATGTAAGCAAGAGGTTGGCCTTCTGACGCGTCAAGAATTTCACCATTATCGTTACGCAGCGTGTAATTTAGGTAAACTGCTTTGTGTGCCGAAATATTCATGAATATGTTGTATAAATTTGGCACAAGGTACTGTTTTAATTAATATTTAGTCTGATTGGCAATAAATATAGGGCTGTTATTTTTAATCCGGACAGAGAATCAAAATGTTGGCATCGTCGCGTCGTAAGCTAAGTGTATAATTAGCAACGCGAATAGCGATAGCATCTCCAAAAGGAGAAACGGCATCGAGTTGGATACTTGCGCCAGGAACGAGTCCCATTTCCATAAGTCGCAATGAAACATCTCCGGAATTTACGCGAACAACTACACCGGAGTCTCCTTTTTTCAGTTGTGAGAGTAGTTTTTCTTGCGGCATGGTTGCAAATGTATACATGTGGAAAGTTTTATTCAATACCATAAAAAGGGTATTTACCCATTTAAATTGATTACCCGCAATTATACCTGTTGTTTAGGAATTAATCCCACGTTATAACATCAACTATCATATTATCAAATATTTGATTACGAATGTGTCTCCGGTTGAACTTATAGCAAAATTCGTCAAGGTATAATTGGAGGTACT
>CAZDUI010000053.1:0-24086 GCA_964508605.1 uncultured Weeksellaceae bacterium | reverse complement strand
ATTCATAGCAGCGGAGCGGCACATTCTGCTGTAGTGGTGATACGGTAGGGAGATGAGTTGGAGAGCTGCTTCGCAGGGTTGGGAGTTGAATGTATTAAGAATGATGTCGCGTGTACAGAATTATCAGATTTTCTTTGCAACAATAGCTATGCTGCGCATTTGATTTTCGTAACGATTAAAGACTTTTCGCATACTCATGATTCTTTTACGCGCTGCCGGATTTTTAAGAATATTAAATCCAATTTTCAGGGTTCGGAAAAAACCTTCGTCATCAAACATCCTGGAAGTTTTCAACAGATGCATTGGGTTTTGTTCGATGATGGCAATTTCGAAACCTTCATTTTTTAACAGGGTTATCCATTCTGTTTGTGTAAGGGGGCGTGCGTTTACCCGAATTACTTCAGCCATTTCGCGTTGAATTTTTGCTTTGTGCTCATCTGAGATATTCTCAGGAGTTAGCACAATTTCATGAATACCGTACATTCCTCCGGGTTTCAGAATTCGATGAGCCTCTCTTATAATTTCCGCTTTGCGGTGGTCGGCGTGCATGGTTAACATGGCTTCGCCGTAAACCTTATCGGTGCTGTCGGCATCTAATGGGGTGTTCGCTGCATTTGCATTGATGATGCTTCGATTCCTTCCGGTAATTTTAGTTCTTAAATTTTCAGCTACTTTTTCATCCAGCTCAATGCCCGTATAGTTTGCCGGGTTCTTTTTTAATGCCATTCCGGCAGTGTAGCCCAGGCCGGGTGCAAATTCAACAATATGATCGGTGGTTTTAATGTCCAATCCAGTTATCAT
This sequence comes from uncultured Weeksellaceae bacterium, assembly GCA_964508605.1. GTDB lineage: Bacteria > Bacteroidota > Bacteroidia > Flavobacteriales_D > CAZDUI01 > CAZDUI01. The sequence goes on along the minus strand of CAZDUI010000053.1, from coordinate 23,285 downwards.
TTTATGGGTGAGTTCTTTGCCTCCGGGGCGCAATACTCTTTTCCCCATTTTTGCCAGTACCCAGTGCCCTTGTTCTTTAGAAAAATCGCTTGCATTCATAATCATTAATTTAAATACGAAGGTCTTATTTAGAAATATTCTAAACAATACCCTTTTTGTGGTATTTTATTTGGCTTTTAATGATGTTTAAAAAGAGTCGGGAAGCGGAAGTCCTGCTGAATACCAGCATTCCATGAGTTCTTTTATGGGCAAATATTTCTGGGTAGCTTTTGAATTACCTGTTGATTTGCTGAATTTTTCATGATGTTCGTTCATCAGCAGGGGGTGATGGCAGAAACCATTTTGAAGAAATGCCTGATAACCCATAATTTTTGCCAGATACATTTGCATGAAGGTAGAAGGAAGAAGGTCTTGCCCGCGTACTATAAAATTTACCTTAAAGTAATTGTCATCGCATAAGGAGGTAAGCTGATAAGAGGGCCAGCCGTCTCGTTTTTTAACAATAAAGTCATGAATTTCGATTGATTGTGAAGAATTTATTGTTCCCAGGTGAAGGTCATTTAGCTTAATATTTTCAAAATTAGATACTTTGATTCTCCAGGATAAACCTGATTTTCCGGCATCGGCTATCTGATTTACATTTAATGGAATGTTTTTACCGGCGCAATAACCGTCGTATTCTGCCGAAGTTCGTTTTTTGATGTCATTCCGGCTGCAGTTACAGGCGTACAATGTGCCTGTTTTAAGGAGAATATGTAAGGCTTGTACATAAATTTTCATTCTGAGACGCTGAGACCAGCCATTTTCAAAATCACGAAAAGAAGTGGGGCCGGAATCAATGGGGATATTGTAAAATTCCAGGCACTCAAAGATTCCTTTCACATATTCGGGACGATATCGTTCTTTGTCGGCATCGTCAATTCGCAGGAGGGTTTGAAGTTTATGTTTCCTTGCCAGGGCTGAAGTAACAAAAAAGGAATAAATATTTCCGGGATGGAGGTAACCACTGGGGGTGGGAGCAATACGGGTAAGCGAATATTTGTGCAGATGCTGAGTCAATGCAGCATCAGGTTTTAATTTTGTCGTCTTTATACCCTTTGCCGGCCTTGGATTCAATGTACTCTATAATACTTCCGGCAATATCTTTACCTGTGTATTTTTCAATGCCTTCCAGTCCGGGCGATGAATTTACTTCCATAATAAGCGGACCTCTTTCGCTTTGCAGCATATCCACGCCGCATACATTCAATCCCATAGCTTTGGCTGCTTCCAGTGCAGTCCATTTTTCTTTTCTGGAAAGGGTTATTTTGGTGGCTTTTCCCCCCTGGTGAAGATTGGATCTGAAATCACCTTCGGGGCCTTGTCTTTTCATAGCGGCCACTACTTTTCCTCCCACAACAAAAGCCCTGATATCTGCACCTTTGGCTTCTTTGATGAATTCCTGAACCAGTATGTTGGCACTGAGTCCGTAAAATGCCTGGATTACACTTTTTGCGGCTTTATGGGTTTCGGCCAGAACAACGCCGATGCCTTGGGTACCTTCCAGCAACTTGATAACAACGGGAGCACCGCCTACCTCCTTAATGAGAGTGTCTGTTTCTTTAGGATGACGGGCAAATATGGTTTTAGGTATACCCAAATGGTGTCTGCTGAAAATTTGCAAACTTCTTAGTTTATCCCGCGAACGAACAATGGCAATGCTGCTGTTCAGGGTAAAAACACCCATCATTTCAAATTGCCGAACCACGGCAGTACCATAAAAAGTTACTGATGAGCCTATACGCGGAATAACAGCGTCATATCCCATCAGCGTTTCTCCTTTATAAATTACTGTGGGATTTCCATCTTCAACCAGCATGGAACATTTTAAATGGTCTATAACGTGAACTTCGTGTCCCCGTAACTGTGCGGCTTCTACTAACCGGGCTGTAGAATATAGGCGGTAGTTGCGCGATAAAATGGCAATTTTCATAAATGATGGGTAGAGGGTTGTGTTGGAATGATTAGAATCTATCCGGCCAAAGATTGAGTGTATTTGTTGCTAACGTCTACAATAAAGCGGGTTCTTAAAAATCGGCGACCCAAAAGAACAGAAAATTTCATTCCGTCGCGATTGGTTAAGGTAAATTCTGTATTAAATATTTTTGAGCCCAACTGAACATCCATGTGTACAGTATATCGAATTTGAACCATACCGTTGGAACTTTTAATTCTTCGGGTTGTAAATTTTTCAAACCGGGTAACATGAGTGGTTTTTCTTAATAAATGGCAGCAAAGAACGGGTTTGCCGGCAAATTTTTCAATCCATACTCGTTCACAGTGTACTGCTGACAATTTCGCTCCGGTATCGATTCTAGCAGTTACCTTGCGACGTGTTACCCCCGGAAAAGTGACCTTTTCCTTTTCGCCAATACAGACTTTTGAGTTCACAGAATCATTCACGGGGCAAAAGACGTAAATTTCTTCCGGAAAGTTACAATGATTGAGTAATTTGGGAAATTTTATAAGCGGTAACAATCGCAAATTGTAAGCTGACGTTGAAAATGTTTTGGTGAACCTTATATAATAAAGCGTGTATCTTGGTTTTATTTAAATAGGATGTACAGAAAAATATGTTTGTATGTGTTGTTATTTTGGCCGTTATGGGTTTTTGCCCAGCCCGGTGGTGGTGAAATGACATTGAAATTCCGATTGTATGAGCCGGATGGGAGAACGGTTTATTGTCATTATTCTGATTATAAGGTGTTGGCCTACTATACTGATAATCATGATGAGGCCCCTGATTATTCTTCGGGAGTTACCGAGATAATACCCTGCAACGATAACAATTTGTACAGCTATTTTTTTAATGGAACCGGAATTGGGCTTCCTGACATTCCTCATAATTTTAAAATACTTATTATTCATGGTGAGGATACTATGCATATTCGTGATTCGTACAGCATGGATTCCATACCCTTCCGGAAAGGAAGATACGCGGGGATACCTCCGTCGGGTTTTATGAGAAAAATTATTTCCCAAAGTAATTCAAGTATCAATAACAGCGGCTGGAATATTGAGGATTATAAGGAAGACAGGAAGGAATTGAATTTGGAAGACATCCGTAAATCAAAATTTTCTGGTGAGCCATTGGTAAGACGTGAATACCTGAAACCTATTGCAAATACTGGAAAATTTTTGGCACATCATCAGTCCGGATTGATAGTATTTAAGGACAGCGTGGCGGAAAGAGTCTTCCTGGCTGATTACAGTTATCAATCCATTTTATCTCATGCGCCGGATTCTTTCAGTTTAGCCGATATTCAGCCACATATCAAGGTTGAAAAGAATGAATTGATGTGGGATAAAATACCGTTGCTGAATTTGGTGTATTTTAATGAGATGGTATTTTTAGGAAGTGATATTGTTTTTATGAAGGTTACGGATGTTGCTGAAAACAACAAACGTGTTTCAGGCAGCACCCGGTTGTATCAGTCAAACGACGGAGGGTACACCTGGAAAAGGGCATGGACAGAACTGAAGCCCGATTTTATAATGATGCATCGTGATGGAAGACTGTTGATATCGGATTATACCTTACATATATTAATTGATTCTCTGGGCAAACATCAGTTGCTCGATTTATCTTCAGTATCGCGCGAAGCTTGGGGGCAGCATGTGAAGACAGCCCATCCGTCGGGGATAAAATTTTTTGACAACGGTACTGCATATATGTTGGTTGACGATTTTTTGATGCGTTCACAAAACCATGGCAAGTCGTGGCAGCAGATATTGGCCGGATTTACCTCATCATTAGTTTTAGTGAATGAAAAGGAATTGGTGGTTGCGATGAATTATTTTGGAAGAAACGCGGTATATTCGGACGTTAGAGGAAATTTTTTATATTCAAACGATGCCGGCGAAAACTGGTATTACATGGATTTAGATCGCTACAAATTGAACGATTCCATTAATGATAACACATTAGTTTTTAAGGATAATCAACCGGTTTTTCTTCGAGTTTCAGGAACCCATTCTTCCAAAAGTCAGTCTTTGTATCAACAAAGGGAAAAAAAATTGACAGACCTGATGGAAGGTAAGAGGAATGAAATTCAGTTTCAGAATCAACGCAAATGGTCAACATATGGTTATTATGCTGAAATTGCCGACGGTACTTATATTATTGATTATCGTCAGGACCCAACCTACGGGCCGAATCTAATTATAAAAAGCGGCAGGTATCGTTACGAGCCCAATGATTTGAACAACGCTAATGAACTTACCGGGGCTTCGCGCGAAAGATGGATTGATGATTTTCACAAAGGATTTATGGAAGGTCGTATAGAATTTAATGATTCCATGGTTACTTTTATTCCTGACACAGATAAGGACACCTGGCTTAAGGGTACCTTTTATTACGAATTCAATGGTTATTCCCTTCATTTTTATTCCAGGGCACAGCTGAATCCGATAAAATTCAAATATTACAAAGGGGAAATGTACGGTTTTGAATTAAAGAAAATTGATTTGCTGAAACAAGGGAGAATGCAGCCCAGATTTGCATTTACACCCGAGCAGTACAGGTTCTATGTTGAGGTATGCAGTGAAGGAGTCCCAATTACGGATGCTGAAATAACTTATGGCAAGATCAAGGCATCCGGAACGCACCTTCCCGGTAGATATTATTTTGACAAGCGGATGATTTTAAATTATTATCCAGACGGGAAATATTGGCAAAAAGATGAAACGGGTATTGATTTGAAAATTCGTCATTCTGAATATTTACCTCTTTCAATACCATTCAAAAAGAGCCGGCAACAAAGGTATGAAATGACAATGAGGGACTAATTTCTTGGATTAGTTTTTAGTATTCAGTACTTTTTTGAGAGTTTCAGATTTCATTACTACTTCCTGCCATTCCAATTCGGCGATACTCTCCGCTGTTATACCTCCGCCGGTGTAAATACGTGCATAGGATTCAAATATCTGCATGCAACGAATATTTACCCAATAAGTACCACATGTTTTCTGTCTGATTCCCGAGTATCCGGTATAATACTTCCTGTTATAGCCTTCGTGAATTTTTATAAAATCCATTGCTGTGTTTCTTGGAATTCCACAGACTGCCGGAGTGGGGTGAATTGTTTTCAGGAGTATATGTGCGAAGTCCGGTTGGTTTTGTATTATCCGTGCCGAAATTCTGGTCAACAGGTGTTCAACAGGTCCGGCGGAATAGGTAACAGGTCCGTTAATTTGAATTTCATGACACCCGGATTGCTCCAGTACTGAAGTGATGAAATCGGTAACGTACTTTTGTTCTTTTATCTCCTTGCCTCCCCAGTCTCCATCAGAGTTTTTCTTACGGGTACCCGCCAGCGACATGGTTGTCAATGTTTCGTGATTGTGTTGGAGCAAAAGTTCAGGGCTGGCACCCATCCATGTACCTGTAGTTGTGGAAGTAAAGAAAAAGATATAGGCATGAGGATAATTAAGGCAAAGTGTTTCAAAAATGTGCTGAATGTCAAATATTCCTGTTGCAATTTCGAAACGAGAAAATACTAGTTTTTCATAATTTCCCTTTTGGCAGGCTTCTATAAAGAAATTGCATAAATTCAGGTAAGTTGGCCGCTCTTCTTCTTGATTTTCTTTGTGACTGTCTTTCCGGAAGATATTGTGAAGGTTCTTAGACAAGTGAACGTCCTGCCACGCACAATTTTGAAGATGGGTAAAGACTACCGGGGCTTGATCTGAAGAGTCAAAAGGATGCACAACAAAACCCGGACTGTCGCCATCGTCAGGAATAACCTGTCCCCTGGAAATACTTGCTTCATTTCCCGGAATTCTCCAGGCTGCGTATCCGTTTTCAGACATTTCTTTCCACCACGATGTTAGTGATTCGAGAGATACATACCAGTTTGTCTTCAGCATCTGTAATTTTCACTTCCCAAACATGCGTTTTTTTACCCAGGTGTACCACGCGGGCAGTGCCATAAACCGTACCTTGAGTAACGCCACGAATGTGGTTTGCGTTTATTTCCAGTCCAAACACAAGCTCTTTGCTTAGGTCGACCATTAAAGCAGATGCGGTACTTGCAAGCGTTTCGGCCAGGGCAAGAGAGGCGCCACCATGAAGACGTCCGGTGGGTTGATGAACTCTGGGGTTTACGGGCATTTCGCCTGAGAGGAAGTCATCGCCAAAATCGGTATAACGAATCTCAAGGGTTTCCATGAGAGTATTTTTTACTGAAGCATTTATCTGCTCCAGGGTCAAAGTTGTGGGAATTGTAAGCGTCATAATGTGCAAAGTTAGGCAGAAATTGTATAGAAGTGCAAGAACAATGGCGAGAGGATATCGCGGGGGCGTGTCCAATTATAGGAATTTGTTTTGGAGTTGCAGGAAAAAAAAGGAAGGGTTGCGGTGTTGTAAAAAAAAAGGTATATTAGAGGGTTGGTTTGTAATTTTTTATGATATATAATAACTTTAGGTTATTGAATATATCATTCTTTATTATTTGAAAAGACTCACGCATATGTCTGCACGTGCGCACCCCTGTGGGCACACCCCACGCGTCTTTGGGAGGCCCAACAGGGGGCTCAAAACATCATACTGGTTTTCGGCTCAACTTCCCTTGGTATCCTTAGCACAGGTGTCGTAACTTTTACTAATACTGCTTCTATCACAATAATTTCCATTCTAGTATTAAAGTCACAGATAAGCCAAATCAATACCAGGGGATGATTTTTTTATAAATTTTTGTTTCTGAGCGAAAGTTGTTTATCTTTGCACCCCCAAATTAAGAAAAATGAACCGATACGAAACTGTTTTCATTATGACTCCCGTTTTGTCTGCAGAGCAGGCAAAGGAAACAGTTGAGAAATTCAAAAAAGAATTGAAGTCGGGTGGTGCTAAAATTCATCATGAAGAGGACTGGGGCCTTCGCAAGTTGGCTTATCCTATTCAGAAGAAGACCACCGGTTTCTATTATCTGATAGAGTTCTCAACTGAAGAAGGAGCACTCATTCAGAAGCTGGAAACCGAGTACCGCCGCGACGAGCGTGTGATACGTTTCCTTACCATGAAGATGGACAAACATGCCATCGAGTACGCTGAGAGAAAGCGTGCCAAGTCACCCGCAGCTGCCAATTAATTTTAAAATTTAAAAAATGTCAGACAACGCAGATATCAGATACCTTACTCCCATTGATATTGAGGAGAGACGCGAAAAGTATTGCCGCTTTAAGCGTTCAGGTATCAAATACATTGATTACAAAGACGCAGATTTCTTATTGAAGTTTGTGAATGAACAAGGCAAATTGTTACCACGTCGTTTAACCGGAACCAGTGCCAAGTATCAGAAAAAGGTTGCTACTGCCGTTAAGAGGGCACGTCATCTTGCTTTAATGCCATACGTAGGCGACATGCTTAAATAACAAGAGGTATATTATGGAAGTGATTTTGAAAAAAGACGTCGAAAAACTAGGTTTTAAAGACGATATTGTACGTGTTCGCGACGGATACGGCAGAAATTTTCTGATTCCTCACGGATATGCTATTCTTGCTACAGAATCTACGCGTAAAATGCACGAAGAAACGTTGCGTCAGCGTGCCCACAAGCAGGAAAAACTGGTTGCAGAGGCCAAAGATCTTGCCGACAAACTTGCCGGTTTAACCGTTAAAATAGGTGCTAAGGTTGGCGAGAATGGTAAAATATTTGGTTCGGTTAATACCGTTCAATTGGCTGATGCTCTTCAAAAAGAAGGTTTTGCTATCGACCGCAAAAGTATCAGTATTAAAGATGAACCAATTAAGGAGATAGGTACCTATGCAGCCAAAGTAATCCTGCATAAGAACATAGCTCAGGAAATAAAATTTGAAGTTGTAGAAGGTTAATTCTGCATTCAATAATAGAGTTATGGGGCTTCGAAAGGAGCCCCATTTTTATTTTTCGAAGTGAGTATATGGAACAAATTTCTAATTTCGCGGGCAACGAAAACATAAAACTCCAAAGCATGGTATTCGACTTAGAAATGATCCGGACTCACTATCAGAGATTACCGGCTAGAATTGAGGCAGCGCGCAAGGTATTAGGCAGACCGTTAACTCTTGCCGAGAAGATACTATATTCTCACCTTAGTGACGGAAATCCAACCGTAGGTTATCAAAGGGGAATGAGTTATGTGGATTTTGCACCTGATCGAGTAGCAATGCAGGATGCTACTGCTCAAATGGCTCTGCTTCAGTTTATGCAAGCGGGAATTCCAAAAGTGGCAGTACCTTCTACAGTGCATTGCGACCATTTGATTACAGCGAAAACGAATTCAAAAGAGGATCTAGACAGGGCTGTAAAATCGAACCAAGAGGTATACGATTTTTTGTCGTCCGTTTCAAATAAATATGGCATCGGTTTCTGGAAACCGGGGGCAGGTATTATTCATCAGGTAGTGCTGGAAAATTACGCATTTCCCGGAGGGATGATGATAGGTACTGACTCGCATACGGTGAATGCCGGAGGGCTGGGTATGGTTGCCATAGGAGTAGGGGGGGCTGATGCATGCGATGTTATGGCAGGTATGCCCTGGGAGTTAAAAATGCCCAAATTGATAGGAATAAAACTTACCGGTAAGCTCAATGGCTGGACTGCTCCTAAGGATGTAATTCTAAAAGTTGCTGGAATTTTGACCGTTAAAGGTGGAACAGGTGCGATTATTGAATATTTTGGCGAAGGGGCAACATCAATGAGTTGCACGGGTAAAGGAACCATATGTAATATGGGGGCTGAGGTTGGTGCAACCACATCCACTTTTGGTTACGACGAATCAATGGCACGTTATCTGAAATCTACCGGACGTGCTGATGTGGCTGCTCTTGCTGATGGAATCAAAGAGCATCTTACCGGTGATGCTGAAGTGTATTCAAACCCTGAAAAGTATTTTGATGAGGTTATTGAAATTAATTTGAGTGAACTGGAACCACACTTAAATGGTCCGTTTACTCCCGATCTGGCAACGCCCATTTCAAAAATGAAAGAGGCTGCAGCAGCAAATAACTGGCCTACCAGGGTAGAGGTGGGGTTAATAGGTTCTTGCACTAACTCAAGTTATGAGGATATCTCGCGCGCAGTGAGTTTGGCAAAACAGGTGGCTGAAAAAGGATTAAAAACCAAAGCAGAATTCACTATTACCCCGGGCTCTGAGTTAGTGAGATACACTATAGATCGCGACGGTTTTATGGATACTTTTAACAAAATTGGTGCAACCGTTTTTGCCAATGCCTGTGGACCCTGTATAGGTATGTGGGACAGAGTAGGGGCAGAGAAGGGAGAACGAAATACCATAGTACATTCTTTTAATAGAAATTTTGCAAAGCGAGCGGATGGTAATCCCAATACACTGGCCTTTGTGGCATCGCCTGAATTGGTTACGGCACTGGCTATTGCCGGAGATTTGACTTTTAATCCTATGACTGACACCCTCACCAATGAACGTGGTGAAAAGGTGAAACTGGATCCACCCACAGGGGATGAATTACCTTCAAGAGGGTTTGCTGTCGAAGATGCAGGTTATCAAGCACCTGCTGCAGAGGGTTCCGGTGTCCAAGTGAACGTACGTCCGGATTCGGAAAGACTTCAGTTGCTTGCGCCCTTTACAGCGTGGGATGGTAAAAATATTTCCGGCGCCCGTTTGCTTATCAAGGCCAAGGGAAAATGTACTACCGACCACATCTCTATGGCAGGTCCCTGGTTGCGTTTTCGTGGACACCTTGATAATATTGCCAACAATACTTTGATTGGAGCAGTGAATGCTTTTAATGACAAAACAAATTGTGTTAAAAATCAGATAACGGGAGAATATGGAGAGGTTCCGGCGGTACAAAGAACATATAAGGCTGCTGGTATTAATACAATAGTGGTTGGCGACAGTAATTATGGTGAAGGTTCATCGCGCGAACATGCTGCAATGCAACCCCGTCATCTAGGTGTACGCGCCATATTGGTTAAGTCTTTTGCCCGCATACATGAAACCAATCTGAAAAAACAAGGTATGCTGGCTTTAACTTTTGTTAATGAGGCTGATTACGATAAAATACAGGAGGATGACGTAATTAATTTTACCGATTTGACGTCCTTCGCTCCAGGAAAAAACCTTCACCTTGAATTTGTACATAGCAATGGGTCAAAGGATGTGATAGAAGTAAAACATACTTATAACGATCAGCAAATTCAATGGTTTAAGGCAGGAGCAGCGTTGAATTTAATGCGAAAATAAGTTCACATTTTTTTATTACCATATCTTGAAATCGTTTGTTAAATTCTCGCTTCGGGCGGTAGGTTGTTGTCTGCCACTGCTAAGGGTATATACCTTCATTTGTACAAAATCTCTTATTTCACTGAGCATTATGGCGCCGTCACCGTCCAAATCGGCAGAACCCGTTTCAATACCTTGCAAAAAACTGTAGGTAAATAAGCCGTTTTGCCAGCGGTCGCCCTCCATTGAATATTCGGCACCACCCGAGCTGCTTAGCACTGTAGAACCGGTTCCCTGCCGCAGGTCGGCAAATAATTCATTCATTAGTCGGGTAGTTGCCAGCAAACCAGCTGCGTTTTCGGTAACGCCGGCACCCACATTTCTAAACAATAAATCACTGTCCTGTTCCGTATTTTGTTCCTGAACGAAAGCAAGATCATCTTTATCCACTTCGCCACTATGACAAGCATCAACAAGCATTACTTTTCTAAGACTTTTAGATTTATCAAGAATGTTTTCTAAAGATTGATACGCAAGGCTTCCCTCAGCGGGTTTATTAAAGTTTGTACGGTGTGTTGCCAGAAAGTAATTAAAATCACTGTCCAAAAGACCATGCCCTGCAATAAACATTAAAACAACATCTTCAGGCCGCGCACTCTGAAGGAAATCTGATATTTTTTCCGGTGCGTCGGGTTGTACATCCTTGTTTATTAATGTAAGTGTATGTACTTTGCTGTAAATACTACTTTTTGTAAGAAGCTGCTTAACATCCATAATATCTTTTGTAGGGTACTTCAGATTGTGCTTTTCCTGTTCATATTCTGATGTTCCGATACCCACAAAATATAATTCCGGTTTGTTCTGGGCATGAGATTCGATTTGTAAAGACTGCGACAGGGCAATACCACCTGCCAAATTTTCAGCAGTTATTGAAATAGCATTCGCCCCATTCAGTAATGGAATTTCCTGCTTTAAAATTAAGTTTCCTGATTTTTGATGGCTCAGATCCAACCCATGTCTTCCGTATATTGGGACATCGTTGACAGTGATATGAAGTGCTTTTAGGTTATGAACTGTGTCTGATATTGAAATTTCAATTCTTGTGTTATTTGCAGATTCTATGGTTTTTAAATCAGTTAAATTGGTGATTTTAACCTGAGGGACAGAAGTAAGTGCATCTCCATAATTCCCATACAGTTTTTTTAGTCTTTTATCGCGTGCAAATTTTAATAAGTTAACCATTTTTTCTTCAGCATAAGGGCTTGCCGCCAAAATTAAATCGGGACGGTTATATTCAGCATCAAACTGGTCGCCGGTAAAAATTCTATTACTGTATTTAAAGGCAAGTTCCTGATATGCTTTTTTGTCGCTCATATAATATCCTTCTTTATTGGTTATAGCGATGCCATATTCCTGCAGGCAATGGATATCCCAGAGTTTGTTCATTTTTTTCAAATCATACACTTCAGCTGTGCGGGCGAATGAAATCACACCCAAAAGATTGTCAGAATGGTCCAAAGCCATATGTTTTACTCCTGATTTCATTCTGTCTAATACTTTGCGCTTTTTATTGGAAATCAGATATAAACCAATGTCTCCTTCAATGCCGGCATAAATAAATGAATTACCGGCGTTTGTAAATAATACTGATTCCATTTCTGCTTCGCCGGTCGCAATTTTTTCTGATTTACCATATTTACAGTCAATTAAATAACACTCTTTTCCAAAAGTTCCCGCAACCAGTTGTTTTCCTGAAGGATGTATAGAAATTGAACTGAATTTATACTTTCCGTTGAATTGCCATAATTGTTTACCCTTTTCATCTAATTTTTGAAGTACCGTTCCTTTGGCTATGTAAATGAATCCGGTGGTGTCGGTAGTAATAATATCGTCTTTATTCCAACGGAAGGGTACAGGGCTCTGAATTGTTTTCTTTGCAGTGTTCACAACATAGTATTGTAAACTATCGTTGATTAAGAGGGTTTTGCGGTCGTGGCTCCATACATAATGATAGGGGTCATTGAGTTTTTGATTTTTTTCAAATAAAACAATATCCCGGTCGCGGTCAATAAATAATTTTAAACCTGAACCCTGAATGGAGTCTAGTGATTGCCTTAAAAAAGCATCTCTTGTAGCAACAATCCATTCATGCTGATAACTGCCTGATTCCAGGTTCCATTTGTAAGAATATAAACCTCTTATATTTAAATTTTTGTTGTTGTCAAAAAATATACTTTTCGGGTAGTCACTGTGCATTCTCAATCGTTTTACCCCGATGTATTCATTTTCTGTTTTCGACAAGTCTCTTCCTGTAATTTCGGCGACATATAGCGTGTTATCCATGCTCATTCCAACCAGATACGCCATATCCTGACTGAATCGTACTCTGCCAATAAATTCGTTTTGAGGTAACATCAGAACAGTCGTCATGAACGGATTGCCTTCCAAAGCATTCTTCACCATTACTTCGCCGTTGGCAATTTGAATTTTTCCATCCGCATTTGCGAAGGCCAGCCATTGACTATCAGGACTTATGTCTAATACCGAGCAAAATGAAACTCCACCCAATGCTGTTTTGGTAGGAATTGCAATTCTGCCAATGCTTTGAAAGTTTGGTAGCAACAATACTTCAGCCAAACCATCCATAGTGTGAATTACCATAGCACTACCTGAATTGTCGAAGGTTACCAGTTTTACCGCTGCCTCCAGTTTAAGGTCTAAGAGCCTTTTATTATTGTTACTTATTTCAAATGCCCTTAAATTACCTTCATCGTCTCCGCTGAATATCAAATTTCCGTTGGTGCTGAAAACTGCGAAATTAGCTCTTGACTCATGAGCTTCTATTTCAGAAAGGACTTTGCCGGTTTCGATATCTGCAGTGTAAATGTGTCCGTTAACAGTTGAAAAAGCAATTCGTTTTTCTTCCCGGTCAATGTCTGCATGGGTTACAGGAAACTCGGTTTTAAATTCCCTGAATAACGTACCCTCCGCATTCCATACTTTGGCGCTACCGTCAAAGGAAGATGTAACAATGTATTTTCCGGACCAGCTGTATTTAACTGAATAGATCTCGGCGTCATGTGCTTTGATTTTAAAGAAAGCTTTTTGCGACCGGATATCCCAGAAAATCATGTGACGGTCAATACTAACGGTTACAATGGTGTTATCTACCGGGCTGATATCAAAATCTGTAGGAAAAATATTGTGCCCCATAGGAGGCAATAATTCCGGTTTCTGAGACCGCAACACAGATGAAGTAAGCCCAAAGAGTAGTAAAATTAAAAGTTTCGGATTCATGGTGTAAATTTAACGACTGTTTCTAAAAGTCTTCTTTTAATACAACTACATATTAAGTTTTTTAGCTTTATTTTTCTGAACAGTAATTTCGTTTATCTTCACATTCACAAATGGATTTGTGGAATAAAGCCCCTTTTCTTCGTTTGGTTCTGCCGTTGCTTGCGGGTGTGGTTTCAGGCATTGAAAATAATGCTGAGCCGGGCGTAATGTATGCCATATTATTTGGCGTTACGTTATTGATGGTATTAACCGTTTTTTTGCCACTTCCTTTTCGTTACAGGCAACACGGAGACTGGCAGGGAGTACTTATTTACATTTTTGTTTTTACATGCGGATGGACGCTCGCAGATAGTTCAGAGGAATTAAAATACGAAAATCACTTTAGTCATTACATTTTAACAGAGGACCCTTCGGCATTACTATCGGTTCGGGTTATTGAACCTCCTCAACCCAAAGAAAAGACGGTGAAGATGATTGTACAGGTTGAAGGAATTCTTCAAAGTAATTCCTATAATGAAGTTACGGGCAGACTGATGTTATATCTAAAGCCTGATTCTAACAGGATTTTACCGGGGTACGGAGACTATTTGATTGTTAAAGGCTTGCCACAAAGAGTAGAATCTCCGCGAAATCCTAATCAATTTGATTATCAAAATCATCTTAGCAACAAGCAGGTATATCATCAGATGTTTGTGCAGCAAAATCATTGGCAAATTACCGGTAAGAAAGGCGGAAATCCGCTTTACAAATTTGCATTTCGGTTGAGGGGGGATTTGTTAAATGCTTTAGAACGGATATTTTATGATGAACAAGAGTTAGCTGTTACCTCCGCATTGCTTCTGGGATACAAAGAGCGGCTTGACAGGGATACATTATTGAGCTATGGAAGTTCGGGTGCAATGCACGTTTTAGCCGTTAGTGGTTTACACGTAGGTATTATTTATCTTATTCTTAATTTTTTATTGAAATGGATGGACAGGAGCAAGCAGCTTCGTTTGGCAAAAACGATACTTATGTTAACTGCTTTGTGGATTTATGCCATGATTACCGGACTTTCGCCATCAGTAGAGAGAAGCGCAATTATGTTCAGTTTTATTGTTGTAGGTCAATTTATTGGAAGAAGTACATCGGTTTATAATACTTTGAGTGCATCAGCTTTTTTGCTTATTTTATTAAATCCTTATATTGTAACTGAGGTTGGTTTCCAGCTAAGTTATCTTGCGGTTTTAGGTATCGTGTTCATTCAGCCTAAAATATATGGATTAGTGTATTTCAGATATAAATTTATTGATAAAATCTGGGCAATTACCTGCGTGAGCATTGCAGCGCAGATTGCGACTTTTCCTTTAGGGATTTATTATTTTCATCAATTCCCTAATTATTTCTTAATAAGCAATTTAATTGTGATACCCTTGGCTACGGTTATCTTAAGCACCGGAGTTGCGTATCTTGCTATGTGGCCTTTGGGCGTAGTCTTTTCTTATTTGCCGGGAATATTGCTAAAATGGTCGGTACGATTCATGAATGAGTTTGTTTCATATGTTGAGCAATTACCCTATTCACTAACGTATGGTATAAGTACTACCAGAACCGAATTGATTTTAATGTATGTTATTATTCTTTCTCTGTTGATTTTCTTTCGCTACCAAACCAAGGCATGGTTGTTTACCGGAATGACTTTTATTGTGGCGCTTTTGGGATACCAGTTTTTTAAAGTACAAGAGCATAACTCCCAGAAAATTTTTACAGTCTTTCATATCAGGAGTCATACTGCAATTAACATTCTTGAAGGGAGGAATAATTATCTGGTTTCTTCACCTTCGTTATTGGGCAAAGAAGACCAAATTCTGTTTAATATCCGGCATTACTGGTTTAATAAACGTGCAAATCAGGAACAGGTTTTAACGTTGGGTACTCGTAAAACGGCTGGAAGCATTATTTTAGAGAATAATATTTTATTGTTTGATAAATACAAAGTATTGGTAATTGATTCCAGTATGAATTTTCGAATACCGGATACTTCTATGTATTTTGATTATATTGTAATGACACAAAATGCACGCATTATGATACCTGCGTGGTTAGATAAAGTTAGAGCCGGTGTATGGATAATTGATGCGTCGAATTCTGAGTCGAAAGCAGAATACTGGGATAAGCAATTGAAGGAAGGAGGCGCTGTTGTGTATAATATACACGAAAAAGGAGCGTATGTGCGTAATTTATAGAAGAGAGACTAAGAGCTAGTTGTTTTTATAAACTATTTTGACTGTATCGTTTTCTTGTCCTATTCTACTTGTAATTTTTCCATTCTTCACTTTATAGTCTGCCGAAACCAATACTCTGTGTTGGTAATATACTGTTAGTCCGTTATTTGTTCTGATGTTTGCCCAGAACATAATTTCATAGCCTTCATATTTTGGTTCAATAGTGTTTAACATCAATTTCATTTCTGAAATATTTTTATTTAAGGCTAGCGTGTCTTCGCCTAGTTTTTCTTTAGTTCTGTCGCTTTTACCTTCGTAAAAATTGAAAATTATTTCTTCTTTAAATTCCTGAAGGGATTGAATTTGCATCTCAATTGCGAAATAATCGGGAGAGGGGACAGGTTCAAATTTTTCAAAACGGGGTGCATCATAAAACTCAAAAGTGTTTCCTGCCCAATCTAAAACGGCTTTTTCTACCTTTTTTTGCTCTTCCGTTTTTTGGGAAAAGCCTGTTTGGTGAATAAGAATTATTAAAAACAGAATCCAACGCATGATACTAAGATATTGCTTTTATTTTTATTACAATAATGAGACCACAACTTTTTATCCAAAACATCAAGGTTTATAAAACGATTATCTTAAAACTTTTACCGGAAAAACAAAACGATATTCATAGCCTGCCATAGTATTGAGGGTCATCTTGGCATCCAATTGATCTGATAGCGTTTCTATTAGTTCCATCCCCAATGATTGTTTTACATCAATATTTTTCATTCCTTTTCCGTTGTCTGAAATCATTAATGTAACAATACTGTTCTTATGCTCAAGTGAAACTTGAAGCACTCCTTCATTCATTCCGTTAAAGGCGTGTTTAAAGGCGTTGCTGATGATTTCGTTAATTAGTAAACCTAATGGAATTAGGGTGTCAATGCTAAGATACACTTCATCTATTTTTAATACAGTATGTATTGTTTTATTAATGTTATAGGTGTCAATCAGCTCTTCGGTAAGTTTTTCAAGATATTGCTTTACATCAAGACCGGCAAAGTCTTTGGTTTTATATAGCTCTTCATGAACCAGGGACATACTTTTTATTCGTTGCTGCGTGTCCTGAAACATCATTCTTATGTTTTGGTCGTTAATCATACCTGATTGTAGTCTTAAAAGACTTGAAATAATTTGCATGTTGTTCTTAACTCGATGATGAATTTCTTTCAGTAAGAGCTCCTTTTCATCTTTGCTAATCATAGTTTTTCGTAGCTCTTCATTGGTTTGTTCCAGTGCAGATCGACTTGATTTAACAAACCGGTATCTGCGGTACATTGAAATAACCAGTAAAAGCGCTAGTGTTGTTATAATAATTAAAGAAATTGCCAGGGTTCGGGAAAGAGTTATTTCTTTTTCTTTTCGTTCACGATTTAATGCTTCCTTCTCTTCTGTAGCTCTTTGAAGTTCTTCTTTATGTGCCTGTTCTTCCTGTTCTCTTTCCTGATAATATTTTGCTTCCAAATCATTCATTATACGGTCCTTTTCCATTCCATATAAAGAATCCTTTAGCAATGCAAATGCTTTCATGTATTTATAAGCTTCTTCATACATATGCATTTTGTCGTAGAGTGTA
Source organism: uncultured Weeksellaceae bacterium (assembly GCA_964508605.1). Lineage (GTDB taxonomy): Bacteria > Bacteroidota > Bacteroidia > Flavobacteriales_D > CAZDUI01 > CAZDUI01. The sequence continues at coordinate 5,939 of CAZDUI010000053.1, read as the reverse complement.
TTCAGTGACTGATACACCTCTAGCCGTACATCGCGCATTCCGGTTTCAAGGGTCTGCTTCAGGGCTTCCTGCAAAGCTTCTGAGGCTTTGGAATATTCACCACGGTTAATAAATACTTCACTTTTGTTAATGAGCAAAGAACTGATTGATAATTTGTCACCTAATTCTTTCTTAATAACGTGACTGGAGTCAAAATATAATAGGGCTGTATCCCACTTTTTCATATTACTGTACACTACGCCCATGTTGTTTAACGTAAAGGATTCCTTTTGCTTGTTTGTCGTCTGACGCCAAATTTCCAGTGCTTTTGAATATTCCAACAGGGCTTCAGTATATTTGGACATATTCTTATACACTACACCAATATTGTTATAACAGTCACCCTGACCAGTTCTATTCCCGGTTTCCAGATGAAGTTTTAACGAACGGTTATGATAATCTAATGCTTTGTCATAAACTTCTCGATTTTTATAGATTATCCCTATATTTGTTAAAACCAGTGCTTTGCCATTTTTATCAGGGTGCTTGTCGTAGATTGCCAGTGCGTCAAAGTAGTTTCGCAGTGCATTTTCAAAGTCGCCCAGGGATTTGAAAAATATTCCCAGTTTGTTTAATGCCTTTGCTTCGTCTTGTTTCTTATTGCTTAATCTAAATCCTTTAACTGCACTTTGTCCGCTGATTATAGCTGAGTTAACATTACCCGCTTTGTGATAGGCCAGTCCTAATTGATAAAATGCTTCCGCTTGATAATATGGGTTACCTATTTTTCCAAGGTCTATTACGGCTTTGTTCAGAATTTGAATCGCAGTGTCTGGTTTCCCAATGTTACTCAGCACAGTTGCTTGTATAATCATGGCTTTTCCGCGACAAGTACGATTTATTTCCATTTCCAGAAAGGAATGAAGTTGCATTAATAAACTGTCAGAAGATATATTTTCTGTTTGTTCAAGCATGAATAAATCTTCCATACACCTTACAGTATCACTGTTTACATGGAAAACACTGAACTCTCGTTGTGCTTTGGTAACCTGTGCTACACAATGGGGGGTGGGCGCCATATCCTCCAAAGCGTATACGAATAAGAAAATTAATAAGATGGAATACCTCATGGAAGGTCAAAAGTAGTATGGAATCTTTCGTTCTGCAAATTACCATTAAATATCTTTGCTTCCAAAAACCGGTGGGTTGAATTTATTCGTAAAATAGCGTATTGATTTTAGCATGAAATTTTCAGTAATTGATATTGAGACAACCGGACTTAATCCTGAAATTGATAGAATTACGGAGATTTCTGTTGTTGCTATGCACGATTTTAACGTGGTAAATACCCATCACTGGTTAATTAAGAGCGATAAGGAGATTCCGGGTCACATAAGAGTATTGACTGGAATTAATCAGGAATTACTGGAGAATGGTTTTCTTTTTCAGGATGTTGCACAAGATCTGTTGGACTTGTTTGATAATACGGTTCTGGTAGCGCATCAAGCCCATTTTGACATATCTTTTTTGAAAACAGAATTTAAAAGAGTGGGCGTACAATTCAGACCCAACAGTGTATGTACATTGAATATGGCCAGGAAATTAGTACCCACACTTCGTGGTTATACTTTGGCTCATTTATGCCGTTACATGGGCATTGTAAACCATCAACCGCACAGGGCAACGGGAGATGCCACTGCAACTGCCGAAATATTGAAAGGATTGTTGGGATTAGGTGGTTTTGATTATATTAAGAGTTTGATAAAGTGTAAATTACCTGTTGAAAACCGTCCTGTCCATGTTCCTGATTCGGATTGGGATAATTTACCGGAATATACAGGGGTTTATTATTTGTGTGATTCGGCCGGAAGGATACTTTATATAGGTAAAGCCTTAAATATTAAAAAGAGAGTTCGTCAGCATTTTAGAGGGCAAGGCGCTCGTGCCGTTGAATTACGAAAAACCGTACATGTCATCAGGTATGAAAATACGGGCTCATACGTGATGGCATCCTTAGTTGAAGATAAGGAAATCAGATGGAGTTGGCCAATGTGGAATGTGTCTCAGAAGGAACATGTCATAAGATATGGAATTCAGATATATACCGATAGGAATGGCAGAAAGCAGCTGAGGGCAGCAAGGCTGGGTAGACAAACGATTGCAATTATTGAGTTTTTTACGCTTTGGCAAGCACGGAATTGGCTTTACAAAATTTTGGAAACATACGGGTTGAATTCCAGTTGGTGTGGTTTCGATAGGGAAATATCTGGTGAAGTAGGTAAACAGAAGCACAATCAAGGGGTAGATAATTTGTTGGCCGATCTTGATGTACCGTCCGGTAGTTTTATCTGCCGGTTGAAAGGCAGAAATGATGACGAGTGGGGAGGCCTGATTTTTGAGGATGGAAATTACGTAGGATATGTTTTTTATCCTAAAACTGTATTCGAGTATGATAATGAGGAGTTTAAGAAAAATATTATTCCTCAGAATTTAAATTCTACCTTGTCCGGTTTAATTAAAGGTTTTTTAAATGGTGGTATGGATACTTTTGAGCAAATATTAATATGATGATTATGAAAATAATTAATGTAATGTCTTTATCCTTGATAGTGTTGGGCAATACGTTCACATACGCACAGGAACAGCCAGAACCGCAAAGCCCATGTGGGGATGGTAAATGTGGTTCAAAAAAGAGTCTTGCTGATTGCAATGAAGATTTGGAATACGAACAGAACACAAATACAGTTTATATTAAAGGTTCCGGCAAACCATTTACAGGTATTTGCGAAGGTTGTCACTATAATGGCAATCGTGAACATTGTGCTTCTTTTCTGAATGGAAAGGAAGATGGTGTAAGCATGACATGGTATGAAGATGGGCAGAAAATGAGCTTGCGTTCTCATGTGGGCGGCGTAGAACATGGTGTTTGGATGTACTGGTTTCCTCCATCAGGAAAAGGCGGAGAAAAGAAGCCCGGTGCTCTTGCTTGGGAAAAAAACTACAGTAACGGTAAAATAAATGGAACTGCCCGCTGGTATTTTGAAGATGGGACAGAAAAAAAAGTTGAAAATTATAAAGAAGGCATCCTTGACGGTCAAACCATAAAATATTCTCGGCCAGGCATAAAAGACAAGGAGGTTATGTATAAAAACGGCGTAATGGACGGTAGCTATAAAAGTTACTTTGAAAATCAGAATCCTCAAATTGAAATGACCTATAAATCGGGAAAAGAACACGGTCCTGTAAAATACTATCATGAAAATACACAGTTGGCTCTTGAAGGAGAATATAAAGGCGGGATGCAGATTGGAAAGTGGAAAAGATATTATCCTTCAGGAGTGGATATGATAACAGAGAATTTTAACAATGCAGGGCAGCTTGACGGAATGGTATATGAGCACTGGGAAGATGGCGGCAAGTTGAAACGTGAGGCGTTCTATCAGGCCGGCCAATTAAGAATTGAGCAGAAATATGATGAATTTGGTAACCCTATTGATGAATTTGGAAATAGAATGAATCCTGAGGATGTTAAAAATGTGCAGGCTGAGGGTGCCAAGTTGGGTAGTTCGAAAGGGAAAAAAGATAAGAAAAATAAAGAGAAGAAGTCTAAGGAAGAGAAGAAGCCCAAGGAAGAGAAGAAGGAGTAAAGAAGTCGTATATAAGAATTAAAAGTTACTAATATGGTTAACGTCACCAAGGGTTATCTGTTTATAATACTCGCACTTATTCCATGTTTTAGTTTAGCACAAAATATTAATAATAAGAATATTTATGCAAATAGCTATGAGTTCCAGGTAGATAGTGTAAAACCGGCAACTGAGCCTTTGAAGCCAGATAATATAGATACGTTGCAACAATATTTTGTTGGAAGAAGGTTTTTTGCAGCTGCAAATCATCCTGTTAATAAAGATTATCTAATAGTTAACGAAGGACATGGTTTTCTTGAAGTTCTTAGAATATGTTACGACCAACACAGGCCACTTGTTTTAAGCCCTGATGATATTTGGTTTCTGATATGTCAGGGTGTTAATTATCACCTTAATTCTGATGAAGGTGCTGCATACAGACAACAACTGGCGGAGAGTGATTCTAAACGCGAGATTAAAATCAGAAATGATGCATTACTATCGGCAAATTCGAATTCCTGGCAGCAGCTTATACACTCCTTTAGCGATTCTGTAGTAAAATATATTAAGCCAGATTACGCCCGGCTACTATTACCCCATTTCAGTACAACAGATTCTGTCGATTTTACGGCTTTCTCAGTACAGCTTCTTGAAAGTTTTAAAGAATCCTTTAGTTATTTTGCAATGTCAGGTTGTGGTATTCCTTTCATTAGAATAGAAGGAACGGTTCATGATTGGCAGGAAATAGAAAGCCGTGTTGAATCGCTAAAAGGTATTGGCCTGGATGATTGGATAACTGAACTAAAGCCGATTTTAGGTGAGTTCATTAAAGCTCGAAAAGGAAATCCTGACCTTGAATTCTGGAAGAACATATATAAAAACGGAGCTGTGTATGGAAGGTTTTATATCAATGGTTGGTTTGTAAAGTTTTTTCCCTATGTGGTAAAAAAGGATTATCCTGACTACGATGAAGAGAATTATGATCCGGTTGTAAAGGAGTATCTTATGCCTAATCCTTATCTTCAGGGTAAAAAGTACCTATACTCTAATTTATTGTCATCAGATTTTAGTATGAAATCGCCTGGCGTTCCATTGAAATGGTCTATTGAAATACCGGGAAAACAAGTTGAAATTAGAAATATGCGAATAAAAGCCGGCTTTGCAGGTGCTGTGCAAAATAAAGAAGAACTTTCTCTTTCTCCACTCATAACCTGGGTGGTTTATGATGAAGCCGCGCCTGAATTCGAGTATCCACATTATGGAAAATCATACGAGCGAATATACGATTTGGAAACAGCATATTATCCTTTTAAATGGCGTTCTAAACCGGATTCATTGCCGGTTTATAAACCTTTAAAGAACTTCACATATAGGCAAGGTATAGAGGCTCTTAGAAATGACCTGCTGGAAAATGGTTTCAATTTTCTTCCAAAGGATAGTTTGGAAATTAGTATTGCATGGTCAGGTGATGTTACAGAAGTTAAATCTTCGTTAAGCAGCGATAAGAACTTTGAATTGTATAAATTCTTATCCTCAGAGGATCGAAAGTGGCAGGCTGCCTACCTCAGGAATGAAGGGAAATTGCGTCCAACATCAGGAGCAGAGATGCCTCAGTCAAGAATCGTATTTGTAAATTATCAGTTGCACATTGGTTTTTAATGAGAACTCGTACGCTTATTTTATTTGCCTATATTTTCATTAGCGCTTGTCTTTTTATTGAACCCTTGTATCCTAAAGAACAGCTATTGCAAAATGCGCATTTTCCGGTTGCAGCTTTTCTTTTATGGCGAATGCGAAGAAATGTAGCTCTATCGTTAACCGGCTATACATGCATTGTTCTTTTTCTGCTTTTACACGCATTGGGAGCCCGGTGGATTTATTCGTTTGTCCCGTATGATTCCTGGTTTGGAATAGATGAAATGTTTGGTTTTAAAAGAAATATGTTCGATAGGTTCGTTCATTTTATGTTTGGTATTCTGCTTTTTTTTCCTGCCAGTGATGTATTCCAATTACGATTCAATACTAAAGTTGGAGCCGCGGGAGTGTTATCTTTGATATTTATTTTGGCAAGTAGTGCGTTTTACGAAGTATTTGAATGGTTGATTGCTGTTGTGCTTTCACCGGAGCAGGCTGAGGCTTATAATGGTCAGCAGGGTGATGTTTGGGATGGGCAGAAAGATATGGCATTGGCCATGTTAGGTGCTATGGTTGGTTTTATTGGGAGTGGGATTGCTATGGTCAGAAGTAAGAATTGATTTAGAATAAATAAGCGCTATATTTGATTACCCGCAATTGTACCTGTTGTTTGGGAATTAATCCCACGTTATAACATCA
>CAZDUI010000052.1:0-25656 GCA_964508605.1 uncultured Weeksellaceae bacterium | reverse complement strand
ACCGGCAGTACTGGTATTTACAGGATAGCTTGTAGTGCCGTTGAGTTTCATACGGGTTACACCGTCTGTGTAAGTGTAAATGGGGGAGTTCCAGAAGGTGCCGAAGATGTTGTTGTTGCCTGCAGCCCCACCAGGGAGATTTCCTCCTCTGAACCATGCGAAACTTGAGGAACTTGGGTTCCATGGGGTAATGGTGCTGTTAGCAGTGCCAGTGGGTGTTTGAGCATTCAAATAAGTTGTGCTTAGAATACAAACTGTGAGTAAAAGTTTACGCTTCATTGTGAGTTGTTTATGAGTTGAATTGTTCCGTTTCTATTAAATGTTGAAGAAAAAAAGTAAACACCATCTACACATAAATTGCCGTTCAAAGTTTTTCCGTTCCATTTATTGTTTTCTGAATCTAGGATATACACTAAAGTACCCCATCGATTATAAATATAAATAACCTCATTTAGATTTAAATTTAAGGGAGACCAATAGTCGTTTTTACCATCACTGTTTGGTGTAAAGACATTTGGGAAGTTGGTTACGTTACCTGTTTCAATTAAAACAATATCATCTAAAAAGTAATAACTGTTATAATACCAATCAGCGATTGGGTCAACGTTCTCAGGGCGCATTAATGTGTCAGGATTGAGAGTGTCAATAAAAAAACCAAGTGTTACATATTTTTCCCCACCTTGGGCAATAATAATTCCAGATAACTCAATCCAATTGGTATCTAATAGGTGGTTCGTTGCACCGTTAAATACTTGAGGGATTAAATCGAACGATTTAGCATCAGACCTGTTTATTTGAGTTGTTGTAAATAAGGCTCCAAACTTGGAATAAGCATATTGTGCAAATAATTTATTTGTTAGTGAAATTCGGCAGTGAAATTGATATTCATACCCAGACTTCAGTTCAATTGATATTTCTGATTGAACATATTCAATCCACCACCCATAGTCACATGTGCCATTAGGGCTAAAACAATATTCTATCAACAAACCACAATATCCATAACCACTATATGGTGTGCGATCACCCATCGTGTTGCTTGGAACACTAACCGGCCAGCTCGCGCAAGTATTGAAATAATCAGGAGTAGCAAAGGTTGGCGCATACCACCCAGTGCAATGTTCAATTTGTAAGTCACCCGGGGTCGAAATAGAGGTAGGGCAAGTATCATATATTTCAAAGTCCCCGTTGAAGATGAGATTTTGTTGTGTAATACCACGAGTAACTGCCATCGAAATTATAATAAAGGCTAACAGCTTGTACATGTTAGCTAAGTTAAGTATTATTTTACTACAAATGTAGAAAATTAAAAGTTTTATCAACATATGTGTTGTTTCGTGTTGTGGATAAGTTGATTTTTGCGCGAAAAATTGGTGAACGAATTGTTAATATCCGAAAAGAAAAAAGGATGTCGCAACGAGATTTGGCATTTGCGTGCGGCAAAGATCCCCAAAGTATTGAACGTGTAGAGAATGGTAAGTCATGTCCTACTGTGTGGTATTTGTACGAACTTTCTAAGGTCTTAGATGTCTCGTTATCAGAATTTTTTGATGAAGGAAAATTGAATTTGTAGTTGCGGTATGAGCACAAGTAACTCGCAAGTTTTTCAGGCTGATATAATTAAATATATACCATCGCTTCTATTGGTGCCGTTTTCCTGTTTCAGCCCCACATACATAGCATCCGAATGTTCTTTCATAAACACGCCTGTTTTCATCCATTTGCGCCATCCGTTGCCGCTATAGGGTGTGTTGTTGTCTCCGTCTAAATGGAGCATGCTCCAGGGGGTGTTGGTTGCAAAGTAGCCGTTGGGTGTAACCGGAAACGTCTTGCGATGTAACCCCGTTAAGGTTAGTTACCAAAGAGCCGTTGAGCCGGGTGCGGTTTGTACCATCTGTGTAGGTATATATGGGGGAGTTCCAAAGGGTACCGAAGATGTTGTTGTTGCCGATACTATTGTTATTACCCGCCCTTGACCAATATTGCTGACTATTCTGTCCTGAAGGAGCAACTCCAGCTGGACTTGTATTGGTTGGGTTTTGTTGGGCAAAAGTAACAATAGGGCTAATTAACCCTGTGGAAAGTGCCAAAATTCGTAAGGTTTTTCTTTTCATGATTGTTTGTTTTATGGTTAGCGTTTAATGTATAAGTTGTACAAATCCTTTGTAGATGGGTTGTTTAGTTGTCGAATACACAATAACATAATAATAAGTTCCTTCGCTGCACAAAATGCCGGAACTATTTTTGCCGTCCCACGAAAAATTAGTTAACGCCTCATGCCGAACCACATTACCCCATCGGTTGTAAATAATCACTTCGTAATCTGTCAAATTCGGAAAAGTCAAAAAGTTATTAAAACCATCATTGTTAGGGGTAAACACATTAGGTATTGATAATTCGCCCGATTCAAATACTTCAACTGCATCAATGTAAATATAGGTTACCAGTGGGTTGTCAACAGGTGGCCATAGGGTGTTGCCATCATAAACACGCAAAGTATCTGTGGTTTCATTATTTTTGAAATTGCCAATGGTAAGGTGTTTTTCACCTCCTTGTGCAAAATAATAACCAGAACATTCAATCCAATTCAAAGTATCGGTAAAGTAGTTTTGAAAGAAGAAGACTACCTGTGGATTTACGCTTAAATTTGCTGTGTTTTGGCTTGTAATTGCATCTTCTGAAAAATAGATTCCAAATTCTCGGATTGCCAAATCAGAATATTCTGCAAGTGAAGCCCTTAGTTTTACTTGATACAAAACTCCAGTTTTCAAGGGTTCAATTAGTTGACCTTGAATGTATTCCCACCACATAATTCCGTTGTAACCATCCCATCCGGCGCCACCTGTGTAGGTATTAAAATAACCTCATAGGTATCCATCACCATTGAATGGTTGTTGAAAACCACCAAGGTTACTAGGAACTGAAACAATGGGGTTGGTTGCGCATCGGTGAAAGTAGTCGGAAGTGCCATAAGTTGGCGCGTTCCAACCTGTGCATTTTGTAATCTCATAAGGATTTTGAAAAGGCGATGACTCGCTTAACGGACAGCTGCTATATATTTCAAAATCGCCATTAAACACCAAGTTGGTCTGACCGGATGCAGTAATGCATTCAAGGGTTAACATTATAATAATTACAGATTTCACACCTCAAATATATAAAATTATTTAAGGCTAATTTGCTCTTTTATATATTTTTTTATGTATGGAACATTGCATGTGCCATATTACAGAGATTTGGAGTTTGTGAAAAAATTTGGTATGCGTGTTCGTGAAATACGTACAGAGACATCGCTTTCACAAGAGGAACTAGCACATCGTGCCGGGCTAGATACCTCACAAATTGGGCGTATTGAACGTGGTGTGGTTAATACAAGTCTTTCAGTAGTAAAGAGGTTAGCCGATGGATTGAAGGTTCCTGTATCAGACTTGTTTGAGTCTTAATATTCTCTATTAAAGAAGGTCTTCAGCATTAATATGCAATCTGGAATGAGGAACATTGGTATTGTCGAACATGGGGCCAATGCCTATGTGCCCTACCGGAAAACCAGCCGTGTTGTTCACAGTAGTATAAGTTTGCATACGCATAAATTCGTAACCATTTAGGCTGAGCCTGTCTTTGGGGTTGGAATTGTTGCCATTCCCTGTGGAAGCCGGGGCGGTGAATAAGAAACGCAGTTTGTCAACCCCGCCATTGGAGGGGATTTCTAAAAACAGCAGATAGCAATTTTTGAATTTGTTTCCAGCAGATTCGATTCGTTTTTATTCTGATATAGCGGGCTATATCAGGATAAAAATAAGATGAGGATGCGGAAAGAAAACAAAAAGGGCATCTGAATAAGTTTTGCAGAGTTATTAAAATCTGTTTTTAGAAATACCCGTTAGTTTGGTCGTCGCTCCAATTGATTACTGCATCGCTTCGGTTGGTGCCGTTTTCCTGTTTCAGCCCCACATACATAGCATCTGAATGTTCTTTCATAAACACCCCTGTTCGCATCCATTTGCGCCATCCGTTGCCGCTGTACGGGGTGTTGTTATCACCATCTAAATGCAGCATGCTCCAGGGGGTGTTGGTTGCAAAGTAGCCGTTGGGTGTAACCGGAAACGTCTTGCGATGCATAGAATAAGACGACGATTGGAATTGAGAGGGTGTGGGCTTTTTCAGGTTCAAATAAATTTGTATTAAAATTACCCGTATTAAAATTGTCTGATGATTGACTTCACATGCATGCGCGTCCCACCATCCTTTTCCCAAAGGGGGTCAAATCCTCCACCCTCTTTAAATCGGCGAAAAAAGTCGGCAGGGTGTCGTGTGTATACAAGCGCAAATCTTTTCAAATAATAAAAGAATGATATAATAAAATATCTTTAAGATATATTATATCATAAGAAATTCCTACATCCTCAATAATATAACTGAATTTTTTTTATTTCGAAAAATTTTTTAAAATAACACTTGAATTTATTTTTTAAATCTCTTTCCCAATGTTCCCTTCAGTCCATCCACAACATCGTACACCACCGGCACCAGGAAAACTGTAAGTATCAAAGACGACATCAATCCACCAATGATTACCCATGCCAGACCGTTTTTCCATTCGGCGGCAGTACCGCTGGCCATGGCAATGGGTAGCATTCCGAATACCATGGAAAGCGTAGTCATAAGAATTGGACGCAGTCTTTCTTTACCTGCAATTACAAGCGCTTCACGGTAATGTTTTCCTTGTGCTTTCAGTTGATTGGTGAAATCTACGATTAAAATTGCATTTTTAACTACAAGACCCATCAGCATAATCAGGCCCAGCAGTGCAAACAGGCTGATGTTATTCAAGGATAAATTCAAGGCAAGAATGGCACCTATAGCAGCTACGGGAATTGAAAATAGCACCACGAACGGATATATAAAGCTGTCGTATAAAGCAACCATGATGAGATAAATGAGAATAAAGGATATTAAAAGTACCGAAATGAGTGCCGAAAAACTATCCTGCTGACGCTTAATATCGCTGCCCCAGCTTACCTCAATACCATCAGGAACCGGATTTTCTTTCATATATGCAACAATATCATCGGCTACGGTACCTGAAGGGCGTCCCAGTGCGTCGGCGGTAATGGTTACAGCCGGTTGCCGGTCTTTGCGTTCCAGCATGGATGGTGACGGTGCCTGCACTATAGATGCAAATTGTGAAACTTCTACCGGCATTCCCATGGGATTCACAATGATAAGATTTCCTACATCCTCAAAATTCTTCCGGTCAAAATTTTGAAGGCGTATTCTTACGGGATATTCAGTACCGTTTTCGGTTAGTGTTGCATCATCATTTCCGGTGAAAGCTGTACGTAAATTAATACCTGTATATGCAGTGTTTAGCCCCAGACGCTGCATCCTGTCTTTATCAGGAATTACCTTGTATTCGGGGCTGCCTTCGGTAACCGATAGCTGTACATTGTCGGCACCCGGAATTTCTTCAATGGCGAGTTTTAATTTTTTAGATGTTTCAAGTACTACTTCTGCATTACTTCCACTGATGGTAATTTCTACCGGAGCCGAGCGTGGAATGAGTCCCAGCGTGGCCATTGAGAAGTTAATTCCCGGGAATTTTTGTTTCAGTTCCGATCGAAGTTTTATCATGAATTCTTCAGTGCGTGGCACGTCGTGCTCCTCTCTCGATTTTAACTGTACGGTAAACTCCGACTTATGCTGTTCGCCTACGCCCAAACTTCCAATCCCGGTTCCCGGCCCGCCAATGTTGCTAAACACTGTTGACACTTCAGGTGTAGCAAGTATATACTCTTCTATTTCGGTTGTTATCCGGTTGTTTTCTGCAATAGATGTGGTTTTGTCGTACTCCAAAGCCAGCCTGAATTTACCCTGGTCTCCGGTGGATATAAGTTCCTTCCCTATAATTCCCTGTTTAAAAATGCCTATGGTCATTACAAAAAGTAGAATTACTATGCCTCCAAATACCCATTTATGGTTCAACACCCAGGTGAGCAAATTTCCATACCAGTGGGTAAAGCTGTTCAATTTATGTTCAAACCAAAGTAAAAACCGGTTGATGATATTGGTAGGTTTCATTTCTTCCTTTTTACCAATGCGCGATGCCAGCCAAGGGGTAAGCGTAAATCCCACCAGCAGACTGGTAAGGGTAGATGTTATCACTACAACCGAGAACTGCATGAGCATGTCCGCTACAAAAACCTGAAGAAAAAGTATGGGTAAAAACACCACCACGTCAACCAGCGTGATGGACAACGCCGAAAAACCGATCTCCATCCTACCGTCCATTGCCGCATCCTTTTTGTTTTTACCCATATCCAGATGCCTTTGTATATTTTCTAAAACTACCGTTGCGTCATCAACCAATATTCCTATAATGAGCGACATGGCCAGCAAAGTCATTAGATTTAGTGTGTAATCAAGCAGCCACATGGTGGCAAAGGCAGTAATCAGTGATGTTGGTATGGCCACCAGTACTATGATAGAATTGATATAGCTTTTCAGAAACAATACCATTACAAAGGAGACCAGAATAACTGCCAGAATCAGATCGACCACTACCGATTCCACGGCAGCTATGGTATTGTCGGTGCTGTCATCTGCAATAATAAATTTCATATTATTGTCACTGTTTTGATTTTCAATTTCATTTAGTTTTTCTTGTACTTCACGCGACACGTCCACTGCGTTGGCATCGCCTTGTTTTTTTAACAGCAGACCTATGCCGGGCTTTCCATTGTATCTGCTAATGGATGAGGTCTCCTTAATGCCGTCAGTTACTTCTGCAACATCTTTAACATAAACAGGACTGCCGGGGACGGGCATTGCAATTTGAACGTTGGCAATATCATCAATACTGGTAAACTTTCCGGTAATCCGAACGGAATTACTTTCGGCTCCGGTTTCTACCCTGCCGGCAGGTAAATCCAGCCCCGACCGATTTATGGCTTCAGTAACCTGATACAACGAAATTTTATAATGCCGCAACTTCTGCTGATCTACGTCCACCTGAATTTCCCGTTCTTCTCCTCCCAGAATGGTAATCTCTGCTACCCCTTTTATTTGTTGTATCTGCGGTAGATAATCGTCCTTCATTTTTTGATAAAATTCTGCAGTAGGTAAATCACTGGTAGCACTGATGGACATGATGGGGAGGTCGTTGGGTGAAACCTTGCTCATTACGGGACTTTGGATATCGGCAGGCAGTTCTTTTCTTATGTTGTCAATGTACCGCTGGGCATCCTGCATGGTTTTGTCAAGATCGGTTCCGTATTTTAAATTGGCAATAATGATGGATGCGTTGGGTAATGATTTTGTTACCAAATAGTCAACGCCTTCAAGGTTGGATAGTGCATCTTCAATTTTGCGGGATACGGATGTTTCCACCTCATCGGGCTCAGCACCGGGATACACCGTTTTTATTACCACAACGGGTTGGTTAAAGTCGGGCATAAGCTCGTAGCTCAGATTCTTATATCCAATAATGCCCAACAGTGTAAATACGCTGAACATCACTATAATTAGCGATGGTCGTTTGATGGATATTTCTGTAATGTTCATAATGCGGATTATTTTGTTGCTACATGAGCACCGTCAAAAAGCTGAATGAATCCCCTGGTTACAATGATGTCACCGGCCGAGAGCCCTTTTCTTACAATTACATTGTTCCCTTCTCTGTTTTCAATGGTGATGTCCTGTAAATGCGCAATTCCGTCTTGTACCAGATATACACGGGGCTGTTCTTCACTTCCGGTAACCGCTGTCGATGGAATTTGGATTCCTTTCGTTGGTTTGCTGCCGGATATTTGTACTTTTCCAAACATACCGGCTTTAATTTTTAAATCTTTTGTGTTTTCAACTTCCATTTGTACCGGATAAGTGTTTGCCGGTGATGCTTTACTGCCTGTCATGTTTACTGTTCCGGTAAATTCCATTTCCGGCAAGGCGTCTGCCATAATTTTATATGTATTTCCGATGGTGAATTGGTGCAGGTCTTTCTCGTGTACCTGAATGGTAAACTTCAGCCGGTGCAGTTCTGTTATTTGCAAGAGAGGGACGCCCGGTGCGGCAAATCCTCCAATTTCATTTAATTTCGCTGTGATTACTCCCTGAAAGGGGGCTCTGATGACGGCTTTGCTGATTTGGGCAAGCACGGTTGCTTTTTGTACCTGTGTACTTTTTAAGCCCAGTTGTGTTTTTTCTAATTGTACCCCCTGAATGGCGTCGGCTTCTGTTAAAATGGTGTAACGGGCAATGTCTTGCTCAAAACCTTGAATTTGAATTTCAATGGATTGAAGCTGGTGCTGCAAAAGTGCAATATCTTGTTGCAATAAAATTTGACCGGGAAGTACTGCGTCTCCGGTTTCAACATATATCTGATTGATTTTTCCCTGTGTTTCTGCACTTACTTTGGTCTCCCGCCAGGGCTCGAAAGTTCCTGTGTATTCTTTTTCTGTGCCGATATCCGATATACTAATAGTGTCTGTAAATACATGTATCGGGTCCTTACGGTCGTATTGATAGACTCTTGATTTCGTTTCTTCCTTATTCTTTAGTAGAGTTCGTACCGTAATAGCAAGCAGTGCGAGTCCGGCTAATAGGAACAATAGTTTTTTCCAGTGCTTTTTCATGGCGATTATTTTGTAATATTTCCTGTGGTTTTTTTGAGTTCTAAGTTTGCTTTCATATACTGAAATCGGGTATTTACCTGCTCCTGTTGAATTTTGCGCAGTTCAGCATCGGCGGTTAAAACATCGGTAATGGTAGCAGTACCGGCTTTCAGCGTAATTAAGGTCTGGTTATAAATGTATTTCGCAATCAAGACATGTTCTTCCAGCGAAGCAATACTTCTCCCGGCGATATTTCGTTCACTGAGGGCTTTATTTACCTGAAAGGTCTGACTTTCTTTAAGTAGTTCTGACTGGAGATCTTTTTGCTGAAATTCTATCTTTTTTTGAGCCATTTTCTCTTTGTGTGTCATCCCGTTAAAAATGGGATATGATAACTGAATTCCTGCAAAACCTAAAGGGTAAAAGCTTAAAAAGGTATTCGGTGCCCGGTCGTATCCATAACCTGTAGTACCGTATTGTGCCAAAAGGTTTACTGTGGGGTGAATTCTTGAGCGTCGCAGAGTTTTTATTTCTGATTGAACAAGTAATTTTTGCATTTCTGATATGCGCCGGTCAATCGAGGGAAGTATGTTGTATTCGGTCTTGGTAATTTCTTCAGGCGTCCTTTGTACTTGAAGAGGAGTTTCGTTGCCAATGCCCATGTGAAATTTCAATGCCATTAAAATCTGCTCGTAACGGTCTTGAATTATTAATTTTTGATATTCAAGATCGGATATCTGCAATAGAATTTTTCGTTCATCAATCTCACGGGCCATCAGTTGACTTCTGAGTAGCTGAATGGTTTTTAGCAATTCTTGTGCGTTGTTGAGGTTGCTGTCAACAAAATCAGATTGGTAGAGAAGTAATTGTGCATTGTAATACAAACCGGTAATGTCATACTCAAGTTGTTCTTCAGACTTTGAAACTGAAAGAGTGCTGATTTCTTTGGCCAGGCCGGTAGCTTCTATGGCTCCGAATAAGTTTGCATTATACAAGGGAACTGTTAGCTGTAAATTCGCATCGATGTTGTGTGGAACCCCAAACTGTGCATCTTTAAACTGACCTTCGGGAATCATAGGATTGAATACCGAAAGAGGCATTAGTTGAGTGGGCAGTTCAATAAAGTATTTGTAACCGGCATTTGCAGTTAATTTGGGTATCAAATTACTCCTGGTTTCTTTGGTTTTAAGGTCGCTCAATAATTCCTGATTCCGCGCTATCAAAAGGTTTTTATTATTCACTTTTGCTGTGTCAATGCACTGTTTCAAACTCCACTGTTGGGCGGTTGCAGGTGATAGAGAAAGCAGTGTAAAAAGAATTAGTATGTGAGTGTTCACTAACTTCATGGCGTAAATTTTTTTAGTTCAATGAAGTGAAATGTCCCTTTTGTTGAGACATTTCACGGATTGTATTTAAGTAATTAAAGTTCATTGTACCACAATTTCAGGATGCAGATGTACACTGGTTTTTACCGAATTGGATATCAGACAGGCTGCTTCTGATTTCTCCAGAATTCTCACAGCCTTTTCTTTTTTAGATTCATCGCTGATGGTAAGTGCAGGATACAATCTCACTTCGGTCATCTGGTATTTTCCTTCTACCTTGTCAAGCACACCTTCGGCCTTACAGTTGAATGCAGAGTATTCCAACTGGGAATATTCGGCAATGGCAAGAAAAGTGGTCATAAAGCAACTAAGAATAGAGGCGGTGTACAAGTGCTCAGGACTCCAGATACCGGGAACACCTTTGTCGAATTCGGGAGGTGTTGCCACTTCAATTTTCTGAGGCAGCCCCGCTGCTTCCATGATTCCTTTTCGGCCTTCAGACCAATCTAAACTGACGGTATAAATATGTTTTTCCATTATGCGTGAATATTATTCAGTACCCGGCTGAGCATCTGGCTTACTGCTTGTGCATGTGCTTCCAGAGAAGGATTGCCTACGGCACTCATGGCAGCAAGCGGGTCAATGGTGGCTACTTCAATTTCTCCTGATTCCAGCTGCCTCATGGTTACATTGCAGGGAAGCATGGTGCTTATGGTAGGTTCTGCAGTTAGAACTTTATCGGCATAAACAGGATTGCAGGCGCCCAGTATAATATGAGGAAGATAATCCTTATCCAGTTTTTTCTTCATGGTGGCTTTAATGTCTATTTCTGTCAGGACTCCGAAACCTTCTGCTTTCAGTGCTTCTTCAACTTTGGGACGCATGGCTTCTATGCTGGTGCCTGTAAACCTTTTGGAATTGTAATATTTCATAATTTATTATTTTTAATAATTGTGCATACAAAGTTATGGTACTTCTGAAGATTGAATTGATACTTTGGTTACACGTTATTTACTTTGCTGCTCTTTTTCAAATTTTTCCCACATGGCATACCATTCGTCACTCGAAACGTCATTGTCATAGAGGTAACCGGCTATCAGTTCTAAATCTTCTTCCTTAAAGTTCTGTTTGGGCATCAAGCCAAAATTTCTTACCGCTCCGTACATAATAGATTTTTCTTCAGTGGGGTTGGAGGCAAATGATACGATTTGATGGATGAAATCCGCCCGACTAATTTCATCGTCGTAATAATGTTCCCTTATTTTAAAAATTGGAGGAGCCACTCGGTCATCCCGGTTCATATCAGGATGATGACAAGTGAAGCACTGTGTATTCATCAAAGAAAGTGCTTTGGTATCGTTGCTTAGTGTTTTGGTTTCCTTTTCGGTGTTTGCAGCAGTTATTTTAGATGTATCCGATTCTGTACAACAGCTTCCCAAAATCAACACGACTGTTAGGGATATAAAGGCGAAGGAATAGGTTTTCATTTTTTTAATAGTATTAATGAGAAGTGTTTCTATGGCCAAGTGTTTTGCTGTTGGAACTTTTGGAAAGGAAAAAGGCTGTTGCGCCCAATACGGTAGTAAATATTATTCTGAATATCATTGCTTTTACAGTTTTCTCTTCATAAATCCCCCCCGATTGAATATGCATTTGCAAGCCAATGAAAGCTGCAATAAGAATAACCACTGCTGCCGGCATTAGTATGCGCGCTACTTTGGGGTTTTTAAATAGTGAATATGCTGAAACGATATACAGAACTCCGCACATCAGATTGGCGTAAACAATAAAGAGTACATAATTGCCTTCTTTCTCTCGCATACCGAACCAATCGAAGATAACCGAAAGGGTCATGAACAAAGACATACCGCCAAAACCCGTCAGCAGTAACCCGGAAAGAATTTTTAAAATTTGTTTTGTTTTCATTGGATTGGATTTAATTTATTTTTCCAGCATCTTCAATACTCCGTTTAATACTGTAGTGCCGTCATTCACCAGATTGGATTTTTTTCCTGAAAACTTCCATTTCAGAACCACCATTCGCATGCTCCCCAGAATTACGGTTGTAATATGACCTGCCCCCAGCAGTTTGCCATAAATGTTTTCATCTTGACCACGATGAATCTGTTCACGGATATGTTCCTGAATAACCCCCATCATGGACGATACTTTATCGCGCAGTTCTTTATTAAAATGAAATATACCCTCTGAAAAAATGACACTTACTATGCTGGGACGCTTTACAATGTTGTTGAGCTGACTGGTGAAGATACCGCGAATAATGTCTGAAGGATGCGCTGTCTTATTGGTTACAATGATTTCAATTCTTGCGTTCAAATCCGAAATAAAATAATCAAGCAACCCCAAAAGAATTTCATTCTTACTCTTAAAATGTCGGTATAGGGCAGCTTCTGACAGATTTAAATCGGCTGACAGATTTTTAATCGTCAATTCCTGAATGCCATGTTGGTCTATTCGCAACATTGCAGCTTCCATAATTTCTATCTGTCTGTCGCTGAATTTATTGTTCACTTAGTAAATTTTCGTTAGTAAGTATTTACTTACAAAGATATTGTAATTTTCTTCAAATCCAAGAAAGTTGGAAAAATTTTATCAGGCCTTATGGATGTATTTGATGAGATGAAAAATCATATTTTTTTTTGAAGGGAGGGATTTGGCTTGAAATTTTGTTTTATCATTGCACTGTCAAGTCAGGTTGGTTTGCATTCTTCGGTCAGCCTGTTTTTTTTTCAAATCCCTGTATTTCAATTCATGGAAGAAATTCATAAAGTAAAATTTATTAAACCCATAGTTTTTTATGTTCGACATTCTTGAGCTCAATGCAAAAAAAGTTGCAGAACTGAGAGATATTGCAAAAAATCTGGATATTGCCAAACCTGAAACATTAAAGAAGGAAGATCTTGTTTATAAAATTCTTGATGAGCAGGCCGTTAATCCTGCCCGGGCAAAGAAAGTCAAGGGCAGCACTTCTGATAACGTACCGGCGGGCACACTCAATGAGTCTAAGACAGAGGCGGTTGTAAATCAGAGCAATAATTCTGACAGAGGCGGCTTACGTCCCAGAAAGCGGAATGATGGCAAGGTGGAATCTGGTTCCAGACAACCCGAAAACCGCCCGCAAAACAGACCTGAAAACAAGACGCAGGATAGCAAAGAGAAACAGGTTGAAGCGCCATTGAATAAAACCGGCGAGAAACCACAGTCTCCTCCTGCACGTGACTTGTTTAACGCCGCAAACGAAAAACCTTCTGCCGGCGAAAGGAATAGGCAAAACCCGCCAGCCGGACAAAATGAACGTTCTTCTGACAAACCTGCATCGTTGAATGACCGGCATAGAAACGAAAACCGTGGCGACCGCCGACCTGATTTCAGACAAGAACGAAGAGATCATCAGCCGAACGCGGAACGTTCGGCTAACCAGGAACGGCCTGAGCGTGTGGAGAGAATGGAGAATGGTGAACGTGCAGCGGAAAGTAACAACGTCGAATCAAGACAACCTGAGTTTGGTAATGGTAATAACGATAGAAACAATCAGGAACGGCAGCCCCGTGTTGAACAGAGGGAAAGACAGGAAGTTCAGGAACCGATGTATAATTTTGACGGTATAGTAAATAACGAAGGAGTTCTTGAGATTATGCCCGACGGATATGGTTTTTTGCGCAGTTCCGATTACAATTATCTTTCTTCTCCTGACGATATTTATGTCTCTTTAAATCAGATAAAATTTTATGGTCTTAAAACCGGTGATACCGTAAAAGGAACGGTTAGACCGCCAAGGCAGGGCGAAAAGTATTTCCCGTTAATAAAAGTAGATAAAATTAATGGCCGAAATCCTGATTTTATTAAAGATCGTGTTCCTTTTGAATATCTTACTCCATTATTTCCCGATCAGAAGTTTAAACTTACCGGTCACAATACCGAGAATCTATCTACACGAGTTATGGATTTGTTCTCACCAATAGGAAAGGGACAGAGGGGGATGATTGTAGCGCAGCCAAAAACGGGTAAGACAATGTTGTTAAAGGATGTAGCCAATGCTATTGCCGCAAATCATCCGGAAACCTATTTAATTGTTTTGCTTATTGATGAGCGCCCTGAAGAGGTGACAGATATGGCGCGCAGTGTTAATGCAGAGGTTATTGCATCTACTTTTGACGAACCTGCCGAGCGACATGTAAAGGTTGCCAATATTGTGCTGGAGAAGGCAAAACGACTGGTTGAATGCGGACATGATGTGTGTATCCTTCTGGATTCAATTACGCGTCTGGCCCGTGCTTACAACACCGTAAGCCCTGCATCGGGTAAAGTACTTAGCGGGGGTGTGGACGCAAATGCTTTGCATAAACCCAAAAGATTCTTTGGGGCTGCCCGTAAAATTGAGAATGGCGGATCCTTGTCTATTATCGCTACTGCTCTTGTGGATACAGGTTCAAAGATGGATGAGGTAATCTTTGAAGAGTTTAAGGGCACGGGTAATATGGAATTGCAACTTGACAGGAAAATTGCCAACCGCCGTTTATTCCCAGCAATAGATATTTTGGCATCGGGTACCCGCAGAGAAGATTTGCTTTTGGATAAAGATGTACTTCACCGAATATGGATTCTTAGAAAGCATCTTGCGGATATGACACCGGTGGAAGCAATGGAGTTCCTGCGCGACAGAATGCAGGGAACCCGTTCTAATGAGGAGTTTCTTGCTTCTATGAATGGCTGATGAAGGGGAATAAATTACTTCAGATCGGTTTGATTTTCGCCCTGAGCTGGATTATTGTCCGGCTGGCACTATTCCAATTTCGATTTGAATACAGGTGGGAATTAGGAATTGCATTAAACCTGTTGGTTTTACCTGTTGTTGTCTTGTTAGGACTACAAGGGTATAAAAAAAAGGTCGCTAAAAATGTACAGCAAACTTTCTTTACCGATTTTAAAGCAGCCATGCGCCCTGCTGCTCTTTATAGCCTTATTATCGCGGGTTTTACTTTGATTAATTACGCCCGCATTGACCGGGAGTTTATTCAGAACATCAGAAATGACCGGGTTGAATTGATTGAAGAAAATATAAAGGATGCAGGCGGATGGGATAAATATAAAAGAACCATTGGAAAACAGGGCGATCTGGATCCGGAGCAAATGACGGAGAAAGATTTTTTAACTCAAAAAAGATCTGAAATTGAAACAGTTATTTCTCCATTTACTGCTTCATCGGCTACCCTGTTGGCATTAATGTTTTTATCATTTGTGTATTCATTGTTTATAACAATTTTATACCGAAAGGTATTGGTGAAATATACCTGAAAGAGTTTTCCTTCCCTATACTTTTTGTACTTTCGTAAAAAAATATCTTATGTCATCCATACTCGATTTTGAAGCACCGATATACGAAATTGTTGAACAAATTGAAAAAGCCAGGGAAATAGGCGAAAAAACCGGGGTTGATACCAAGACTACTATCAAGGATCTGGAAAAAAAGCTGAAAGATACCCGTAAGGAGATTTATGCTAATCTTACTCCCTGGCAGCGAGTACAGGCAAGTCGTCATCCGGACAGGCCCTATGCACTGGATTATATCCGTCACATGAGTGACAACACTTTTATTGAACTGCATGGCGACAGAAATGTAAAAGACGATAAAGCCATTGTAGGTGGATTTGGGTTGGTTAATGATAAAAGCATAATGTTTATTGGCCACCAAAAAGGTATCAATACTAAGATGCGTCAATACAGGAATTTTGGTATGGCCAATCCTGAAGGATATCGCAAGGCATTGCGTCTTATGAAATTAGCAGAGAAATTTGGGAAGCCGGTTATTTCTTTTATTGATACTCCGGGAGCATATCCGGGTATTGAAGCTGAAGAAAGAGGTCAGGGCGAAGCAATTGCCCGAAACATTTTAGAAATGATGCGCCTGCGTGTTCCTGTTATTTGTGTTATTATTGGTGAAGGTGCCAGCGGCGGTGCATTGGGAATTGGAATTGGGGATAAAGTATTGATGCTTGAGAATACCTGGTATTCAGTGATAAGCCCTGAATCATGCTCATCCATCTTATGGAGAAGCTGGGACCATAAGGAAGAAGCAGCAAATGCCTTAAAGCTGACGCCTGAAGATATGCTTAAAAATAAGTTGGTTGACGGTATCATTAAAGAGCCGGTGGGTGGGGCGCATACCGATAAACCCTGGATGCTGGACAAAATGAAATCGGAATTGCTCAAATATCTTACCAAATTGTGTGAAACCGAACCGGATACACTGGTTGAAAAAAGGATGAAGAAATTTACCCAAATGGGTGTTTTTAAGGAAGTTTAATCACTTTTTTTCATTTATTCCATTGCAGTAACAATCTCTTTCCGTTAGAGATTGGTTTCGTTTCAAGAAGAACCATGTTTTGGTCTGCAATATATAAATTACTGTTGTCCAAAATGTAATATCGTGAATCTACGGGTTCAAAAATTAAGTGTTGTGCAGGCGAGTTTAGAACAATTTGCGTTGAAGCACTTGAAGTATTTACCCTTCGGACATCGGTAGCTGTATAACAGAGTATCTCGTTTGAATTTCCACTGAATTCAATTTTCTCAATCAATGGTAACATTGAAATTAAAGATGTTAAGGTGTTGCTGTTTGCGTTATATATACTTAATTCACCTGTACTGCCATTATTAACGGCTATCAGAAATTCTGAATCATTTAGTGTTATGCACCCCATGGCCGTGCCGTTAAAGGGCAGTTGCGTTTTGAAAGTACCTGAGTTTTTATAGTGAGCTACCAGAGACTTACCTGTGAGAACCTGAGTTTCCTGCATACTGAAAAAATAGGTTTCCGATAACGCGAAATATCTTACAACATGATTGCCGGTTAATGCCAGTAATATTTGATTTTGATTGGATTCACGTGTAATTCCCAATAATTCATCAGCACCCCGTAACTGCCAGAATTTTCCGTTGTCAGTGTCTAAAAAACCTGTGCTGAGGTCGGATAATGGTGATGCGTCGGGTGCGGTAATAGTTCTAATGATATTGTAGTCGTCAAGATCTAAAATGGTAATTAAACCGGGGTCTGTACCTGTAATATAAATAGTCCTCCAACGGCTGTCCATACCGGCCGATGCAAAAGAACCGGTTTGAGATGTAATAATATTTTGTGTTGTACCGGAGTAGTCAATTAAAGATATCGAGCCGCCGAAATCACTCAAAATATATACCTTCTGGAATTGTTTAGGGAACTCATTAACTTGAATTTCAATAAATTCAGATGATTTATTGATTTCGTCCAGGGCACTGATTTTTAAAAAATAGGTACCGCTTTCTATATGAATATCAGTTGCTTGTAAAATAGTTTCTAATGAGTATTCTCTTACATCAGGCCGGACAGTTAAAGATACACCCGTTGGAAGCAAAGCGGGAGTTAACAGCTCGGCTGAAACTTCAGTAAGGGTCATATCGTCGCTTACTTCTGCTTTTATATTAATGGAGCATGGGATATTACACGTGCTTCCGGCTGAAGGAGATAACACCTTTATTATTGGAGGAGAGTCGTCAGTTTTTTTGCATCCGGTTATGTAACGCATTGCTAATGATAAGATCGCTATAATTAATAACCGAATGTTCATAATCAAAGTAACAAAAAATGAAAAATTGAAAAGTTTGGCGTAATTTACGAACAATTGTTCATACCCGGATTGAATAACTATTCATAACGTATCTGAACATTCAAATTTTCGGAATCAATCATAAAATACTTTTGTAGTATGGGAGAAACTGGTAAAAATAAATCAGAGGGTAGCACGCCTTTGGCTGGTAGATCGGCTCAAAGCAACCGTCGGATGACGGATTTGGCAAATGTACTGCAGAGTGGGGCAAAATTACCGCCACAGGCACTTGACCTGGAAGAGGCTGTTTTAGGTGCGTTAATGTTGGAAAAGTCGGCAGTTAATGATGTTATTGATATTTTAAAACCCGATAGTTTTTATAAAGATTCGCATCAGAAAATTTTTGCGGCAATTCTTGACTTGTTCGCAAAATCAAATCCAATTGACATACTTACTGTAACAAACGAACTTAGAAATAGAGGAGAATTGGACAAGGTGGGAGGGCCTTTTGCAATATCGCAGCTTACCTCCAGAATAGCATCAGGTTCTAATGCTGAGTATTATGCGCGTATTATTGTTCAAAAACACATCTTGCGAGAGCTGATTCATATTTCGGGTGATACCCTTTCAAAAGCATATGATGATACAAGTGATGTGTTTGAATTGCTGGACCAGGCGGAAAACAATCTGTTTAAGATTGCCGAAGGGAATATTCGTAAAAATTATGACAGCATGGCCACCTTAATGAAGAAGGCTATTGAGGGAATAGAGAATGCAAGGACCAACAGCGATGGTATCAGTGGGGTTCCTACAGGTTTTACACAGTTAGACAGCGTAACTTCCGGTTGGCAGAAGAGTGATATGATTGTTATTGCAGCACGTCCGGCAATGGGTAAAACAGCTTTTGTGTTGAGTATGGCACGAAATACAGCTGTACAATTTAAAAAGCCAGTGGCAGTATTCTCCCTGGAAATGAGTAGCGTTCAACTTGTAAATCGACTGATTTCAAGTGAATCTGAGATTAGCGGTGATAAACTGCGGAAGGGAAATCTTGCAGACCATGAATTTGCCCAACTACATGCAAGAACACGTAGTCTGGCCGATGCTCCTATTTTTATTGATGATACACCTGCTATTTCAGTATTTGAACTTCGGGCTAAGGCCAGAAGGCTGAAACAACAGCACAATATTGAACTGATAATTATTGATTATCTGCAGTTAATGACCGGCGGCGAAAAGAACAAAGGAAACCGGGAACAGGAAATTAGCACGATATCCAGGTCGATTAAAACCATAGCCAAGGAATTGGAAATTCCAATCATTGCCCTGTCTCAGCTTAGCCGAAGCGTTGAAACCCGCACAGGTGATAAGAAGCCACAACTTTCTGATTTGAGAGAGTCTGGAGCTATTGAACAGGATGCTGATATTGTGGCATTTATATATAGAGCCGAATATTATGGATTTACTCAAAATGAGGCAGGTACGGATATGAGGGGTATTGGCGAAATAATTATTGCAAAACATAGAAATGGAGCTTTGGAGACTGTTCCACTGCGGTTTGTTCAGCAATACGCAAAATTTGAGAACCTGCAAAGTCAGGAGGCAGAGTTATATCAGAGTACATCCGCGGGTATTAATCCGAACAAGAATTTTGAACAAACCGGAACCATTACACGCAGTTCTAAAATGAATACAGATCCTTCAGAGACTTTTGACAATGATGACTCTGAGCCCCCCTTCTAAGTTTGGTTGTCCAAAGAAACAATCGCTTTATGGAAGTTTAATTTCATTTACTATATTTGGCAACATACTGGTATGGTTTTGCGTTATTCTTTAGATTTTAAGTTTATATGAAGAATTGGATTTTATCGGTTTTGTTTGTTTGTAGTGCTGTACCTGCATTTTCGACTTATGTATTGATTCCCATGGATTTGTCGCAAAAGAATCATTTAAAGGCATATGGAATTGCTTACTGGATATTACAGAGCGAATTAGAAATGGAGTGGTTGCTTAATTATCGCGGAGGCAGTTTTTTAGTGAAAGGATACAAGGCTGTAGAGGAACAATGTGTAATACGCGGAGTATCATATGAAATGATTGCTGATGGTCAGGCAGAAGTCATTCGCAATCAGATTGCCGATCCGGAGGTAAATATGGAAATTGTGAAACTTGAAAAAGCACCAAGAATTGCTGTTTACACTCCAGGAGGTATGCAGCCATGGGATGATGCAGTTACTCTTGTTCTTACTTATGCCGAGATTCCATACGATGAAATTTATGATGCTGAGATTATTGCAGGGGCCTTGCCTGAGTACGATTGGCTACATTTACATCATGAAGACTTTACCGGGCAGTATGGAAAGTTTTATGCCCGGTATGGCAATACGCCCTGGTATCTTGAGCAGAAAAAAGAAGCTGAGGCTGAAGCCAGCCGCCTGGGATTTAAAAAAGTAAGTCAGTTAAAACTGGCTGTGGTACTTAAAATAAGGGAATTTGTATCGGGAGGAGGTTTTTTATTTACAATGTGTTCGGGTACCGACTCCTTTGATATTGCACTTGCTGCCCAGGGCGTAGATATTTGCGACAGGGTATTTGACGGCGATGCCATGGATCCAAAGGCACAGGAAAAACTTGACTTCAGTCAGACATTTGCTTTTCAGGATTTTGTTATCTCAAAAAATGCCTCAGAATATGAATTTTCAAATATTGATGGAACCTTAAGGCACCCCAATGGAATTACTCAGGGAGGAAATGATCCTTTTGCGTTATTTGATTTTTCTGCCAAATGGGATATCGTCCCCACCATGCTATGTCAAAACCACACATCCATTGTTAATGGGTTTATGGGGCAGTCAACCGATTTTGATAAGAAGTTGATTAAGCCTAATGTATTGATAATGGGAGAGAGCAAGGATCTGGGGCTTGCAAGGTATATACATGGAGAATTCGGACAGGGAACATGGACGTTTTACGGTGGTCATGACCCCGAAGATTACAGACACTATGTTGAAGATCCGCCTACGGATTTGAGTTTGTTCCCTAATTCACCAGGTTATAGGCTTATTTTGAACAATATACTGTTCCCGGCTGCAAAAAAGAAGAAACAGAAAACGTAATTGTTTAACAAACATCACTTAGTTTGCAAATAATTAACACATGGTCTCAAAAAATTGACTATTTTCGGCTCGCAAATTTGATACCATGTCTGAACCGTTAATTGTCGGCTTGATTAAAGAAGGAAAAGTTCCTGTGGATCACAGAGTGCCACTTTCCCCTCAGCAGTGTCAAAAAATTATGACGGAACATCCTAATATTAAAATTGTTGTTGAGCAAAGTGATATTAGAAAATTTACGGATTCTGACTATAGAAATGCGGGTGTGGATGTGTTGAGCGATATGAGTGAATGTAATATTTTGATGGGCGTTAAAGAAGTTCCAGTGAATGATTTGATACCTGAAAAAACTTACTATTTCTTTTCGCATACCATAAAAATGCAACCGTACAATGCCAAGCTTCTCAAGTCTGTGTTGGATAAGAAAATCAAGTTGGTGGATTATGAGCTACTGGCCGATCACAGAGGAGCCAGAGTGATTGGTTTTGGTAAATATGCGGGAATTGTAGGTGCGTATAACGGTATTCGTGCCCTGGGTTTAAGAATGGGTACTTTTGAGTTGAAGCCGGCCCACCGGTGTTTTGATAGAAGAGAAATGGAAGGGGAACTTGCTAAAGTGGTTTTACCCGAAGGGTACAGAGTTGTACTTACCGGAAGAGGACGTGTAGGAGGGGGGGCATTGGAAATACTTAATAAATTGCCATTCAGAGAGGTGAGACCTGACGAATTTTTGACTTCCGACAGCACGGACGCTCTGTTGACTGTTCTGAATGTCGAAGATTATTATGTTAAAGAGGACGGCTCTTCAGATAAGAGTGAGATTTATTTCGACCCGACGCTATATAGACCCAATTTTTTTAAGTACGCTTCGGTTGCAAATATGTATATTTCATGTCATTACTGGGATAAGCGTGCACCGGGAATTGTTCTTGCGGAAGACATCAAAAAGCCTGAATGGAAAATTGATGTAATTGCCGATATCAGTTGCGACATCAACGGCCCCATCGTTTCCACCATCAGGCCTTCTACCATTGCCGATCCTATCTATGGTTATCACAGGTACTCCGGTATTGAAACTTCGCTGAATGACCCCGATGCCATTGCGGTTATGGCTGTAGATAATTTGCCTTGCGAACTACCCCGTGATGCCTCTGAAGATTTTGGAAACGAATTCATCAATAATGTGTTGCCCCAATGGTTAAATGATGATACAGGGGGGATGATATACAGGGCAACGATTGCAGATAATGGGGAACTTACTTACCGGTTTAAATATCTGCAGGATTATGCCGACGGTGCCGCCGCAGTGCATTAATTAAATTCCTCTTTCCGGTTACACTGCTTTTAACTTACTGATGGCTTCCGATGGATTTGCAGACGCAAATACAGTGTTTCCGGCAACCAAAACATTGGCACCTGCTTCAATTAAAGCATGCGCGTTTTCAAACGTTACTCCTCCATCTATCTCAATTAAGCAATGACTGTTTTTAGCATTTTTCATATCATTCAGTTGCTGAATTTTCCTGTAAGTTTCATGAATAAATTTCTGCCCGCCAAACCCCGGATTCACACTCATAACGCATACCAAATCTAAATCCTGAATAATGGGGTCGAGAATTGAAGAAGGCGTATGCGGGTTGATGGCAACACCTGCTTTCATTCCTGCTTCCTTAATACTATGAATTGTTCTGTGCAGATGAATACAGGCCTCAAAATGGACTGTTAATATGTCTGCTCCGGCATCACAAAAGGCCTGAATATATCTTTCAGGTTTAACAATCATTAAATGAACATCTAAAGGTTTTTTTGCATGTTTGTTTATAAATGAAACTACAGGCATTCCAAAGGTAATATTTGGGACAAATTCACCGTCCATAATATCCAGGTGAAACCAGTCTGCTTCTGTAGTATTCAGGAAGTCGCAAGTAGATTGAATATTTGCAAAGTCGGAGGATAATAAAGAAGGTGCAATTAGATGAGACATTTCAATTCTTTTTGCAAAAATAGGCAAAAAAAACACCCATGCAATCGCGTGGGTGTCTGGAAGTAAAGCAGTATAACCAAATCTATGAGGGAAATCTAACCCAGGTAAGATTTCAGGTGTCTGCTCCGTGAAGTGTGCTTTAATCTTCTAATGGCTTTTTCTTTAATTTGCCTTACGCGCTCCCGTGTTAGGTCAAATCGTGCACCAATCTCTTCAAGTGTCTGCGGATGTTTTCCGCTCAGACCGAAATACA
Organism: uncultured Weeksellaceae bacterium; assembly: GCA_964508605.1. Lineage (GTDB taxonomy): Bacteria > Bacteroidota > Bacteroidia > Flavobacteriales_D > CAZDUI01 > CAZDUI01. The sequence continues at coordinate 2,768 of CAZDUI010000052.1, read as the reverse complement.
GTCTTACAACGTCGGCTTCTCGTGCTGTTAGTGTGCTCAACGACCTTTCAATTTCTCTCCGCAGTGATTCTTTTATTAGGGTCCGTTCCGGGGCAGTAGTTTCTTCACCAACTAAAACGTCGTACATGGTAGAACTGTTGTCATCGCTTTCTTTTAAGGGAGCATCCATGCTAACATGTCTTCCGGCACTTTCCAGCGCAGTTCGTACCTCCTCCTGGCTGAGTTCCAGAATTTCGGCAATTTCACTTACCGTAGGTACACGCTCGTATTCCTGCTCAAGCCTGGCAAATGCCTTGTTAATTTTATTTATTGAGCCAATTTTATTCAGGGGAAGACGAACGATTCTGCTTTGTTCGGCCAAGGCCTGCAGAATACTTTGACGAATCCACCAAACGGCATAGGAGATAAATTTAAAACCCCGTGTTTCATCAAATCTTTGAGCCGCTTTAATCAGTCCCACGTTACCTTCGTTGATAAGGTCGGGCAAGGTGAGTCCTTGATTTTGATATTGTTTACTAACTGAAACAACAAACCTGAGATTCGCCTTGGTGAGTCTTTCAAGGGCTGCATGGTCGCCTTGCTTAATTCGTCGGGCTAACTCCACTTCTTCTTCTGCATTGATTAGGTCCACCCGACCAATTTCTTGCAGGTATTTATCAAGGGAAGCAGTTTCGCGGTTAGTAACTTGTTTGGTAATTTTTAATTGTCTCATGGAATTCTGGGGTTACAGGGGGGTAAAAACAGTAATTCTAACGCGGTTTTAGTTTGAAGGTTACAGGTGTTTTTAGGTAAGAGGTTTGATTTTAGGTATTTGTTTTGGGTAGAATGTTGGTTGACTGCGGGATGAATAATTTGTTAACATTAAACCTAACCGTTGACTGAAATCTTCAAAATTTGATTCCACGTAATTTTACAAGTCATTAGTAAACCGTAAATAGTTTACGGAGTAGTGTGTTAGCTTTGCATAAAATCTAAGCAAAATGAATCTGACTGAATTTATGAAACGATTTCCCGATGAGAAATCATGTCGTCTGCACCTAAAAAGTCGCCGTGAAAAACAAGGAATTGCATGCAAAAAATGTAATTGCACCAGGCATTACTGGTTAACGAACCAATGGATGTGGCAATGTAGCAATTGTAATTTTAGGACCAGTCTAAAAAGTGGTACAATGTTCGAAAATAGCAATTTATCATTATACATCTGGTATCTGGCCATGGCGTTTATGTGTTTCAGCAAGAAGGCTGTTTCTGCCTGTGAATTACAAAGACAACTTAGACACAGCAGATATGACACGGTTTGGTCTTTAATGCACAGAATCAGGAATATTATGGGCAATCGTGAAGCATTAAATTATCTGATGGACATTGCAGACCCCAACGCAGAAGCTGTGCAAATCATCGCCAAAGTTGAACGCATTCGGCTCAAACGAATAAGAAAACGCCCTTCCTATTTCACAACATCGAATAAAACGCAAAGCCGGCGATCAGAGGAATCAAATACTTCCCATAAATCGAGCCGCGGCCGAAAAATCAATTTAAAAGTAAAAGAAAATCAAGAAAATGATGAAGTACAACATCAAGGCAAGAAAAAAAGCCATCCCATTCTGATACCAGACAATTTAAAATCAGGGCAGACTTTTGCTCAATTTATTGAAGTTATTGATACCGTTGGAAGAAACAAAAAGAAAGTGATGAATACAAAATGGACGAGTATTGCCATCTCAAATGCAAAACGCATATTGAGTGGTATTTATCACAATGTTCATCTGAGATTTTTACAGTTATATCTGGATGAATACTGCTATAAACTAAACCGTCGAAATGTAAAAGAGCAAATCTTTGAACGATTAATATTTGCGTGCATTCAGAATCCGCTACTTGTATAATAGCGGGGAATTGTTAAAAAGCTTTGAACTTTTAAAAGGGTGTAATTAATCATCAAATTTTGTCCGCCTCCAATTTACAGCAAACTAACAGACCCCAATATTAAGTTTTATCTCTATTCGTATAATTTCTATTTTAATTGTTATTTTTGTTAAAAATGACCTGATTATGTTAACTAAATCGTTTTTAACCGTTGCTTTTGCCCTGTTAAATTTCGTCGCGTTGGCTCAATTCGGACCAGGGGGCGTTGGTAACTCCTCAAACAACGGTATATGGTTGCGTGCTGATGCTCTGTCTCTTGCCAATGGCGCTTCAGTTACTTCGTGGACAGATAGATCAGGCAATGCAAATAACGCTGACAATGGGGTAGTGGCCGAACAGCCGGTATTTAGTATACCCGGTGCAATTAATAACAGGCCAACTATTTATTTTGACGGTAGTGACCAATTGATTGTACCAGATGCAGATATTCTTGATAATTCTGCGGGAATTACATTCTACACCGTTCTGCGTCCAACAGGCCTAAATGGCGCAGCTCGCGGAATTGTGGGTAAACGAATTACCTTTACAGTGGCGGTAGAATATGCTTATACATTTTTCTTTTGGGCATCAAATTACTTGAATCTTGACGTTCATACCAATAATGACCGTTTTTCAACGACTCCCACGGCTTATGCCAATAATATCAATTATATGCCTGGGTTTATTTTTGATGGGGCTTTACCTGCTGCTGAACGATCTAAAATCTATAACGCAGGAACGTTAGTTAAGCAAGCTACTGAAACAAGTACTGCTCTGCCAAACAGCAATCAGGATTTATGTATTGGAGCAATCCTGTCCTAAATAAATTTGATTTTGAAATGGCTACCCAGCTTCATTAGGAA
>CAZDUI010000051.1:0-27400 GCA_964508605.1 uncultured Weeksellaceae bacterium | reverse complement strand
ATTCGCCATTGTATTTACTTACTCCGCCTCCATAAGTGCCGAACCAGAGATTCCCGTTTTTATCTTCCAGTATGGAATAGACGTAAGACGAGTTCATGCCCTGGTCCACGTCTAAATATTGGAAATTGGCAATGGCGGCATCTTTAAAAGCAGGGGGCAGAGCGGGTGTTGGTTGGGGCCGGGTGGTGGGTACGCTTTTGCCTTTGGCGGGTATAGGCACACCCGTTTTTACGGTGTCGTCGGTGGAGTTGAGGATGTAATGTAGAGTGTCGTTTTTGGCTATTTCACCCAATAAAATTTTGGTGAGAGAATCTTTGTTAACAGGTATTTCTGTTAGCTCATCCGGTATTGGGTGTACATTGGGATGGGCGTTTTTTTGTATGAGCTGGTTTTGTGCAGGAACTTTAAATCGTTGTGGTTTTGATACGCTGTCGGGGTGGATGATTTTTCCTTTAGCGGGTATCGGAACGCCTGTAATGAGTGTGTCGCCGCTTTCTAAAATAATGGGTTTTAGGGTGTCACCCGTTACTGTATTTAATGAATAGCCGCCATTTGTGTTTACTTCCACGCTTTTGGGTTGCGGAAATAAGGGGGCGGGTTGTGTGCCGTCGTCTTTGGGTGTGCGGTTGCAGGCGGCAAAAATAATTGCTATAAAAAACAGGTATGTATTCTTTTTCATTATTATAACCCGTTGTGCATTTGAAAAAAAAACTAAAAAAGTTGCTCACTGAATCATAAATAATTCGTATATTTGAATGATTACCAAGTCATTAAATACTATGAGCAACTTTATACAAAACTATGAAATTATTTTGAAACATCTGCAATCATTGAATATTTCTCTTGATTCGTTTCAACAAATCCGCAAACCAAAGCTAGGAAATCTGGAACTTATCGCGATGAATATCACATCTGAATATATGGGTATAGTTTCTGAATTGCAATTATTTAGAGATATTAAGAACACCGTTCTTGAGGGACTTATTGAGCGCTCAGTGTATAACAGAAGAAAGCGTGGCCTATTTCGGCAAATTGAGCAAATCAGAAGTATTCTGGCTAAAGACTTTAATGAATTTGAGAATGTGTATGTGATTGATTCAATGCCTTTAGAAATCTGTAAAAATGCCCGTGCTTCAAGAAGCAGAATATGTCGTGATACGGACTACGCGCTGCCATCTAAAGGTTATTGTGCTTCGCAAAAAGCCTACTATTTTGGTTATAAACTTCACGGTATTTGCTCTCAATCCGGAGTAATTCAAAGCATTGATATTACGCCGGCATCGGTACATGATATTCATATGTTGAAAGATGTGAAAATGAGCTATTCTCAATGCACTTTACTTGGAGATATGGGATATTTATCAGCGGATATTCAGCTGAATTTATTTGAAACGGTTCAAATTAATCTTGAAACACCAATGCGAAAAAATCAAATAAAGTATGCTGAACAGCCCTACGTATTCAAAAAAGGAAGAAAACGAATTGAAACCCTATTTTCTCAAATGTGTGATCAATTTCGAATCAGATGCAATTACGCAAAATCATTCATGGGGTTTAGAACCAGGATTCTTTCTAAAATCACGGCAATTACGTTGATTCAACATCTCAATAAGTTTGTGTTCAATCGGCCAATTAACCAATTAAAAGTAAACTTGGTCTAAATACACAACGGGTTAATTCTAAGATAAATCAAGGTAAATCCTCTTATTGAGGCAGGAGAATTATGGCAATCTGACGCTGCCCGATGATTGAATTGACAAAAAAGGCATGTCAGAGAATAAATGGAATCAATATCCCCAGACAAACTCCTTGAGATATACATTATTCAATGAATCCTCAGTTTCCGGTTTTACAAAGTGATTATTGATTTCAAGAACTTTTACAGGCAAATAAGCCCCGTGACTATCGTTCCACCGGTGCAATATGGTTACAGACCCTACTCTGGAATCAAGATACCTTAATACCAAATCGTTGTACCCCGATTTTGTGGTGCGCATTTCAAGCAACGAACCCATATAGTCGTTAATGAACCGATATTTTTGTCCGTCGTAACGCAACACAAAAAAGCGGCGGGTGGTAGTACCGGGAATAACGCCGGGTTTTACATCAACCATAAACCCATCTTCCCAGGTTCCGTTAATATTTAATTTAAAAGCCCTGAATAAATCGGGATTACAGGGCAGTACCCATTTTTCGACGGTATCTACATATACGTCGCAAATTTTTAGATTACGCAGTACATACGGTATAATGGTGTCCTGAAAAGGCCCGAAATTATCATCCAGAAAAAGGGTATCGGCAACAAATGTTTCGTTAGTATTTTTAGATTGTTCTGAAGTTTCAGAATTGCAACTGCTGATTAGCACCAAAAAAAATACCGCCAGAGAAGAAGTAAAAATACGGCAAACAAGTTTCATGGTGCGAAGATACCAACTAAGTGATTACAGCAATGAAAATGGCCTTATCACACTGCCTTTAATTGAAAAATGTAGTAAGCATTACTAATTTGCAGAAATATTGTTTTTCTCTGGTTTGGGCTGATGCGTTTTATGCCACAAATTTAAAACCGGAATATCCATGAGTACCGAGAAATTAATACGCCACACATCCTGATGACCACTGGTAATGGTAATACCGTTTGATTTGGAAAATGTTTGCCGGATAGCCGGCGCATAATAAGCATGGACGCCCAAAGTAAAAGGAGATCTGCCAAAATTGTAGAACAATCCCAATCCGGGAGAAAAAAACTGCTCAATCCTAATGTCTAAATCGCTTTGAACCGAATCGGCAGTTCCCTGATTCAGCAGAGCACCTACATCTAACACGCTTGCAAACATAGTAAGAGAACCCGGCTTTTTTGAACTTATCCTTTTAGAAAGGGTTATTCCCAAAGGTGCAGACAATCCTGCGTTTAAATAACTGCTGGTTTTATTATCTGCCTTCAGCCTTTCCAAACCAGAAGTTACGCCCACAAATGCGTTCAGGGAAAGGTCCCACTTTCCACTCCGCTTCAGGGCAGAACTCCCGACAGGTAATGCAGTCATTTTAATTAATTCCTTTATATCATCCGGCGATTCAGCTCTAATAATGCCCACAGTAAAGGAAAGTAGTCTTAAAAACTCCCTGTCAGTATCTTGCAACACAACTGCATCCGATTCCAGCAATAAGTCCATGATTACCGGTACTACCTGAATATACTCCTTCGCTTCAATGACAGCGGTAAGTTCAAGAACTTTATCTGTGATGTTGGCCGCCTTATCCGACAAGAAGGGGCGGATAAGATCCACAATTCGCAATGTGTAAAGTTTGTAATCCATGTACTTCAATTCAGACTTTTCAGAAAGCTGGTCATGAGTTGATTTTAATGCCTGAATGCGGGTTAGCGTAGTAAGAAACATATCAGAAAATGCATCCACTTTATCCGGTGTGCTGAATAAGGGATTCAATCTGCATTGTTCGTATAGCAAACCATAAAAAAAGCGAATGTCAAAACGGGTTTCCACCTTTCTAAGACTTAATTGAGCCGGAGTGAGTAATTCATTCCCATAATCAGAGGGTACTGTAACTGCATGCATCATTATCCTAACCAAATCCAGCCCTTGTTTTAATTTTCCCTCTTCATTGTAACTTTCAAACAAAAGATCTACAGCTTCAGTAGGATTAGAGGCTTGCTTTGCATAATCGATAGCCTGCACAATAAATACCATTTCGTTTTCAAATTCCTTTGAAACATTGAGTTCCTTCTTAGCCAAATATTTTGGAATGCGTTTTGGCATTCTTTTCAGGTCAATTTCAGCGGTAGCCCTAAGAAGATTCAAATCGGAAAAATAATACGTATCGCGACCCAGACTTTTAATAAACCTGCAGGTTGCAGGAAAAAGAATCTCCATTCCTTCTGACCTTGATAAACGGGAGGTTATTTGAAAGAGACCATAATTGGTGACGTCTTCTTTAAACCGCTCACCCACAAAATCGGCCAAACCTTGTATTACATCGTTGCTCCAGTTTACTGCCCTGCTTGTGGGGGAATAAAACTCTAAGCTCTTTGCATGAGTTTTTCCACCATCAACATCCTTATTCTTTAAGGTATCGTTGGTCTTCAGATTCAAAAAACCCTTAAGGAAATATACTTTGTCATTTAAAAACGGATTTCTGGCAATAACCTGTTCAATACTGTCGCCATTTGTATATTCCTTAAGCAATGCCAGATACCATAGTCTTTGCTTCATATCTAGGCACCCTTCACATTTTGAATTCTCGTAAAACAGCCATGCCAGTTCTGCAGCGTCCATATAAGTGTTCCGGGGTTCATCTGCTTTCTGCTGAGCATTGCCTTGGTAAGAGAACAATGTTAGAAGCATTATAACCCCTGATAATAATCTTACATTTTTCATAATGACAGCAAAATTACCAGGCTACACACGTCAAACCCTGACCATGCACAGCATAAGTAATGACTTACATCATTAATTAACGGGAAACAGCAATAAAATCACCTTAGAAGCAATTTACTGCTAAACACAATGATAAAGCAATTGCCCTATTTAATCTCAAATATATTGCCGCCACCAAACAGTGCATCCAGCGAAGCATATCGGCTTGATGTTTTCTGGTCCTCAATCTGGCGATACAGGGCATCGTTGTATGAAGTTGTATTCACGCTGCGGATTACGCCCACTGCCACCGGAAAATCAGGCATTTTCATACGAGAAAGCATGTAGTGTAAGGTAGAATCGGGTTCTTCGGCATTATGAACCAGAATATCTGCTTCGGTAATACCATTTCCCAGCGCAACAACTTCCAGTTTTAGCCCATTCAGGCGGAGCCCTTTGTTTCTGTCCTTTCCAAAAATCATGGGTTTACCGTGTTCCAACACAATGGTATTGTCGTCTCGTGTATCTTTACCGGTAATCAACGCATGCGTTTTATCATTGAATATCACGCAATTCTGCAAAACTTCAACGAACGACAAGCCGTTGTGCTGTTCGGCCGATTTCATTACTTCGGTCATCAGTTTGATATCGGTATCGGGAACACGCGCCACAAAACTACCTCCGCATCCCAATGCCAGCTCGGTAGGGCTGAAAGGCTTTTCAATGGTACCGTGCGGCGACGATTTTGTAACAAGTCCCTGTTTTGTAGTAGGCGAATACTGCCCTTTGGTAAGTCCGTAAATTTCGTTGTTAAACAAAATCAGGTTCATGTTTACATTGCGTCGAATGGCATGAATGGTATGGTTACCACCAATCGCCAATGCATCTCCGTCGCCTGAAATGACCCAAACACTCAGGTGCGGATTGGCAATTTTAAGCCCTGTAGCAATGGCTGCCGGACGACCATGAATGGTGTGAAATCCGTAAGTACTCATATAATACGGGAACCTTGACGAACAACCGATTCCAGATACGAACGCAACATTTTCGCGTTGTACGCCCAAATCGCTTAAAGCTCTCTGTACTGCATTCAATACGGCGTAGTCGCCACATCCGGGACACCACTTTACTTCCTGGTCGCTGGCAAAGTCTTTCGGCTTCAGCACACAATTTACCTCTGTCTGTTCCATATTACGCCTGATTCAATATTGTTAAAAAATGATTTTTTAATTCCGAAATTTTAAAGGGCTGCCCTTGTACTTTATTGTATTGCAAAAAGTTAAATTGAGGGAATTGCATGCGTAAATAACCCGCAAATTGTCCTGAATTCAATTCGCACACTACAATGTTTTCAAACTGCGCAAAAATATCTCCGGTGTTCTTTGGCAGCGGATAAATGTAATTGAAATGGGTGAAGGCAATATCCTGGCCTTCTTCCTGCATTTCGCGAACAGCGCCAAACAGAATTCCAAAAGGTCCGCCCCAGCCCACAACCAAAAGTTTTTTTGCATCCTTACCTTTTACGCGCTGCTCGGGTAGATATTCGGCAATTTTTTCAACCTTGTTTCTTCGCAGTTCTACCATTTTTTGGTGGTTGGCCGGATTGTGCGACACATTACCGGTATTTTCTTCCTTTTCCAGTCCGCCAATACGGTGTGTCATACCGGTTGTGCCGGGAATCACCCATTTTCTCGCTAATTTCTCGTCGCGGGCATAAGGCCTCCAATTATCATCAGCAGAAGTTTGAACATTGGGCTTGATAGCCGGTAATTCATCCATCTGTTTAATTTTCCAGGGTTCGGCACCATTCGCAATATAACTTTCTGAAAGCAGAATTACCGGTGTCATGTGTTCCGTTGCAATTCGTACCGCTTCAAAAGCCCAGTCGAAACAATTGGAGGGAGTACTTGAGGACAGAACTACCAGCGGGCTTTCGCCATTTCGTCCAAACAATGCCTGAAACAGGTCACTTTGTTCCGTTTTGGTTGGCAATCCTGTAGAAGGTCCGCCACGCTGAACATTCACTATTACAATGGGAAGTTCACTCATAATGGCCAGGCCAATGGCTTCGGTTTTTAAGGCCATTCCCGGACCAGAGGTAGTAGTAACGGCAACATCGCCGCCAAAAGCTGCACCAATGGCCGAACAGATACCTGCAATTTCATCTTCGGCCTGAAAAATTTTAACGCCCGTCCACTTATGCTTGGTTAACTCGTGCAGAATATCGGTAGCAGGGGTAATAGGATATGTACCCAGGAACAAATCTTTTCCGGCCTTTTGTGCCGCTGCTATTAAGCCCCATGCAGCTGCCTGATTACCAGTAATATTACGATAGACACCCGGTGTCCGTTTCGCTGCGGGCACACTGTAGGTATTGCCAATGGCCTCAATGTTCCCGGCATAATTGAATCCACCTTTTAGCGTGCGAATATTCGCTTCGCGCAACACATCATTGTTCTTAAACTTGCTGTTGAAAAAGGCTATGCTCTGGTCCATAGGTTCGCTGAACATGTAGTACACAATACCCAGAGCAAACATATTCTTGCAACGTTCCATGCTCTTATTGTCCATACCCAAATCGGCCAAATTAGCCTTGGTTTGCGACGTTATGGGAGCTGCAATAACCTGATAGTCATTTAAAGACCCGTCTTCCAGAGGATTCCCGGTAAACCCTGCCTTTTCCAAATCCTTTTTAGTAAAAGAATCTACGTCAAGCACTATGGTGCATGCCGATTTCAGGTTTGTAATATTCGCCTTTAATGCAGCAGGGTTCATGGCCACAAGTACGTCGGGTGCATCGCCCGGACTGTGAACACCACTTTGACCAAAATGCACCTGAAAACCCGACACCCCGGCAACGGTACCTTGTGGTGCACGTATTTCACTGGGAAAATCCGGAAAAGTTGCTATTTCATTACCCTGAAATGCCGTAGTATCGGTAAACATACTTCCTACCAATTGCATTCCATCTCCCGAGTCTCCCGCAAACTTAATTACAGCCCGCGGAAGGGTTATTGTTTCTGCCATATCCTTTATTTGCCTTATTGCAAGTTAAAACGAGTTTTTCTTCTAAATCATGAGTAAAATCAGCAATGCTGAAATTTTACGAATTCTTCCAGTTTGGAGGTCTTTTTTCCAGGAAAGCACCGATACCTTCATTGGCGTCGTGAGTCTCCATAAGTTGCCGAACGTAAATACTTTCCAACTGTGGAAGAAAATTGGTAATAATGTGGTTGAACTTTACCCTGGCAGCCTTAACGCCAAACTTTAAACTGGAAGCACTTTTCGGAACGATGTGTTTTTCAATCCATTTATTTGTACCTTCTTCCAGTGCTGCAACATCTTCAAAAACCACATTTACAAGCCCCACTGAATGTGCTTCGGCAGCATCCATGGAACGTCCCGTAATCAGCAACTCTTCAGCACGTGCGGCACCAATTTTCATTGGCAAGATGATGGATGCAGGGGGTGGAAATACACCCAGAACAATCTCAGGCTGTCCGAATTTCGCTGTTTTGTCGGCAAAAATCATGTTACACATGATGGCCAGTTCCATGCCACCTCCCAGACACTGCCCCGATACCTTTGCAAGTGTAGGGATGCTCAAATCGCGCAGTGTATAAAACAATTTATGAAAATTCAACAACATGGTTGCCGCCATATCTTTGGTATGTTCTTCTACGCTGGCACCAAAACTAAAGTGCTTGCCCTCTCCCTTAAAAACAATAAGTTTTAGTTCGGGTTTTGAAACAAACGATTCTAACAATCCCTGTAACGATTGCATCATAACATGATCCAGTACATTGCCCTTGCCATCGTTTAAAACTACCGTTGCTACTGTGCCATTAAAATCGTATTGAACCTGAATTTTTTCCATTACCGGAGCTTCCATAGGTTAAACATTTTGAATTTTATATTGGGGAGAAATAGCGCGGTGCATATCGTCGTTCCACTCCTTGCCTTCGGCCAGTAACTGACGCAATTTTACAAAATCAATTTCGCGGTCATTTTTAGGACCGTCGTTGAAGGCTTTAAATCCGGCTTTTGCCTCAGTCATCATATTCAATGCCAACCACTCACGACTGCTCTCCTTATTCTTATCCCAGTGTTCCAGTTTTTTCTTACGCACTTCGGTAAAGGTTTTGTGCAGGCAATTTGGAAAAGTATGAAGCAATTTGGCTATCAAACGATTTATGGCCTCATCCAGTTTACTCAAATCCACTTCACCCTTTGTCATCAGTTCCTTACCTTTTGCCAGCTCTTCACCGGTTTTCATGGCACCAAAAATCACCTTTCCATATTCATCGGCATAGCGGTCAATGTTTACCAACGGATTGGGAATGAATTTTCCGTCTACCTTCAAAGCCGGAGCAATGTCGGTAATCAACCCAATACTCAGTGCCTGATGCGCAGTCCAGGGTTCGCAAAGTGTTAGCGAATTCATAGCACGTTCAATCCCCACATAAAGATGTAAAAAATCGGTTGACCCGCCAATGGCTGCACTGCCGTGTTTTGGACCGGCCTGACCAAAGCGTGCAAGATCGGAAGCAACCGTAAAATCGCAGGCCATACCTATTTCCTGTCCACCGCCAATACGCATGCCGTTTACCCGGCTTATTACCGGCTTTTCGCACTTTAAAATAGCCGAAACCATGTCGTTGAACAAACGCATGTATTGCGAGTATTCCTGAGGCTGACCTGAGTAATATTCAGCATATTCCTTTGTATTTCCGCCGGTACAAAATGCCTTGTCTTCCGAGCCTGTAAATACAACAGCTACTACACTGCGGTCGTTGCTGGCTTCTCCAAAAGCTAAAATAATTTCTTTTACGGCTTTGGTTGTATAGCTGTTGTACTGCTTTGGATTGTTCAGAATAATCCATGCATTGTACAACCCGTGAACCGGAGTGCCGTCAGTGTTCAGACAGGGACGCTTCTCAAACAAAATGTCCGTGTACTGATAATTCTCTACAAGATTGTGGTTTTTCAATGCTTCCATTTCTCTATGATTATTGGTTTATATACAATTTAAATACCCGGGTAATTTGGTTGTGAGAGGCTTTTAGCAGGTAAATACCTTCTACGCAACCCGGTTTTAACAGCAGCGTGTTACCGTTTCCATACATTTCAAATGCTACCGCTTTACCACTCAGGTCAAACAATTCAATACTTGTATCCTCAAAACCGGCTCTGTTAAATACATGAATACCGTCAGAATCTGTAACAGCAAACATTTCATCTTGTGTCTGCTCGGGAACCTGCATAGTAGCACAAAATGTAATGGTACCAGCAATGCTACCCGTATTGTAATCTACAATGGTGGTTGCACTGGCAGGAGCCGAGTGGTCGCAAAAAACGAAATTTTCTGTCATGGCTCCCGAGTTCACCGAAGAATCCTGAATCTCATAGGTTCCGGCTCCTTTTACATCATTAAAATTATACCAGCTGTCCTGGAAGTCCATGTAACCATCGTTATCCAGCAAAGCATCGTTGTTTACCGGGTCCTGATTCAGAAAATCGTTAACAACAGTAAAAGTACCGGTTGCTGAATTATAGATATTCCCCAAATTCCAACCGCTGTTCTGTAACCAGAATCCCAAACTATTAGTAATTGTACCTGTATTGGTAATATCGGTTGCTACAAAATAGCCGGCATTATTCAATGTTCCAATGTTTGTACATTGATTGCAGGTAAAAGTGCCGTTATTGGTAATCACCGCTTCAAGGGTAACGCTATCCACACCCACAAAGCTTCCGTTATTAATAATGTTGCTGGTGGTGTACATGCTGTCAATATCATGAAAAACACCGGTATTGGTAAAACTAATGTTGTTCAGGAAAGAGCGAACAGTTACATCGCCGTTAACAGAAACTGACAGCGTTCCCATTTCAGTCCACAAATACCTAACGTCCAATGCTCCGTCAATATTCAAAGCCGCTGTACCGGTTATCCACAAATCGCGGGGTGTTGCAGTTTGAATGAGCGAAGCACCCGAATTGATTGTAATGCTGCCGGCTGTTTGTTGCCAGCTGGAATTCAACGTTACATTGTGGGCTACAGTAATGTTTGCCGTGGCGCCCGGAATACAGGTACAATCCCAGGTGGAAGGCATGGCCCAGTTGCCATTTGTAACAGAAGTAATATTCTGCGCCTGAACCAGGCCAGAAAACCCAACAGCAACATAAAACAGCAACTTTTTCATAATAGATAATTGATGAAGGTTAATTAAAATCGGGCACCATTACAGATCGTTTTGTATATTTATGATCTAACGTATTCTGAAACACCTCATTGATTTTGCTCATTGGAAAAGTTTCAACAAAATCGCGAATCTGGAGTTTACCGCTGTCAATTAATGCCACCACATCTTTGTACAATTCGGGTTTACAGCCCCATGTGCCAATAATTTTGGCATCAAAGGCCATCAGATTGCTTAACCTTACTTCCAGCTTATCCATGGTAAAGCCTACAATGCTCAGAGTAGATGTAAAAGTTATTAAATTGAAGGCAAGTTCCTGTCCGGGAGTTGTTCCGCTGAATTCAAAAATTTTCCATCCAAACTTTGGTGCTCCCAGTTCTTTGGCCAGTTCCTTTACACGGTTCTTAATTTCCTTAATGTCCAAACCCTTTGAATTAATGGTGGCATCAACACCTTTTTCCTTTGCCTTGGCCAGTTTTTCGTCGTTAATATCAATGGCAATAACCTTAGCACCCATAATGCGGGCAATCAAGGCTCCGTAAACACCTACTCCGCCCACGCCAATTACAATGGCCAGATCGCCGTTTTCAAGTTCACTTTTTTGCATTACCTGATAGGGAGTACTTATGGCATCGGCTATTACACTGAGTTCTTCCAGTTTATATCGTTGCAAAACGCTATCGGGTACAGGGCATAAATACTTATGCGGCACCACAATGTGCGATGCAAACCCGCCATGAAAATCATTACCGGGCATCAACTGATTCTGACACATATTGCTGCGGCCCTTATTGCACAATTCGCAATCGCCACAAGGCAATACAGCGGGTATAATAACATTCCTGCCTTTCCATTCTGCCGGACCTTCCACCACCGTGCCGCTTATTTCGTGCCCCAGGGTTAACGGCATTTCCTTTTTGGTACGTACACCACTGTGCCAAAAGCTTAAATCGGTATGACACACGCCACAGCCTGCAACTTTTACCAGTACATCAGATGGGCTTAATTCACTTACCTGTGCTTCTTTCAACTCAAAGGGCTGGTTCAACCCTGTCATTTGCCATTGACGAATTGTTGTCATTATGTTCTTAATTTATTCGTTTTCAATTACTTCAGTTTTCACTTCAGGCTTACCTGAATTTCTTCGGTTCCAGGATTGCATGGCCATAACAGCGGCACCATACGATACCACATACTGCGGTGCATCAACAATGGTAATGTCCATTTTGAACCTTTCATTTAACAAAACCCTCAAGAATGGATGATGTGCTACCACACCCCCAATCATATAGGTAGGTATTCCCGGGTCGAGCCGCATTTTAGACACCCGGTTTGCAATGCTTATGTAAATGCCCCGCGCTATGTCTTCAGGCTTCATTCCTTCAAAAATCCAGTTCATAATTTCGGTCTTGGCAAATACGGTACAGAAACTATTCAGTTCCTTATCGTAAGTTGACAAAGCCGCCATACCGCTCATTTCGCTAATGTTCATTCCGGTGCGCTCGCATATTTCAGACAAAAACGAACCCGTACCGGCAGCGCACTTATCGTTCATGTAGAAATTCTGAACGTTATTGTCGGCATCGCAGCGAATGATTTTTATGTCTTCTCCGCCAATATCAATGATATTCTTCTCTCCCGGATATAGAAGCGATACACCTGCAGCTGCGCAGTTTATTTCTGTTTTAACAATATCAGTTTGTGTAAAATGTTTTCTTCCGTAGCCTGTAGCGCAACTGTACTGAATTTTAAAATTTGTGGAAACTGTTTCCATCACCTGTTTAAAGGCTTCTTTGTCGCTGCCATGGGTAGGCAGAAAATATCGGAACAAAGCCGTGCCCTTGTCGTCAATAACGGTAAACTTGGTGTATGCCGAGCCCAGATCTACCCCAAGAAATGCGTTTTGATTTTTGAAACTGATTCCGCCTTTCAACACCATGCCTTTGTCGAGAATTTTGCGTGAGGCATCGCCCAAAGCACCCGGAACTTTGCTAAGAATATTTTTATTGGTCATGGCTTTTACCATATTGGTAAAGGCCAGATTTAAAGAAGTGCGCACATAGTGTTTGCGACCGTAATCTACAATTTTTCCGTTGAAATAGTCAATCTCTGTTTGTCGTCCTTGTATCAGGTCGGTTGC
This sequence comes from uncultured Weeksellaceae bacterium, assembly GCA_964508605.1. GTDB lineage: Bacteria > Bacteroidota > Bacteroidia > Flavobacteriales_D > CAZDUI01 > CAZDUI01. The sequence continues at coordinate 14,687 of CAZDUI010000051.1, read as the reverse complement.
CAAAGACGGGAAGTGGTCTCCACCCTTCTTCAGATACCTCATACACTGTCTTATAAAATCGTCAGGGAATCTAATTTTCTCCTGTTCGGCTACTTCTACGGCCTCTTTTATTATCTGCTCAATCAGTTCCAGTGTATCCGGGTCGCTCATGGCTTCGGCCATGGTGAGGCGTCCAACACCACACAAAGCACTGAGCGAAGAATTAAGAATGGTTTTTTCCCACTCTCTTCTTATCACTTCAAAGCTGTCAACGGGATGCGTGGTAAGCGAAGCAACATTTAATACCTCAGCGAACTTTTTGGCCTGCTCGCCTCTGGCATCGTTTATACTTCCAATGTAATTGGGTGGTGTAAAGAAAGTTACCTTCACTACGTTGGGAGCAATCATGTTACCGGCAAAATTCACTATCATCCGCAACACGCGTCCATCTCCAAAGGCAGGTATCAGCAATTCCTGAACATCAATACCATTCTGGGCCGATATCACCGTAAGCTTATCCGTAATCAGCGTTCGTGCTTCTTCCAGTGTATCTTCAACCTGATAAGACTTCACAGCGAAGACAAGATAATCCAAATCTTTATCCGCTAAATCTTTGATATTCTTTACAACATCAGGGAAAGGCGTTGTCTGCTGAAAGACGTTCTCCAAAACAATTCCTTCAGAGATAATTTTATTTCTGCGAACTTCATTGCGAACGCAAAGCGTAACATTACATCCTGCTTCTTTTAACTTAACAGCCAGAATCATCCCCACCGGTCCCAGGCCGATAATACCCACGTTTAATGTTGGCCTGTCCGTCATGAAACCTGAATTTTATGTTCTTCCAGTTGCTCCAGGAAGGTTTCAATGCGTGTTATACTTTGTCCTTCGCTAAAGAATCTTAAATCGCACAGATCGCCCTCAACCACCAAAGCCGGAACGCCTGTAATTTCGCGAAGTCTTTGGGGCATACCAAATTTCGCATTGCTGTTATTAAAGCAAGTTTTGGAATCGTGATAAATAATGCCATCAATACTGTATTCTTTAAACCAGTCTGCAAGCATTTTCATCTTGGCCTTTTCAGAACGGTTAATAAAGATATCGGTATAAGCTCGGGCAGTACTGTTCCAAGGGTCATTTTCATCAAACTTATCGAAAACCCAACTGCTGCAATAGGTTGATGCTACGACGGCGGCATTGTTTGCTGTAAAAAGGTCGCTGAGCATTCTCAATTTTCCCCAAATGGGCATGCCTTCCCAAAAAATGCGGGAACGAGCCCCTGGCAAAAAACCTATCCCATTGCGCACGTTTTCTTCCAGTTCAGCCAGCAACAATTTGTAGTACTCGAGTGCTATTTGAGTACCTCTTAAAACCACAATGGGCCCCATGTGAATGGTACCGTCAAAAAAGCTGATGGGCGCATTCATAGCTGTACTGGTCTTCAAAACTTTTTGCCACAAAAGAGTAGCTTCTTTGCTCAGCCTCACCACATCCTTAAACTTATCAAGGTCAAATTTCACCCCACTCACCTGTTCACAAACAGGAATCATGCGTTTGAACTGTTCTACAACCAGATCTATTTCAAACTGGGTGGTCTCGTGCACGTGGCGTGGTGGATGAATACCTACAATGGGACATTGAAACTCGTCGGCAAAGAAGGTAAACCAGTCCTGTACTTCTCGGCACTGATTGGTATTGTAGGCAATAATATCGGGTTTAGGATGTCCGCTTAAACCGTAATGCTTTTGCAGGGGTGTTTCCTTTTTCAGGTAAGAGCCTATATCAGCCGTGGTATATGAACAAACATGCCCTGAATAACCACACTTAACGGCTTCGGGAATATAGTCCATTGCCGTGCGGGTAGCACCCAACAGCGCTCCGTGGTTTTCAGGAAAATATACTTCAAAACCAAAAGATCTCAACAACTCCGCAGGGCCTACGCTGGTACACCATGCAATTTTCTTATCACCGCCTTCCAAACCACGGAAGTACGTCCCCATAATCTCCTTTAGCCGGTCGGAAGCATTTATTTTATACATGCGTTGAAAGTTTTTTGAGGATCGAGCTCAATGATATACACTTCTTCTTCCACCGGCACCTGGTCTCCATAAAGATTCCTGAGATGCGCTTTGTAACGCTCCAGTACATTTTTAGGAGCGAGTTTCATACTGGGTGTAAGGGTACGGTTATCCAAATTCAACTCGTCAAGAATTATGGCTGCCGATTTCACTTTGGCAAACTTTTGACCGATACTATCGTTGGCCATTGCCAGACAACCCGTTAGGCACCGGCCCAGTTCGTTCAGCGAGCGCGGGCAAAAACAACCCTCTTCCGGCGAAAGCTGATAGTCAGGTTTTTCCAGCAAACGTTTATTCGGAAAAATTAATGCCACCGGATATTCTTCGCCACTTCCGGTAACTACGGCATATTGTACGTAATGACATTTCAGTTCAATGGCTTTTTCAAGATCAGTGGGAATCACTTTCTCGCCATTACTGAGTTTAAAAATCCTGTCTTTGCGGCTGATAAGTTTCAGACCATTGGGCGTGATGGCTCCTACATCGCCTGTTCGATACCAACCGTCGTTGGTAAAAGCACCTGCATTGGCCTCTTCATTTTTATAGTAACCCACCATTACGTTGGGACCTTTTACCTGAATTTCCTCATCATCGGCAATGCGAATGGATACTCCGGGAATGGGCTTACCCACGACCCCGCTTTCTCTGGGAAGTGATGGGTCAGTAAGAGTACAGCAGGGAGAAGTCTCGGTAAGGCCCCAGCCTTCAATTACAGGAATATTTCGTTTTTGAAATTCATTGGAAAGCTTTTCGGGTAAGGCAGCAGCGGCAGTAAATATGAACTTAAGCCCTGAATTAAAGAAAGCATCTTCAGCCGATTTATCCTGCAACGATAACTCAAACAAACTTTGATAGACTTTAGGAACACTAAAAAATACAGTTGGCTTTACTTTCCTCCAGTTCTCAAATATTCCTGCTGCATCTTTGCCGTAATTACTTTCCAGGTGATACGTTGCTCCGCTGCACAATGCAGAGAAGAGTTCAAAAATACCCCCAAAGCTGTGATGCCAGGGCAAATAAGAAAGAAAACGGTCTGAGGCATCCAGTTTCCATATATTCTTCAGGGCGGCCTGCTGACTCAAAATATTTCCATGTGTAAGCTGTACACACTTGGGAATACCCATGGTACCACTGGTGTACATGTTCAGGCAAATGGTGTCCGGCGCCAGAGCAGTATTCAGCACATTTTTGTCAACACCCTCTTCTTTCAGCAAGTCGGCAAACTGAATTAAATTTCCATGTCCTTCGCCCATAGGAGTAAGAGCAATTACGTGCTGTATTGCCGGCACAGTACCCTTGTGGTGAAATTGCTTTTCGCCCTCAACTGCAAGCCATGTGGCATCGGAGTGATTGATGAGCAGTTCGGCAGTATCCTCTTTAAAATTAGCAAATATGGGTACGGCAATGCCTCCCATGGCCATTACGGCCAGCTCCAGTAACAGCATTTCGCCTCCGTTGCGGGCAAAAATCACCATTTTATCGGCAGGACGAAACCCTGCATTCTGCAGGTTGGTGGCGATACACTGTATTTTATGGTAAAATACCGGCCATGGTTCCCCTTGATAGTTACCTTTTTCATCTTTCTGCTTAAAAGGGATATTCAAGGCAAAATCTACGGCAGCGCTTTTCAGCATTACTGCCAGATTTGGCTGGGTACTACCCAATGTTTTTTCAGACTCCAGATATTGCACTATTCTGTTATTTGAATTTTTCCTTTAATTACTGTATCATTCCTTACCAAATGCCATATATACCATCCGGCAGAAAGTTTTTCGGTATTTATGATGGTTTCACCCGAGAATGTTACCGGAGCAGTCACCATACGTCCTGATGCGTCATACAACACAAACCTGCACAACCCTGAGTGAGCAGTCTGAGTACGAACCTGCAAATAATTACTTGCCGGATTTGGAAAAACTGACACTAAGGACTCATCTCTGGCTTGTTGCACAGATGTTATTCCTTCTCCCTGATACCACTCTACTGCAGTAACGTTATTGGAAGCATCGGCATGAACAATGCATACCGGATAATTCACGGTATTGCTCCACCAGGTATATCGGTTTTTGGTTTCGTGTTTTATTTCAATAGCATAAAGCAAACTAGCCCCCATAAAGGCATAAGCACTGTCGTACTGCTCAATCTGTTCATGAATTCTAAGCACATTATTGAAAGTTCCGAAAGGAGTGGTGATTGAACCAAATGCATCGGCTGTAAGAATCTTATCGGCTCTGTTCACATACAAAGTATCGTAATTGGTGGCATCCTGGTTAAATAAGATAGACCATTTTCCGGTATTATTGAACGCACCGCCATAAGTAACCGGTGTACCAATCAATAACTCCTGTTCAGTGTTCAGAACATTTTTATTGGCATAGGTACCGTTATCTGACCTAAAGCCCACAATCCAGAACCCTGTATTGTCTCTTCGCCAAAACATATATCCGTTGTCCATTCCCTGCTGTCCCACGGGTGCACCTCCGTAAAAACCGGAGTACATGGCAGCCGGTCCGTACGTATAATGTGTAGAAGCAGCAAAATCGGCAGCATAGGGTGTTAACTTGGTGCTGTCGTATGTAGGCACAGTAGGATATTGGTTGGTAAGAGCCGAGAAATCCCAGTTTTGTGCAATAGCAGAGGGAGTACCCAAAGCAACCGGATTTACAGTATCGTTGCCCACCAGATAGGTATAGCCTGCTTCCGGAAGGTCATTTTCAGTAATGGTGACCTGGGCATTACCAGCAATAGCGAACAACACTGCGTTTGCAAAAACTACGATATCAGGTTTCATACGGCAACGGCTTGTTTCTGCTTCAGCTTATGGTAACGGAAACCACCCCATAAAGCGGCGCCAATTGCACCTGAGTATATGGCATCAGGATGAGTAACAAAAGTCATTTTATCTTTTTTGCTTTCCGCTGCGAGTTCTTCAATAGCCTGTATCATGCCTAAATTCATACCCATACCACCTACCAGTGCAATCGGAGACTCGGCTCTTAAAGAACCCAACAGTTTTACCACACGCTGAGCAATGGATATATTGATTCCCTTAACGATATTTGGTGTTGACAGACCTTTCGATACCAGATTGATAACGTCTGTTTCGGCCAATACTGCACAAATACCGGAAGGAACTTCGGGATTGTCGGCTTTTAAGGAAATGCCTCCCACTTCCTCAATAGCAAGGCCCAGATACCGGCTTATATTTTCAATAAACTGACCTGAACCGGAAGCACATTGACCTGTCATTTTATAGTCGAGCACTTTACCACGTGAATCAACTTTTATCGCCCTAACGTACAGCGCACCCATATCTACCACTGTTTTTGCGCCGGGAGCAAAAAATATCCCCCCTCGGGCATGCGATGTCATGCTGTAAAAGTGACCGGTTTTCTTCTCAACCATTTCACCTTCGCCGGTAGATGCCAGATAAGCAATGTCTCTGTCATAATTCATGTTCTGACGCTCCAGAATCATATCTACAGCTTCAACAGCCACATCTTTAGGATTCCGTTTCCTGATTTTCTCAGTTTGTTTATCAATTAGTTTATGGTCTCCAGTTTCCTGATTGTATTCCATCAGTACGGCCTTGACGTAGCTTCCGCCCACATCAACGCCCATTGTATAGATTGTATCCATGTTTTTCGTTGTAAATTATTAATTTTCTGCAGTTTCTTTTTCAGCTTTAGCCGAAGGCAAATCTACCTGAATGTTACGGCGTGCAAACATGGCACCACCCAGCGCACCCATAAATATTGAATCGGTATGAATGTTCATGGTAACCTCTCCGTAGGAGTCGGTAACCATGTCCTTCACATATTTAAGTACAGCCTGATTACGGGCAACACCACCGGTAAATGTGAATTCATTTTTCACTCCACCCGAGCGAGCAATCAGCGACATGGCTCTTTGCACAATGGCCTTATGCAGACCTGCAAGAATGTTCGGGCGCTGTTCACCGTTGTGCAACAGTTCCTTCACCTCTGCGCCGGCAAATACAGTACAGGTACTGCAAATGGTGGTTTCTTTATCAGCCTTCATAGCTTCGGGCCCCAGTTCATTCAGAGATAATCCGAATTCATCTGCTATATAGCCCAAATAACGTCCGCAACCTGCGGCACAACGGTCGTTCATGTGGAAACTGGTAACCAAACCGTGGCTATCCACCTGAATGGCTTTGGTATCCTGACCTCCGATATCCAGCACCGTACGTGTATTTGGAAACACCGCATGCGCTCCAAAAGCATGGCACAAAATCTCACTCTTAATACAGTCTTCAGGGAAAGGCAGCAATGCACGTCCATACCCTGTTCCCACCATGCGGGCAATGTGTATGTCCCTGTTCGCTACTTCATCAAGATGCGATTTTAGTACCTGTTCAACTTCTTTATACTTTGCCTTAATTAACTCAAACTCTTCCTTTGTCTGATTTGCCGAAGGACCACTAACGGTACGATATTTTTCGTCTACGATGGTCATCCCTTCTTCTACCAGCTCTTTAAAATTGTACTCCACCATTTCGTTTTCAACCGGAGTAATACTCTTGTCGAAAGCCAGCATTAACGGCTCATAGAATTCACCTCCCAGCTTCTCTACTTCAGCATTGTACTGTTCACTCACAATATCGCGGAAGAACTGGTTTTTATTACCCAGGCCACGAAGAATAAACCCTTCCCGAATAACTGGGCGTATGGTGTTAATGATATTTTTGAGATGTGATTGAATCTGTGCCTTATTGCTGTATGCAAACTCGCCGGCCGTTTCCATCAGCATAGCTTCCAGACTCTCCATACGCCTGCGGAACTGACAATATTGAAAGATACTCTTGATCTCATTCATGTACAGTGCAAATTCAGGGCGCTCTCCCATATTCTGATTGATGGCCTGAGACAGCAGCGTAAAACGTGCATCGTAGATAGCCTCTTCGCGGGCGATATCGGCCGCTACCTTATAGTTGGCGCGCGTATTTGTAATACCGCGACCTACAATTTTATCATTTTCATCAATGATTACGGCTTTGCTGGTGGTTGAACCCAAATCAATGCCCAGATAATAGTTGCTCATTGCTTTTTTCTTTTTTAATTTTAAGAAACAGACTCCATCATCTTGCGTTGTGCAAGCATCTGGAAGTACGATTCCAAACGGTTTTTAATATTAGAATAAGAGAAGTAGCGCGGGTCTACCAGGTCGCTTTCAATAAAGCCTACGGGAATTTCCAGACGGTCTTCCAGTTCGCGCATCATACCCAGCTGTCCTGCCGAGAAGGAATTACAGCTCTTGATAGAATTGGTAATGTAACCGTCGGCCTGATAATCTTTAATACATTTTTCAAGCAAATCAATTCGCTGCGGAATATTCAAATTGGTATAGCAATTCATACAATATTCAGCCAAAGCTTCCAGTGGTCTGGTTGGGTCGTGTCTCCAGCCCAAATCGTAAACACCTCCTACTTTGGTATATGAAGATGCAACAATAACGGCACCCATATCATAGAATATTTTCCAGAATTCTCTGAAGTTGGTCCAGTTGGGTGGTCCTTCCACTACAAGCCTGTATTTTTCTTCCTTAATTTCACCTTCAGGTGTAATAGGCCCCAGTCCCAAACGGATACGTTCCTGAATTTCCTTGTACAACTCCTGATAGTACTCTACCGCCTGGGGTGTTCCACGGAAACCGATGTTGATAGGCCCAATGTAGTATACACCGGCAAAATAGGCATCAATAGGAGAAGGTTTATGTTTGGTAGTATCAAAAATCTTTGCAATCCAGTCTTCGGCTTCACGGCTGTATTCCAAAATTTTCTGCAGTTTGGCTTCGTCAAACTTCACACCACTTACTTCTTCAAACACAGGTATTACCTCTTCCTTCAACTGTTTTACCATGTATTTTATCATATCCGGTGTCATCTGTGCATTCTCCTGATAGGGAGTGTGCAGCATCACCACTTTGGCATCGGGATACAGACGCTTCAATGTTTCAAACCACTTCATGAAGGTGAAGCAACCGGTGTAGCTAAGAAGTAAAATATCCGGTTCCGGTATCTTTTCGCCGGTAGGCCCTAAGTTTCCTTTCATCATCATACCTACATCACACTTCACATAGGTACACACGTCTTCGCTGTGAGCGTTTTTTTCTGCTTCCTTTATAAAACCGGCAGATTTTTTCCGCATGGCGCTTTGCAACGCATTAATTTCCGGATAAACCGGCAGCATATCAAAACAGCGGATTAACTCTGATAAATTACCGGGAACAAAAGTATAACAAACCTTTTTTCCTGTTTCGGCAGTATGCGCAAGGTCGTGAAACAAACCTTCCACCATCTCCTTCTGAAGAATCATACTGCGTTCTTTCTGTACTTCCTGTGCCATTGTATTCTCTTTAAAATTTTAATTATTGTTTAATTCGGCAGGTACCACATCGTCTTCCCACAGCTTAATGGAATCGGCAAACGCTCCCACTTGCTCTTTAATAACCTTAAACTGATTGATATTTTCGCTATACTGGAAAGCGATATAACGGATGCCCATTTTGTCAAAAGCATTCTGGAAAATAGGAGCATCCAGCAGAGACGGGTCGCAGAAACTTGCTGATGCGAAGATTACACCGCTGGCACCTCTGTCTTTTACGATTTTTGCCAGGCGATATTCCTTAGGATCGTGTACATCATAAATAGACGACGAATACTGACTTTGCTTAAGATAAGAAAGGGCGATAGCTTCCAAAGGTTTGGCTGTATCTGCCTTAATGTCTCCCAGAATCATGCGGGAACCCAGCATATAATCATCGTCAACCACATAGCATCCTGCTTCTTCAATAGCCCGAATCAGGCCAATGGCCGGCTGTTCGCAGAATGCTCCTGAAATAACAACCTTTACCTTATCCTGTGGTGTCCCCACTTCCTTACTTATATATGCGCAAACCTTTTCAAGCATTGCGTTGTGCTCCTCAACAGGGATTACCGTGCCGGCACGAACAATATGATAAACATCTTCAATAGACAACCTCCAGGGGTAATGCTGGCGAATGCTGTAGATGTACTCAATCATTTCGCGATTTTTATTGTACAGAGCTATACTGTGATTCAGCATTTCAGGGGTTGGCTTTATGCCGGTAATTTCACTCACGTAATCCATTACGTGCTGCATCTCGCTCTGGTAGAATTCACCACCTATTTCAGGCATGAAGTTCTGCGGAAAATCCATGTATTTAATGAACTTACCTATTTTATGCTGTCTGAAAATACCCGACAAATTCCTCAATACGTCGCAAATAGAAGGAAAAACATAACCGTCAAAGTGCTCCATATGCTTATCTAAAGCCAGTTCCATAATACTGCGTGGAATGTGACATATATAAGATTGGTAGAATGCGTCACCTTTGATAATTTGCTTGCGGTCGCCACCACCAAAAATGGCAACAGGCAAACCTCCGGCCGCATGTATCACTTCGCGCGGGAAGTAAATAGGCGTGTAGCCTACCACTGCACGATTTGGAGCAGCCTCTTTCCATTTCTTAGCCCTTGTAAAATAAAGATCGAACGCAAGGTTTTTACATTCGTCAAGGATTTCTTTAATGTTTTCCATACTATTGGTTACGTTTTTTCTTAAATATGTCCGTTTTTTTTACCGGGAATACAAATTTTCACCCGTGTATTTTTTCATTCTCTGCCCCCGAAATTAGGTACCTTAATCATTATAAAGTATGATTCAGGTCATACTGCGTTATTTAGAACCATTCAAAACACCTAAATACCTTTTAAAGAATGAGTAAGATATCAGACCTTATTTGCTACCATTCATCAAAAAAACGGATACTGAAATAAGGGATAGTCATTATATTAGCACAATGAAAAAGACGATTACCACCCTGTTTTGTGCCTGTGGCCTGCTGGCATCGGCACAACAAGTTCCGGAATTACACCCGGGAGCAGCCTATATGATTGAAGAGAAAGTACGGGATACCTCTCTTCGTGAGCTGATGATGGAATTGCTGGCGAATCCGGCTGATACAAAAGTTCAGGCAGCGCTGGGCAACTACATGGCCAATAGACCCGGACCTATGGGGCAGCGCGGCGAAGACGTACTTACCGGTGGTGCAGAGCCCTATATTACCATGCATCCTGCAAATCCAAATCATCTGGTATTAAGTTACATGGAAGCAGGCAGTACGTTTGAATACCCTGTATATTATTCAACTGACGCAGGTGTATCGTGGACCCGTAGTACCTTCAGCAGTTCTGCTACACTTGCAACCGAGTTCAGTGGTCATAATATTTACGGTGGCGGTGATCCGGTTTTTGGTTTTGACGAAGACGGCACATTACATATGACCTACATTTACCTGCATGGCGTTGGTTTTAACATCAAAGCCGGCATGTTCTACGTTTATTCAACTGACGGCGGAATTACATTTACTATTCCCTCTGGAGGTGCGCACGTAATTCTCGACGGTACCTTGTTTTTACCTACCGACATGCTGGACCGGCAATGGATGGACGTTGATAATACGGGTGGAGCGTTGGACGGCAATGTCTATATGAGCTCGGTATACTTTGGCGGGATAATGGGCAATGCCGGCGAAGTAGTGGTTGTAAAACCTGCCAGTGCTACAGCGTTTAATGATACCGCTTATCTGGCAGTACCCTCAGGAACCGGGGAAGGCACTCAGTTTGGTAATATTAAAGTAGATCCTTCAGGAACTGTGCACCTGAGCTGTATGAAATTTGACAGCAACAGCGGAGCCGGTGGAGTTTATTACACACGCAGCAATGATGGTGCCCTAACCTGGGATACGCCGGTATTAATAGGTAACGCCACAACATCATTACCCAATGGTGGCAATCACCTGATTCACGACCGCGACAACAGTGCGGTAAGCCTGGCCGTTGACGGCAGCAACATCTATATTGCATGGAGCGATATGGCCGATTCTACGGTTCGCGCATTTACAGCCCATAGCAACGATGGCGGAACCACCTGGAGTGCCCCTTACGAATTCGGCACCGATTTATTAGATACCAATTATTACCACTTAATGCCCAATGTAAGTGCCGAAGGCGGAAAGGCAGCACTTGCCTGGTATGCTGTAAACAAAGCAGATATGATTACCAATTACTATATGGCTGAATCGTCTGACGCAGGCGCTACCTATTCGGTTGTGAACAACATTTCTCAGGCACCCACCGACTTTGCCAACGAAGGCAGCGGTTTCTACGGCGACTATAACAGCAGTGTACGCAACGGATGCAACGTATATGCAGCTTGGGGAGACGGACGAACAGGAAATCCTGAAATGTATGTTGCCCGCATTGATGCCTGTAACCTGACAGTGCAGGAAATTAACCCTGTTCATGCAGGCTGGAGTGTGAAATTGTATCCAAATCCTGCTCAAACCGGGACAGAAACCTACCTGGACATTACCGGAAGCGAAGAACAGGAATACCGCATAGAAATTTATGACCTGTCAGGTAAAAACACGGTACAAGCAACAAAACATAACGGTATGAAAGGCACCGGCAAAGTTGTATTGAATACAAAAGGACTAAACCCGGGCACTTATTTTGTAAGAATATCAGACAACGGAGGTACTTATGCTATCCGTACGCTGATTTTAACAAAATGAAAAAACTTGTTATCGCCGGATTTACTGTGCTGAATTCAGTATCCTTTGTTTATTCACAAAGCGCACGACAAACCGTTGAGCGCTTTTTTGATGCTTTTAACCAAAAAGATACGGCCACACTTCATAACCTGTGTATAATACCCTTTGCATTACAAACCATATATATTCACAAAGGAGATACACTTACCGAAACAGCAACGCTGAATCAGCTTCTTGGTTATGTAGCCAGTGAAAAAGCCCTTTTTGAAGAGCGAATTCTGGATGTACAAATTAAAGACGACGGACTGGTGGCTCAGGCATTTGTACCCTATACGTTTTTATTGAATCGTGAACCACTGCATTGCGGAACCAACGTTTTGGTACTTGTTAAAGTTGAAGGAAAGTGGAAAATATCGGGCATTACAGACAGCAGACGGACGTGCGGTGAAGCACCCACCGAAGAATCAGTGGAGCAGGGCATTCATCAAAAAATGGATGCATGGCACAAGGCAGCTGCCGAAGCGAAATTCGACACCTACTTTGGCATGACACATCCGTCATTTGTGTTTTTAGGGACAGACAGCAGCGAACGATGGACACGTCCTGAATTTATGGAATACTGCCGGCCACACTTCAACAAGGGTAAGGCATGGTCATTTACTGCTGAAAACCGTTTCATTGGCTTTAATGAAGCACACAACGTTGCATGGATTGATGAGAAACTGTCAACACAAATGGGACCCTGTCGCGGCACCGGTGTATTGGTGCTTGACAATGGCACGTGGCTGCTGAAACATTACAGCCTTACCGTACTGGTACCTAATGAAAAGATGAAAACTTATTTGAAAAAGATTTGGGGGAAGTAGTAGTTGGGGGTGACGTGGTTATATGGGTTGAGAATATACGAGAATACTCACACAACCAACTGATTATCTCCCAACCGATAGCTATCGGGTTCATCCCCCTACCGTATCACCGCTACAACAGAATGTACCGCACTATTACCGCGAATCGTCACCGTGTAAACGCCTGCCGAAAGTTGGGTTACATCAAGGGTTGCCTTGTTGCCTGTAAACGTGCCGGATAACACAGTGCGGCCCGCCGCATCGGTAAATGTGTAGTGGTTTTGACTGTCTGTTTCAGAAGCTGATAACTCGCTTATACTTAGGTTTATCTGATTTTGCGCAGGATTGGGATACACACTGAAACCGGATACAGATGGCTGCTCTGTTTCAGGCATAGGAATATAGTTCCGGCCGGCTCCTACGGGGTTCAGTTCTTCAACAATCTCGGTGAACACGGTATCGAAGGCTGCTGTAAGCAGAGCTTCGCCGCGCACCGCCATTACAGGGTCGTTCACGTCGGCAGCCACATATTCAACCTTGCTGCGCAGTGTAGAATCGGAGCGCAGGGCCTCACAAACACAACCGTTTACGGCAGCCAGATGCACTTCGGCCAAACGGATGTAATTGTAATATCCTTCGGTATTTTGCAAACTGTCTTTAACCTGAACAGCTTGTGTACTATCGCCCAAACAAATGCGTGTATCACACAACTGTTCCTGGCGGCGCAGTCTTCGCTCACGGTTCAATATCAGTTCAATTTCCCTGAGCGGGTCGGCAAAAGTGCTGTCGTTTAAATATACGCGTATCATGTCGTCCACCAGCAGCCACCGTTCTTTTTTCAAATACCCTATCTCGTTGTTCAGGTACATCATGGGCGAAATTCCGGTTTGGGCGTTTTGTATGTTTCCGGCAATACCGGCAGGCAAACTTTGTGCATTTAAAACATCGGCAACCGTGTTACTTACCGGTGAATTGGCCAATATTACCTGGCTGAGGTGTCCGGCCGGCGGATTGGAAAGAATATAGGCCGTCAGCACTTCGTCGCTCAGGTATGGCGAACATTGCAAAAGACGGTTTTTCTTGCTGCCGGCAGAATGGGTTCCGGTAATATAATTCATCAAATCACGGGAGTTGCCGCAGTCCACTTTTTGGCGAAGGGAATCGGTTTGAAAATCAATAGAGGCTATTTCATTTTCGATTTGAGGAATTTCTGTGGTAACTACAAAAGAACGAAGCCTTGATCGGCAGGAAGTTGACAAATAGCCCAAACCATTGGTGGCCGGAAAAACAGATGTGGTGCTGAAATATAGCGGCGTTTGCGACACATTGCTGTGATGATAATAATGAAACGGTTCCACATTGCTATTTACAGCAATATCGTTTTGAGGGTCGTTTAAGGAATGACTGAAGGTATTGCCTGCCAGCGCGCTTTCTGCTAGGGATGAGATGGGTAAAAGTAAGTCGCCTTGCTCGTAATCAATGTAACCCGATGTTACTGCTAAATCGGCTTGATACATGTCTCCCGAAAACTCGTTGCACCGCCACTGTAAACCTGTAATACCGGCAGAAGGGAGCGAAAAACTGTAGGGCCTGGCATTGGTACCCTGAGATTGACCACCGATTTTAAGATGGTTCATTCTGTTTCGATAGATAAAATTATCATCGGTTCCCGAGTTGTTTACGATAATTCCATATGTATTATTACCGGCGGGAAGCGTTGAGTACATGTATTCCTCAAAATCGTTATCTTCAACCTGATAACCTGTGCAACCGTTTAAATATAAACCATAACCCTGTCCTAAGGGTATATTTGGCACAAAAACCTTAAAATCATTTTTAATTACGGTTGCAAACTGTGATCCTGAAAGCAATGCACCTGAAATATTACTTTCAAATACACAACCTCTTATGGTAGCGGTGTGCAATCCGTTGCTGGTATAGGCACGGATACCACTTTTTAAATTTTTAAAAACTGTAGGATAGGTTGTTGTACAACCAATATTACACGCCGGTTCGGCATAGAATCTTGAATTGGTTGCGAATATACCGGTTCCACTTAATAAAATATCGTACCCGGTTAATTGGTTTTCAAAGGTACATCCGGCAAAACGGACACCTTGCACCGAATTTAGTACTACATGATTTTTTATTGATGCATCACCATTGTTGAGTGTTGCCCCGGTAA
>CAZDUI010000050.1:0-27589 GCA_964508605.1 uncultured Weeksellaceae bacterium | reverse complement strand
GGTCTTTCATTTGGAACCCCAACTGCACCAGATCCAGTTTTTCAACAAACGCATCAACAAACCGCACCGGATTATCAGCCTCAATGAGTTCTTCCAAACTCACCATTTCGAGTTGTGTCCGGTCTGAAGATTTAACGTATTCCATAGCATTTATTTTCAGGTATTAAATTAGTAATAATTCCCTTTGCCGAATTAGAATTTTTGTAGTAGTTTTACACCACGGAAGGTTGATGGTTAATTCACAGTCTGCCGTTATAGGCAATACATAGCGACACTATGAAAAAAATATTATTCTTCATCATCTATGTGTTGACAACCCAAATTTGTCATGGACAACCATTAAAAGATACTCTTGTTGACATTGATGGGAATGTTTACCATACAGTTAAAATCGGTACTCAAATTTGGACTGTTGAAAATTTAAAAGTGACTCATTTTAGAAATGGGGATTCAATCACGAATCTCGCTAATGGAAAGGAATGGGGATTATGCAAAACTGCCGCATATTGCAATCTTCTTGACTCAGTTTCTACTTCAGAAATTTACGGACGACTTTATAATTGGTATGCTTTATCAGATCCGCGATTTATTTGTCCAGAAGGTTGGCATATTCCAAGTGATGAAGAATGGAATGTGATGGAAAAGTACCTTGACAACTCCACAGACACAACTTCTACAGGAGTAAGAGGCGCAAACCTTGCGTGTAAACTAAAAGACAATACAGGTAGTTGGAGCCAATGGAACCAAGACCATGGTTCGACAAATGAAAGTGGTTTCACAGCATTACCTAACTGTCAACGTGATTATTTTGGAAAATTCAAGGGCCTTTATAAAGAGGCCTTGTTTTGGACATCGACAAGTTATAATAATGACTTTGCTTTTTACCGACTTCTAAGCTATCTTGGTAATGAAGTTGACAGAAATTTTACTAATAAAAATGTAGGTGCTGCAATTCGTTTGGTCAAAGACTAGATTAAATTATGTGTACTGCCTATAACATCTATCGGAGTACCCGAAATTCCGGTAGGAATTTCCGGTGTACTACGTTAAATCCAAAACATGCATCAGAAAATCTGTTGCGTGCCGGAAGGTGTATTGTATTTCATATATTTCACTTTACGGAATTCAAGGGGTAATCATTTCCCTTCAGGAATAGGATTAAAAATTATAATTTTACACGGCGAAAGGTGTATGTATCATTTATCACGAAATATGTTAGTGTCATCATGAGAAGTAAAATCCTTTCAGGAATATTGTATTTTTGTTTTGCTTATTCATCATTGGCCCAAAGCCAGGCGGACAGCATAAATATTTGGCAACAGAAACCAGTTTTGAATCTTTCGGGATTTATTGAAGTCTTTTATGTGTATGATTTCAATGAATCGACCACAGATTTTCGACTACCATTTTTGGTCAACCACAACCGACACAACGAATTTAATTTGAATTTAGGTTTTGCCAAACTTAGTGCAGAGCATAAAAATTACAGAGCCAATCTTGCCCTACAAACGGGAACTTATGCCAACGACAACTACGCAGCAGAACCGGGATTACTGAAAAATATTTTTGAATCCAACATAGGAATTTCGCTCAACAGAAAAAATAATCTTTGGTTAGATGCAGGAATATTCGGTTCGCATATCGGATTTGAGAGTGCCATTTCCATTGACAACTGGACTTTGACCCGTTCAATATTAGCTGAAAATTCTCCTTACTATTTATCAGGTGCAAAACTGACCTTCAATCTCAATAATAAATGGGAACTGGCTGCTTTGATTTGTAACGGCTGGCAAAGAATTAAAAAAGTATCGGGCAATTCCCTTCCTTCATTTTGTTCGCAGATAAAGGTTTCACCTTCAGGGAAAGTAATGCTAAACTGGAGCACATTTATTGGAACAGACGACCCCGACACAACAAGACGAATGAGACTTTTCAATAATCTTTACGGGCAATTTCTATTCACGGAAAAATTTGGTTTAATCACAGGTTTTGACATTGGAGCACAACAAAGAGTTAAAGGAAGTTCCGCTTATGACTTTTGGTTTAGCCCTGTATTAATCGCACAATACAAAATAAATAAGACTTTGAAAACAGCCATTAGAACAGAGTATTATCAGGACGAAACGGGTATAATTATTCCGACAGGCACAACAAACGGTTTTCAAACAACAGGGCATCTGTAAATCTTGATTATTCCCCATCAAAGAACATCATGTACAGACTCGAAGCGCGCTGGTTGAATAGTAATGACGATATTTTTCAGACAAAAACAACCCCAACGAATAACAACTTTATTATAGGGACTTCCTTAGCCATCAAATTTTCAGAAACTTTAAAGACAAAATTTAAAAATAGCAAATAGCTATTTTTGAGTATATTACAGAAAATCATCGTTAAGATCACAGAAAAAGGCATCGGAATATTCTCAGGCAGGCGCGGACTCTGTGTTTACAAAAATTACCCAGAGTCCGGGTAAATGCCTGCCGCAGTGCAACGAAGAAGAGTTCACTGTAAAGAATTCCTGGCATCTGTATTATCATCTATCTTTGCACCAATGACGGAAAACATTAAACTATCTGACGCTCATAACAGAGCATTCAGGCATATCACGGCCGGCGAATCTGTGCATGCAAATGTCAGGCTGGTTTTTCTGCATGAGGGTTTGGGCAGCATGGATCAATGGAAAGATTTTCCTGAACTCCTGTGTAAGGCATCCGGAATTGATGGTTTTATGTATGACCGTCTGGGTTTTGGCAACAGCGACCCCCAGTATCAAAACAGGCGCCCTGATTTTCTGGAAAAAGAATGCGTTGATGAATTGTATGAAATCATTCAGACCCTGCTTCCGGATACCTATATTATTTTATATGGTCACAGTGAAGGAGGTAGTATTGCTTTGAACTATGCCCTACAACATCCTGCTAAAGTGCTGGGTGTAATTACCGAAGCAGCGCATATTTATGCAGAAGAAAGTACAATTCAAGGAGTTTTTGCTGTGAAGGAATTATATCAAAATGGCTTGCGTGAAAAACTTGGAAAATACCACAACAGTAAGACCGAAGCACTTTTCGACACCTGGTGGAATATGTGGCAAAACAAAACATTTCACCGGTGGAGTATCATACCGCAACTATATAAAATAGGATGTTCGGTTTTATCCATGCATGGCCAACAGGATCCCTATGGTACAAAAGAGCAGGCCGAAATTATATATAGAAGCGTAACAGGAAAAAGCAGCCTTTTCATTTCAGAATCCGGCAAACATCATTTACACAAGGAAGATCGGCAGAGAGTTTTAGAACAATGTACCTCTTTTCTGACAGAGCTTAACATTCAAGATCAAATCGTGTACAGAAAGTTAGAATACATGTATCACCATGCGCCGGTAAATCGTCTTTTTAAACCCAGATTATCAGTAAAAAACGGCGAATCTATCATTTATTCGCCTGTACTTACCAAATATTTTCATGCCGGCGCAAGTTTACACGGCGCTGTGTATTTTAAAATGCTGGACGATGCGGCATTCTTTGCCTGTCAATCTTTGGAAACCACATCCTTTATGCTAACGGGTGAATTTACTACCCGATTTCTGAAGCCGGTTAAAGATGGCACCCTGAAAGCGACAGGAATATTTGAAGCTTCGCAGGGGAAAAAATTTAATGCGTCGGCCATTTTGGAAAATAACGGAGAAATTGTTGCCCGGGGCAGCGGAACATTTATTAAAACCGGTATCACAATTGAGGAACTCTACCGGAATTCTGTTACATCAATTCTTACAACCGATGACTGTTGAAATGAGCACTCTGCAATCTCTGAGAACGCTGCGATATGCCAAAATGGGTTCACAGCACGAAACTGTCTCTGAAATCTGGTTGTTGCTGCACGGATACGGACATTTGGCTGCAAATTTTTTAAACCTTTTCGCTCAGGTAAAACCCATTGATGCAATGCTGCTTGCTCCCGAAGGGCCGCACAGATTTTATCTTAAAGGAGTAACCGGAGATGTGGGTGCGCACTGGATGACCCGTGAAAATCGTGAAAATGACATACATGATAACAATGTATATCTGGAAACCCTGTACCAAAAATACAAGAATCTATGCCCGAAGGCACGCTGGAAAGTACTGGGATTCTCTCAGGGAGCTGCCACAGCCTGCAGGTGGATGGTGCAGCACCATCCGGATATTTCTGCACTTGCCCTTTGGGCAGGACTGATTCCGCCCGATATTCCTGGTGAAAATAACCTGAAAAATACACCTATATACTTTATAGCCGGAAACAAAGACAAGTACCTTAACGAAGAATCCATTACACACCAATTGAATGAATGGGCATCAGCGAAAATATTCCCAAAAGTTCTTCGTTTTGATGGCGGACATGAAGTAGAAGAAAAAACACTGAACCAATTAATAAATTTATGGTAAATTGCACAATGATTCTTCAAAACATCAGGGTAATTGCGCTATTGATTTTATTAACACTGATAGGTATTCACACAGGTTTTACGCAAATAACTACCGAAACGGACACGTCAAGTTTTGAGGAAGAACCGGCGTTCAGCGACCTGAAATTTAAGGAAAAACTATATACCGGTGGTGAATCTACTGCCTATTTTGGAACTGAAAACCTCTTCCTGATTGCGCCCATTCTGGGATACGAAATTATGGAAAACTTTAGTGCAGGTATTGGTACCCGTTATATGTGGTATAACAGCAACATCTGGAACATCAATCAGCACTTTTTTGGTGTAAGTGTATTTGCCAGATACCAATTTTTAAATGCTCTGGTTCTTCATGCAGAGTTGGAGAAAATGAATGTAGAATACTACAATCCTTTTGAAGCGAA
Source organism: uncultured Weeksellaceae bacterium (assembly GCA_964508605.1). Lineage (GTDB taxonomy): Bacteria > Bacteroidota > Bacteroidia > Flavobacteriales_D > CAZDUI01 > CAZDUI01. Next base: position 22,744 of record CAZDUI010000050.1, on the reverse strand, counting down.
ATTGAAGCGCAAATGGATAGATATTGGCCTGGTAGGAGTAGGCTACATGCAACCCATGGGACAGAGGTCCTGGTGGCAAATGCTGGTATTGTACGACCTTATTCAGGACAAAAACTCGCCTTATTTACTGGCTTTCGGAATCCCGATTGTTATTAGAACCGGGTTTATTATCAAGTTTCAATAAAAATGCACCCCCTACATGATGTGATTCTTATAGAAAATGTAATTGCTATTTAATGGGAAGGTAATATATTTAGCGCATGCATGGCAAATTTATTCATGAATGTCTTTCTCTTGCTGAGTTGGGAAGGTCAGAAGTAGCACCCAATCCCATGGTGGGTTGTGTCCTTGTAGAAAACGAAACCATTATATCAACCGGATATCATACAAAATATGGTGCAGCCCATGCTGAGAGGGAAGCCATTCTGGCTCCGGGAATCCAGGACAAATTACATTTATGTACACTATATGTTAACCTTGAGCCCTGCAGTCATCAAGGTAAAACGCCTCCTTGCGCCGATTTAATAATAGATTCCGGAATTAAACGTGTGGTAATCGGAGCCAAAGACCCTAATCCGTTGGTTGCCGGCAAGGGAATTAAAAAATTGAAAGATGCAGGTATTGAAGTAATTGAAGGAATAGAAGAAGCTGCATGTCGTGCCCTCAACTGCAGATTCTATACATTTTATGAGCAAAAAAGACCTTATATTATTTTAAAATGGGCCCGCAGCTGCGACAATTTTATGGCTCCGGTATCGCAAAAACAAGGAGAAATATTCTGGATAACCGGGCAGGAAAGCCAGACCCTTAATCACCTTTGGCGTTCCCGGGAAATGGCCATCCTGGTTGGAGAGAAAACCATAAAAATGGACGATCCGTCGCTAACGGTTCGACTGGTTGCCGGAAAAAATCCATTGAGAATTATTCTGGATCCTGATAGCAGAATAATAGGTAACTACAAAATCCTCACCGACCCCCACCCTACTATTATTGTTACCCGAAGGGAAAGTAAAATTGAAGGGAATAAGGAATGGATTCAATTACCTTTTAGTAATCTTCATAAAGAACTCAATGAATGGCTGTATCATCGCAATATCAGCAGCATTATCATAGAGGGTGGCGTACAGACCATTCAGGATTATATTTTAACCGACAACTGGGATGAAGCCAGAATTTTTACCGGCCCTGTTCATATGGGAGCAGGATTGCCCGGACCACTGCTGAGAGCCAAACCCACCTCTGTTCAATTCACCGGATCTGATATTCTGCATACATTCTTTCGTACCCTTCCGTCATGATTTCTATATTGTTAAGTGTACTTTCATTCAATTGCATTATCATCCTGTTCAGGTTGTTTAATAAATGGAAAATCAATAACAATCAAGCCATTGTGGCAAACTATTTGGTTAGTGGCACTCTGGGATATTTATTGGCAGGAACCACCCCTGATACCCATGAAATTTCACGGGCACCCTGGTTACCTTATGCAATAGTAACCGGAATAATGTTTATTGTGCTTTTTAATATCATGGCACTGTGTACTCAAAAAGCAGGATTGGCCATTACAGCAGTTTCCAACAAAATGAGTTTTATTATTCCTGTTCTTCTGGCAGTGTGGCTTTACCATGCTCCCATAGATTTTATTGATATTGCAGGTATTTTGTGCGCTTTAGCAGGTGTATTTCTTTCGGTTACCAGCGGAGGAAAAATAAGAGTCCCTAAAAAATACATTTGGCTGCCGCTTTCCCTCTTTTTTGGGGGAGGCCTGCTGGATGCCCTGCTTAATTATACCGACAACCACTTTAACCTGGAAGGAATGGAATACACCTATACTGCCATTCTGTTCTACATATCAGGCATTATCGGCTTAACCGTACTGTTGATACAACTTATAGCCGGCAAGCAAAAACTACATATTAAAAGCATTCTGGCAGGAATAATACTTGGATTTCCCAATTACGGAGGCATTTATTTTCTGATGCAGGCCATTGCAGACCCAAACGTATCAGATACTGCAGTATTTCCAATAAATAATTTGGGGGTTGTAATTATTTCGGCACTTACAGGTGTTTTTATTTTCAAAGAAAAACTAAGTACCGACAATACAGTTGGATTATTATTAAGCGTTTTAAGTATCGTTTTAATTGGTTTTTTGTGACCCTGTGCCCATTTTTTTAACCACAATTTCTCTGAATTCGTAATTTGGCTTCATGAAAATATACACACTTATCTTGCTCTTCCTTAACCTGCAGTTGATGCATGCACAAAATTACGATCAACACATGCAGGATTTTTCACCCAAAGACGACATTGCACGCTGGCTGGTTGAATACGATGCCGTTGTATGGAGAACATCAGACAGTGTAATGACACACCCGCCAGAAATAACAAAAAAGCTGGGAAATCACTGGTTTGCTTTTAAAGACGATAAAAATACCTGGCATGCGTCTTACGGTAAATTAACCAAAAACAGATACCACTGTATTTTATATTATACCATCAACCCCGACGAAATATTAACAGAAGACACAATACCGAATACAGATACCGTAGTTTTGTATCAATACGCTATAGCTATAGACACTGCTTTAAAGGTATTGCGCCAATATGCCGATTCCATTCCGGTAAGAATGAATCAATATGTTAAAAATCACGGCGATGGCACATTCACAATATACTATCTGCCTGCGTATCAAAACGACGGAAGTGCCGTTTATGGAGGAGAAATCATCATTGAAATAGATAAAAACGGATTCATCAGTAAAAAAGAAGTGAATATAAAGGAATTCAGAAAATACAATCCGGGTAAAGATTTAAAAGCCCATTTAAGAGCACCTGAAGCAGAGTATATGCCATTAAATTTTATTTTTTTCGCCAGATATTATCACGCATATTTTGACAACATTGAAATAGAAAACAAACACTTTATTTCTTCATTGAAATATACTGAAACCGGTAACGCCCCTTTCTGGGTTCACGCCATTAAAGATGTTAACGTCAAAATAGTAAATCAAAAGAAAAAGAAAAAAAAATAATTCAACGTGAATAAATATATTAAAGTCTCCTTACGATTTCATAAAAATTGAAGAGAAACCATACTTTTGCAGTTATGAATATTAAAAAATCAAAATCAATAGCAGCTTTCATTCTATGCACAGTTTTTCTATTAGTATCCTGCACTCAGGAGCCGGAACAAAAAGAAACCAAAGAAGACAGCGGGCAACCGGTAGTCTCATCCACTGAAGACCTAAAAGCGATTGAGCTCGACCATGTGAAGACCGATTCGACCGGGAACCGCTGGACAACCAACGACGCCACCCGAAAAGGCATTGCTGCAATGAAAAAGGCAACGTCTGCATACATAACCGGATCGGAAAAAGATATAATGGCAGTACAGGAAAAACTTGACAAATCGTACAAGAACATATTCAGAATGTGCACCATGCGCGGAGAGGGTCACAATCAACTTCACAATTATCTAGGAGTGTTACGCGAAAGAATAGACGCCCTGAATGAGAAAACTACCATAGAGGATGTTAAGGAACTCTATGTCTATTTATTGAGTTACAATTTATATTTTGTCTAAATAAGTAACGGCAAAGCAACCACACTGTCTTAGCTGCGTCTGACATGCATTAAAATTATTATTATGAGATTCATTAAAATTATTATTATGAGATTATTGTCAGTAATCGCGCTGCTATTCTGCTTTCAGGCAGGGGCACAAATATCTGTCACATCCATTGTAGCCACCGACGCCTGTCCGGCGCAATGCGATGGTACACTTACCATTAATGTCAGCAATGCCACAGGTGCGGTGAGCTATGATATTGGTTTTGGTCCGCAAAGTTCTAATGTATTTACTGGTCTTTGTGCAGGTACTTATAATGTGGTTGTTACCGATGCCCTTCCTTCCACGGCAATGCAGACCGCTATTGTTAATACACTCGTCCCGGTAAATTTCTCAGTTTTTGCGAATAACGAGTCTGCTTTCGGAGCATGCGACGGCTCGGCATTTCTAAATATATCCGGCGGTGTACCTCCGTATAATGCCATTTGGTATGATGCATCTTTTAATATCATTCAATCGGGTGCTTCCACTGCCTTAATGCCTTTATGCAGCGGAATTTATTTTGTTGAAGTTTTTGATGCCAGCGGGTGTCCCGGAATGGGTTCAAACCTGCAAAATTTTACAATTACTTTTAATCCTTCACCACTATATGTTGATGTTACCGGTACAACAAACAGTGATTGTGCCAACCCCTGTAATGGTACCATAACCTTAGCGGGTACAGGGGGCAATCCTCCTTACGCCTTTAGCATTGATGGTACAAACTGGCAAAGTTCAAATGTTTTTACCAATGTTTGCGCAGGTACCTACACCGCAATGATTTCAGATAACCTGGGTATGGTTAGCACCTCAACCATTAACGGTAATACAGCAGTAATCACAAGTCCTTCACCACTGGCTACCACAATCAGTAATACAGTTGATGCAACGTGTAACGGCACATGCACCGGACAAGTAGTCTGGTTCACTACCGGCGGACAACCTCCATATTTTGTAATAAATCCCACCAACGGAAACACCGAAACATACTCTTCCGTTCATTTTCTATACGGCCTGTGCACAGGCACTTATACGTTATATATTACCGATGCCCTTGGTTGCAGTCATTATCAAATATTTACCATATATGAACCAGCCCCGGTTGCCAGTGCCAATTCTGTAACCAACGAAAGCAGCCCGGGCGCTTGTGACGGAGGCATTGCCATGAACGCAACAGGTGGAACAGCACCCTATGAATATTCAATGGACGGAGGAACTACATACCAGTCGGCCAACACATTTACAGGCTTGTGTAACGGATCGTACACGGTTTGCGTTATGGACGCCAACGGATGCGAAACATGTTATACTGAAACGGTGAGCTCCGCTGGTTGCACTCTTAGTACATCTGTTATTAACCAAACCAATGTAGACTGTTCAGGTAATTGCAACGGGTACGTTATGGTTACAACTACCGGTGGCACACCCATGTTTACTGCAACAGGTTCCTTTACAGGCTCGCCGGCTACCTACAGTTCTGTGGGCACTTTACTGGGTTTCTGTACCGGTACACATACCATTACCATAACCGACAACGCGGGATGTTCAGAAGTGATTACGGTGATAATATCAGAACCGGCTCCTTTAAATATTACAGCATCTGAAATTAGCGACCCTACAGCTGTCGGTAACTGCGACGGAGAGGCAACAGCTTCAGCTACCGGCGGCAGCCCTGCCTATACTATATATTGGATAGATTGCAGCGTTACGTCAAATATAGTATGGACCAGCCCGGGCATCGCATTCCTGTGCGAAGGTGATTACGCAGCTGTTGTAACAGATGCTAACGGCTGTATGGATACTTCAGCCTGCGTTACCATGCAGGTTACCGGAACAGGTATTGACAATACTACAGACAATCATTTTAGTATTTATCCCAATCCGGCACAAGATGTTCTGATGATAGATAACAACACTTCTGAAATGTATAAAATAAATATATTCGACCTTGACGGACGCCTTGTAAATGTACCTTATTCCACCTACGGACAAAGCCGGATAGATCTTACACCTTTCAATAACGGTATATACCATCTTCAATTGATTACAGATAAAAATATTATACATAAAACGATAGTGGTTAACCGCTAATCATTTCTTTTGTTAATGAACATTTAAAAGAGAAATCTGCGATAAACAGATTTCTCTTTTTATTTTTGTATCCTATGCAATTTCTAAAATCCGTATTACTACTTTGCACATTAGTTGTGGTCACAAGTATTTTTCAGCGTGCCCGGGGTCAGGAAACAGAGCAGGCACCGGAAAAACACTTTCAGTACATCATTGAATATCAAGGGTTAAAGACTGAAACCCTGGCAAATGAAATCAGCAATGAGATTTTAAATATTCCGGGAATTGAAAACGCTGACATGCACTGGCCTGACTATTATCTCACCTTTGAAATTACCAACCATGCGTTGAAAAAACATGATTCATTAAGCCGTATAAAGGAAATCTTACATCAATACGGTGTTTCCATGAAGCACTATCGCAGAGAGGAGATTACAAAATGAAATACATTGCATTGTTAACTTTTCTTATTTGCTGTTTTCACCATCATGCAAATTCACAGAGCAATACCTGTGCGGGTGCAACCGTAATAACCCCCGGTTTTACATCGTGTAATTTTCAGCCCGGTTCGTCGCTGAATGCTACCCAAAGTCTTACAAGCTGCAGTGCCGGAGGAAATGCCGACGACGACGTTTGGTACCAGTTTACCGCCAACAGCACGGTTATAACCATTTCGGTAGATCCCACGGTGGGTTACGACCCTGTAATTCAATTATACAGCGGTGCGTGTGGCGCTCTTTCCGGTATTCAGTGCCGCGACATTAACGGAATCAACGGCGATGAGGATCTTACGGCTACCGGCCTTACCATTGGTAATACCTATTACTTCAGAATTTACCACTACGGACTGGGCTCAGGCACATCCACCTTCAACCTCTGCGTATTTGGTCTTGCTCCTCCTACAAATAACACACCCTGTAATGCATTTGCGCTGCCCGATGTAACCCCCGCCTGTAACTACCTTACCTATACCAATTCAGGATCAACAGGTTCTTCGGTTGCTACACCTTCAGCATGTGGAGGGTCATCCCCATACCAGGGCGGGTACGCGGGTGGTGATGTATGGTTTACTATTGTGGTACCGGCTAGCGGCGAACTAGATATTCATACAGCTTCCATTGATTTTACCGACGGAGCGATGGCATTGTATACCGGTCCCTGCAATTCACCTACTCTTGTGGAATGCGATGACGATGGCGAAACCGGCGATGGCATTTTAATGCCGCACATATACCGTACCGGACTCACACCCGGCACCACTATGTATATCAGAGTATGGGAATACGGCAATAACAACAATGGACAGTTTGGCATTTGTGTTTCTTCCCCCGACAACGACAATTGCGCCAATGCCCAGCAAATTTGCGACTTAAACGGATATGGCGGGGTTACTTCCAGCGCGTATACCATAGACCAGCCTTCAAATATGTGCGGTATTGGCAACCCCTTGTCTCCTAACCCGGGTTGTGTATTCGGAACGGGATATACCGGTGCTTCCCCTGTGCAAATTGACAACAACAGTTGGTTACAATTTACGGCCAGCAGCACAACAGCTGAACTGTTTGTTGAAATAATGGATTGTGCCAACGGCAATGGTATGCAAATGCAAATATTTTCGGGCACCAATTGTACAAATTTTACTGCCGTTTCAAACTTTTTAGAAACCACCACATCTCAAACCGTTCTTGCCACAGGACTCACACCGGGAGAAACCTACTATATAGTTGTTGACGGGTTTGCCGGAGACATTTGCAGTTACACCATTTCAGCAACCAGCGGCGTGCAGGTTGTTGAGGCCGTCGCTGCTGACAACATTCTATGTCTGGGCGAGTCAACACTTGTGAATGCCGTGGTTACAGGTACAGGTACATACACCTACAACTGGAGCAGTAATCCGGCAGGAACCTCAGGAACCGGTAGCAGCATCAGCATTTCGCCTGCAACAAGTACAGAGTATGTTGTTGAGATTTCAGGACTGTGCGGAAGTACCACCTCTGCCAGTGTTTTTGTAACCGTAAATACTCCTCCCACAGCAGGTGCAGGCAGCGATGTTGTTATTTGTCAGGGACAATCGGCCACGCTAACTGCAACCGGTGGCACCACATTTTTTTGGAACAACGGTTTAGGCAGTGGCGCAAGTAAAACGGTTTCGCCTGCTGCAACCACTACTTATATGGTTACCGTAACCGATGCCAACGGATGTATTGATACGGATGAAGTTACAGTTTTTGTAAACACGCTGCCAACAGCAGATGCAGGAAATAATCAGGCCATTTGTGCAGGACAGTCGGCTACGCTTACAGCCACCGGAGGGGTTTCCTTTGTGTGGGATAACGGTTTGGGAAACGGAGCCTCAAAGGTTGTTACGCCTGCTACTACTACCACATATACCGTTACGGCAACAGGAAGCAACGGATGCACCAATACCGACCAGGTTACGGTTCAGGTGAATGCCTTACCCACTGCTCAGGCAGGAAATGACGTTACCATTTGCAACGGAGCCTCCATCACATTAAACGCCACCGGTGGAGTCACCTATAACTGGAATAACGGACTGGGTGCCGGCGCATCGCACACCATAACGCCACTTGCTACCAGTACTTACATTGTAACTGTATCTGACCTTAACGGATGCACAGATACTGACGATATTACCATTACGGTTGGCAGCGCATTAATACCCGATGCCGGAGCCGATCAAAGCATTTGCGCAGGCAATTCAACAGTTTTATCGGGAAGTGGCGGTATTAACTATTTATGGACCGATAGTAACAACAATACCATTGGTAATTCACAAACCGTAAATATAACACCTGCAGCCACCGGATATTATTACCTTTCGGTAACTGACGGACTTAGCTGCTCGGGAATAGATAGTGTGCTGGTAACAGTAAATATGCTTCCCGTTGCAAATGCTGGCCCTGATGCCGAAATTTGCTATGGAGATACAACCACCGTTGCGGCCACCGGAGGAAGCACTTATACATGGGACCAATCTTTGGGCTCCGGAGCCGTTCATGACATTTCGCCTTCATCATCAACAACATATAATGTAACCGTTACGGACGGAAATGGATGTACCGACTCAGACGCCGTTCAAATCACGGTAAACAATTTGCCAACAATTGTGGCAGCCACGGATCAAACCATCTGTAACGGACAAACTGCTGACATTTCGGTATCTGGTGCAGCTACCTATTTGTGGAGCGACGGTTTGGGAAACACCCCATTACAAACAATCTCTCCCCTTACAACAACCACGTATTATGTAACCGGCACCGATGCCAATGGATGTTCCTCATCAGACAGTGTTACAATTACAGTACTTCCGAATCCTGAAATTGACACATCAAGTATTCAGATTGAAAGCGCAAACTGTGTAAATGGCGGCGGTACCATTAGCGGAATTCAGGTAGTTGGTAACAATCCCTTTACATACATCTGGAACGGGACCGCAGGTGTTGTTGGTAATACATTGAGTTTAGGGAGCCTGCAGCCGGGGAATTATACTCTTACTGTAACTGATGTTAATGGGTGCACTGCCCAACAGGATGTAGCCGTTGAATTTATGGACGTAGTTACTGTAGATGCACAAAATGACACTACAACCGGATACCCGGGAACACCGATATCTGTGAACGCTTACGCCAACGACAACGGAGATGTTAATTCACTTCAGGTTCTGTCGGGACCTTACAACGGCTCAGGGATTTTTGACAGCAACGGGAATTTTAGCTATCTGTCAGACCCCTTATTTATTGGCACAGATAGCGTAGTTTACCAAATTTGTGATGTACTTTGCACGACCATTTGTCAGCAGGCTACCCTATACATTATTATTAACGAGAAACCCGATGTTGATGTACCTAACGGTTTCAGCCCAAACGGAGATGGATATAACGAACTGTTTATCATAATAAATCTGGAGTTTTATCCTGCCAATAAACTATTCATTTACAACCGTTGGGGTGATTTGGTGTACAGTGCTGCTCCTTACGCGAACGATTGGGACGGAACATCTGGTGCTTCCGGGTCGGTGAGAGGTGATAAAGTTGTTGACGGGACCTATTATGTGGTACTGGAGTTAGGTGAAGATATTCAACCCTATAAAGGCTATGTGGAAATCAGGACGCGCTAAAATATTTGCTGTGATTTTTGCCGCTGGTGCGCTGCTTACTTCTACTGAGGGCCGCACTCAAAGCCAGTTTCATCTGGGTCAATATATGGTACACCAGCCTTTCATTAATCCGGCAGCCATGAGTTCTTCACAATACGTGAATGCGGCACTCTTCTACCGGAATCAATGGGTAGGATTTGACGGTGCTCCGGTAGTTCAGGGAGTGAATTTTGTATTTCCTTTTGGTAAAACTAAAAATCAATTTGCAGGAATCACAATCATACGGGACGAGATAGGTATCAGCAAAAGTCATCAAATAAGCGCTGCCTATGCCTACCGCATACGAACCGGAAACTTAAGCCGGCTATCATTTGGGTTAACCGGAACTGTAAACCTGCTGCAAAGCAACTATGGCCTATTGCATGTGCATGATGTCTCCGATCCGTTATTTCAGAACAATACACCTACGTTTATTATGCCCAATTTTAAATTCGGCATATATTTTCAGCGCAAATCTTTTTATGCCGGGCTTTCTCTCCCCAACATTCTTGAAAACAGTATCGTTTATTCAGACGGACTGATACCGTCGACTGAATTTGACCTGGCGGCGATTCACTTTTATTTTCATTCCGGCTACTCGTTTCCTTTGAAAAACAATCATAAACTCAATGTCAGCACTTTGGTAAAAGAGGTAGGCGGTGCGCCGGTTCAAGGCGATGTGAATGTGCAGGTACTGTTTAACAACCGTTTCGGACTCGGCGCAAGCTGGCGCAGCAGTGGTGAGGTATTGGGTATTGTTAGTTTTAAATTTATGCAGTTCTTCCATTTGTCGTATGCTTTTGAATACAATTATGCAAAACTGGGCTCTTACACCAACGGAACCCATGAAGCCCTGCTGATATATCAGTTTATCCCGCCAAAAACGGCAATAATTGAAGTGCCCCGGTTTTAACATAAATCCGCACAATAGTGTATTTTTGCGGATATGAAAAGAATGATTACACTGGCGTTTTTTGGATTGCTGTTTGCAACCACACTACAAGCGCAGAAAGGGAATAAAACCCCTAATCTTAAAGAGTTAAAAAACTACATTGAACAGGCACGCAAAGACTGGAACATTCCGGGTATGGCAGTGGCCATAGTAAAAGACGACTCGGTGGTATTTTCTGAAGGATTTGGAGTGCGAAGCATAAAGGGTACTGACAAGGTAGACGGCAACACTGCCTTTGCTATTGCCAGTAACACCAAAGCATATACGGCAGCGTGCATTGCCATGCTGGTTGATGAAGGAAAACTAAGTTGGGATGATCCTGTTACCGATTATTTACCCTGGTTTGAATTATACGACCCCTACGTAACGGAGCAGATGAAAGTGCGCGATTTGCTGTGTCATCGTACCGGCCTGGCAACCTTTAGCGGAGATTTAATATGGTATGGCAGTACACATAGCCGGCAAGAGGTAGTACGACGGGCAAAGTTTCTGAAACCACAGCACGGCTTCAGAGAAAACTTTGGATACAGTAATATTATGTATTTGGCAGCAGGTCTTGTAGTTGAAAAAGTAAGCGGCACCACATGGGATGATTTTATCAGCCAGCGAATATTCAAACCTTTAGGCATGAATAACATTATCACTTCTACAAACCATCTGTCCAAACTTTCAAATCTTGCCATGCCACATAATGAGGTAAATGGAAAAAATATTGAAATTGAATACCTGAACTGGGACAACATTGCTCCCGCAGGTTCCATTATTACGTCAGTAAATGAGCATGCCAAATGGATTAAGGCTCAACTGGGTGGCGGTAAGTTCAGGGATCATGTTTTGTGGAGTTCAAATGCTCATTATGAAATGATGAAACCACATACAGTAGATGAATTCAGCCCAGGAGCTCAACAATTGTGGCCGGGAAAGCATTTTGAGTTATATGGCCTGGGCTGGGGTATGTTTGATTACTATGGATACAAAGTACTCAATCACGGAGGGGGTTACGACGGCATGATTTCTCAAACCGTTATGGTTCCTGAACTGAAATTAGGATTTGTAATTTTAACCAACAACATTAACTCGTTGCCATATGCCCTGATGTATCAAATTCTGGAACAATACATTCAACCAAAAACATACACTGACTGGAGTAAATTGCTTTTGGATTTTAAAAACGGCAGAAAGCAACGAGAAATGAGAGAACGTGAGGAATTTGTTCAAACCAGAAAGCCGGTAAAACATGCCCTTCCGCTTGAGTCGTACGCCGGGAATTACGAAAGTGAAGAGTATGGCTCGGCAACTGTTAGTTATACCAACGGAAATTTGAGTATTCAATTCGACCATACTCCCATTTTCAGCGGTACACTCACCCACTGGCATTTTGAAACATTTGAAATTGTTTTAACAAAGGTTCCCAGCCTACCGCCCGGCACTTGTATGTTTACATTGGATGAGTCAGGAAAAGTAGAAACGATGAAGATAGACATTCAAAATCCTGATTTTGATTTCACCGAATTTCATTTTGTCCGTGTTCAATAAAATTCTGTTCACATTAGTATTGCTTTGCACGGCATCAGGGTGTATCCGGCACCAGGATGAACAGGGAAGAACCGACCGGAATTTCGATACCGGGGTAAATTACTATCCTGAAAAAACAGAAGTGTCATACAGTAAAGGATTCAGCGTGATTTATGGTAATTACTGGAAACTATTAACACTGCATCAGCCCGGATATGAAAAATCCTTTCTTTTGCTACAACGCGGTGCCCCCCTGCCCAACGAATATAAAAACGATAAAAATCTTGATGTTATCAGAATTCCTGTAGAGCGGTGCGCCAGCGTAAGTACAACGCATCTACCTATGCTTGAAGCCATAGAATGCCTGCACTCCCTGAAAGGATTCGCTGCGATGGAATATCTCTACAATAACGAAATAAAACAGGAACTTCAAAAAGCAGGCACTATTTCTACCGGCACCGGCGGAACCGTTGAAGAAGAATTGCTTCTGTCATCGCAAACTGAAATAAACTTCAGTTATGCTTTTGAAAATGAAAGCGCCGGAAAAAAAGTAGGTAATATTGCGGACATCCCTGTTGCAGAGTATCTTGAAACACATCCGCTGGCAGCAGCAGAATGGATTAAATTCTACTCATTATTTTTTAATAAAGAGCAACTGGCAAATACCTTATTTAAAAATATTGAACGGGAATATCTTAATACTTTAAAGCTTGTAAAATCAATGCCTGCATCCAATAAAAAAGTGTTCACCGGTGTGGCCTGGAAAAACACCTGGCCGGTTCCTGCGGGGGATAGTTATACAGCCCGGTTAATAGCAGATGCCGGAGGCATTTACGTTTATGCAAGTACAAAAAACAAAGGCAATATTACATTAGACGTAGAACGGGTAATTCACGATTGTTTTGAGGCTGATATATGGCTGGTTGTAACCTATTTTAACGGCGATATAAGTATGGATAATTTTTCAAAAATGGATACGAGATACACCCATTTTTCTGCCTTTAAACAGGGAGCAGTTTATGCCTGCGATTTAAGCGAAAAAGACTATTTTGGTAAAGCCATTTTGGAACCTCATCTGCTTCTGAAAGACATATATTGCGCCATATACGGATGTACTGACTATGAACCGGCCTATTATTCTGTTCTGAAGTAACCCTGCTTATTTCAGCTTCACCTCATCCAACACGTTCAGGGTAACCGGGTTTACAACTTTCATTTGTACTGAATTCCCGTCTATATAGAACAAACAAACTGCATTTTCTACGCTGAATCCTTCCACATATGGTGTCCAGGGCAATTGTTCCTGTGCATAATAGGGAGCGCCGCAGGCACCATTGTTAATTTGCCATATGGGTCGCGACACCTTCAGTTGAGATGCTGTGTAGCCGTCAGGGTGAATTTTAACATCAGCAGTTAATTTTAGCCTGTTATAGTTATGCTCGTCGCCGGTAAGCACCGCAACCACTTTACTGCTCTTATTTATCAATAAATCAAGATATTCGTCGCGACGTTCGATGATACCTTTTCCCACGGGCTTTCCCGCTATGTATGGCCGTTTAGAGTTGTCTCCGCTGTACCACATATCGTCTGTGGAATGTCCGCCGTTTGGAAAAACCGGTGTATGATGTGTAACAAAAATATGTTGCACTGAAGGATCTTTTTCAAGCGCAGTCAGCACATCATGCAGCCATTTTATCTGGTTATCCATTAAATAGCCGTGTAATCCGCCTGAAGTAAGTGGTTCCCTGCTGAGTGTAGGAGTGTACCAGTAATCGGAGTTCAGCACAATCATGGCTGTGTTACCATAAGTATAGTAATACACATTCTCTTTATACGATGGAAAATCAGTAGTTTTAGCAGATGGGTCGTATTTTGAACCATCTTCGCTTTCCGGTCCGTTTTCAGGATTTATAAATGCCTGTTGCATCATGGCTTCTGCACTGAATGATTCGGTGGGGAATCCGGCAACAAACACACCGTTTTTCTTATGTAAATCAGTTAACACGTACCCCAAAGCTTCATGGTTCCCCTGTCCTACATACACGGGCATATAGTGTCCAAAAGGCTCAAGCGCTTTTTTCCAGTTATGCATTTGCACTTTCCAGTCTTCTGAATTGGTGAGATAACCGTTGATCATGTCGCCGGTAAACTGAAAAAATGCTGCATTGTGTTGCATGGCTACTGCAGCGCTGCGCGAAACCACATAATAATTAGTACCGTACATATTGCGTTCACCACCACCTGTTGCTTTTCTGCTATCGCTGGTATATGCAAAAACAAAAGGATTTGAACTTCCTTTTTCAGGTGCCGTGGTGAACGAAAATTGCTGCTGAAAACCACCAACCTGTATAGAATACTCATATTGCGTTGCACCGTTTAATCCTTCAATATTTATTTCATGAAAGGTTGTGTTCTCTTGCGACTCCAGTGTTTTTCCATTGCAAAATAATTTCGACTTTACAGGCAATGTGGTTTTATACCAAACAGTAGCCCTGTCAGGTTGAATTTTACATACAAATGGTCCCTGCCAAATTGCCGGCACTACTTTAAATGGCCCGTTTCCCTCTATGGCAATTTCTCCTTCAAACAAAAGCAGTCCGGTACTATCTGACAATCTGTAACCTAACACCATTTTTCCAGATTCCTGCCATTGAACCATATCATATGTCGGGTTGAAATCCTTTTGGATATCAATCTCAATTTTACCCTTATCGAGCTTTCGTTCGTAGCGGTAAACGGGCAGCGGAAATTTCATTTTTCCATAAGGTATAATACCATACGTTATTTTGTGAGCTACCCGGCCAAACTGAAGGGAAATACCGGTTTCGGTTCCATTAGCTACAGGAAGCACATCATTTTCTGTTGCAAAAATTTTGACTGGCTCTTGCACATAATGTTTCTCTCCTGATGTAAACTCCAGCAAACCACCTTCATCCCGGGATATATTGCTGTAAATGGCCGGTATCTCCTGTTTAACCTGTGCTGCACATCCTGTAAAAACCAATAGCAACGGGATGTATGAAAAAAAATTAAAAACTTTCATTATGATATGGGTTTCTGCTTTCTTATAACCTTTCTGAATAATGACGGCAACCATTTTTTCAACTTCAGCGCCAATAATTCCCTGCCTCCTGAATAGATTTCCAATGACTCTTTTTCAATACCGCGAATAATATCCCGGGCGCACTGGGTTGCAGAAATTCCTTCAGCCTGAGCCCTATCCATACCTTCATGCTTATTACCGCTGCCTGTTAACGCATGAACGCTGATTTGGGTTTGTACTCTACCCGGGCACACCATGAGTACGGATATACCCATATCTTCCTCCTCCAGCCTCAAACTCTCGTAAAACCCGTGTAAAGCAAACTTACTTGCCGAGTATCCGGAACGCTGGTAAAACCCAAACTTACCTGCAATACTACTAATTACCACAATTTTTCCTGACATCTGTCCCCGCATTTCCGGCAACACAGCCTTGGTAAGAAGTATGTTGCTGAAATAATTAATCTCCATTATTTTGCGGTCTACCCTTTCTTCCGTATCCCTGGCGTTGGCGCGTTGACTGATTCCCCCGTTATTTACCAAAATATCAATACGTCCAAATCGCGCCATAACGGCGGCTACATGGTCTCTAAACCGGGCAGATGCTTCCAAATCGAAAGGAAGAATCATATATCTGGAAGCGTCCTGAAATCCGGCAGCAATTTTATTTAATTCTTCTGTTCTTCGGGCTGAAAGAACAACGGTTGCACCTTTGTTATACATTTGGGCAGACAGCGCTGCACCAATGCCCGAAGATGCCCCTGTAATCCATACTATTTTACCAGCAACATTCAACTAATTAAACAGTTATATATTTTCATGCCATCAAAAAGTTAGAATTGTATTTTGTTCCTCAGGCCTCCATACAATACTTTCTGAACGCCTTCCTGCGCATAGAAATCGTGCGGGAACCCCAATTCAATGGCACTAACCTCTTCCAGTCTGTTAAATTGCTCTTCGTTCAAAGTTGATTTCAAAGCATTCAGGTTTTGGTCTATCTGTTCGACTGTGCGCGCACCCACAACGGGAATAATGTTCTTATGTTTTTTCAGAATCCAGTTCAGTGCGACATGTGTAGGCATCACTCCCGATTCTGCAGCTACCTGAACCACTGTCGCGGCAATTCTACTGCTTTTTTCATCTCTTCTTCTGCTGTCGGCCTTAACCCTACCCGCTTCGTTGGAAAGATACTTACCGCTGAGCGCGCCTCCTGCCAGTGGAGCCCATGCTGTAACGCCCAGCCCTAAATGGTTACACATTGGCAGCAATTCACGTTCAGCATCTCGGGTAATCAGGCTATATTCAAGCTGTACGCCGCAAAATGCACTCCATCCTCTTAAATCTGCCAGTGTATTGCTTTGTGCAATAATCCATGCAGGAGTATCTGAAACAGCAACGTGCAGCACCTTTCCCGACCGGACTACGTCGTCAAGGGCGCGCATCACTTCATCAGGGCGCGTTGTAAAATCCCAGGCATGAACATACAAAACATCCATAAAGCCAAGGTTCATTCTCTGCAAACTGCCTTCAACCGTCTGTACCAGATTTTTTCTATGGTTACCGCTGTCGTTTATATGACCTTCCTTTGTAAACAAACTATACTTTGATGCAATTACCAGTTGATCGCGCATACGGGATTCGGCAATGAACTTGCCTAAAAACTTCTCGCTGGTTCCTTCGGTATACCGGTTGGCGGTATCAATAAAATTGCCGCCTTCTTCAAGAAACCGGAAGAAAATAAGCCGCGAAGTATTCTCGTCTGCACCGTATCCCCACTCAGTGCCAAATGTCATAGTACCCAAACACAACTCACTGACGCGCAAGCCACTTCTTCCAAATAATTTGTAATTCATCACAGTTTAATAAATAGACGGGAAACGAGCCGGGTCTGCTTCATGCATCATAGCATAAGCCTTTTCAATGATATCTTCTACCGAAGGTTTACTAAAGTAATCGCCATCGGAACCATAGGCAGGGCGGTGGTCCTTTGAAGTGAGTGTAACCGGAGCACTGTCCAGATAATAATATGCGTTTTGTTCTTCAAGAATTCTGTTCAGGATATAAGATGCAGCACCAAAGGATACGTCTTCGTCAATAACCAACAACCTATTCGTTTTCTTCAAAGATTCTGCAATAACGTGATGTATATCAAAAGGCAGCAGGGTTTGAACATCAATTAACTCAGCTTCCACCCCCATTTCTGAAAGATTTTTGGCTGCTGCACTGCACAAATTAAATGTTGAACCATAAGAAACTATAGTAATATCATTTCCCTGACGTGTAATTTCGGGTACACCCAGCGGAGTGGTAAAATCTCCCAGATTCAACGGTTTTGGCTCCTTGCTTCGGTATCCGTTCAAAGGCTCGACTACCAGTGCAGGGTCGTCGCCCCGCAACAAAAGATTATAAAAGCCTGCAGCCTTGGTCATATTGCGGGGTACACAAATGTGAACACCGCGTAACGAATGAAGAATCATACCCATTGGGGAACCACTATGCCAGATTCCTTCCAAACGGTGGCCACGGGTACTCACAATCAAAGGAGCCTTTTGACGGCCCATACTTCTGTAACGTACTGTTGCCAGATCGTCGCTCATTACCTGAAGACCGTACAGCAGGTAGTCCAGGTACTGAATTTCGGCAATCGGTCTCAAACCACGCATGGCCATACCAAGCCCCTGACCTATGATGGTATTCTCCCGTATTCCGGTATCGCTTACACGGGTGTCGCCATATTTCTGCTGCATTCCCTCCATGGTTTGATTCACCCCTCCAATTTTACCAACGTCTTCTCCAAAAATCAATACTTCGGGATGTCTTGAAAATAACACATCGGCGTTATCTCTTAAAATAATTCGTCCGTCTACCTGCTCGGGTTCATTCGGATATTCAGGCTCTACATGTTTGATTTTTAAAGGACTGTTTGCAGTCTCACTCAGCAGGGAAGCAGAATATCTGTATTCGTTTGCTTTTTGCCAGACACGCAAGGTTTGTATCATTTTTGTTTTTGTGGAACTTTCTTTTCCACGCAGCAAATGCGCAGCACTGCGCAGTGCTGACATTATATCCTTCCGTATAGGTTCTTTGTTTATTTTAAGGGCTCCGGCAATATCTCTTATTTTAGCCACACCAGATTCTTCTGAAAGACTATCAAGAAACGACAATGCAACATCTTTTTCTGCCAAAATGGGTTCAAGATATGCTTTCCAGGCAGCTGATCGTGCATTTTTAGCATCGTTCCTTGCCTCTTCCTCCAGTGCATTCAACTCAACTTCAGTAGCCAAGGGCGAATCGCTATACCTTTGCTGCAATATCCATTTCCTGAATTGCACAATTCCGTCGTATTCCGTTTCCCATTCCAATCGCTCCTTACTTTTATAACGTTCGTGCGAACCGGAAGTACTGTGACCCTGAGGCTGTGTAACCTCAATAACGTGTATTAAAACCGGAATATGTTCCTGTCTGCAAATGGCAACAGCCTTATCGTAAGTTTCACACAACGCTGCATAATCCCAACCCTTTACTTTAAATATTTCAAATCCAGGTTTATCTGATGTTCTTTGAAAACCTGCCAGGGCTTCGCTAATGCTGCTTTTAATGGTCTGATGGTCGCGGGAAACACTAATTCCATACCCGTCGTCCCACACACTCATAACCAATGGCACTTGTAATACTCCTGCGGCGTTAAGGGTTTCCCAGAATGGACCTTCGCTGGTTGAGGCATCTCCTATGGTACCAAAGGCTACTTCGTTACCCTGAATTGAAAAATGTGTATGTCCATGTAGTTCTTTTACCTTACGATACACTTTAGATGCCTGTGCCAATCCGAGCAAACGGGACATCTGGCCTCCGGTAGGAGAGATATCTGCCGATGAATTTTTTTGTGCGGTAAGTGTTTTCCACGATCCGTCTTCATTTAAACTATGTGTTGCAAAATGACCATTCATTTGTCTTCCTGCTGAAGAAGGTTCATGGTTAATATCAGTATGTGCATACAACGATGCAAAATACTGTTGAGCAGTAAGTGCACCAATAGCCATCATAAATGTCTGGTCGCGATAATAACCCGAGCGGAAATCGCCGTTGCGGAATTGTTTAGCCATAGCTAATTGCGCTACTTCTTTTCCGTCGCCAAATATTCCAAACTTTGCTTTTCCTGTCAACACTTCCTTACGGCCGATAAGAGAACATTCCCTGCTTAGCACGGCCAGACGAAAATCGGCGAGAACTTCAACCTTAAAGCTTTCAAATGACACTTCGTCAGCCTTCACCTGAACCTGTGTTTTTTCTGTAACCTCTTGTTTCATTGAAATTTTATAGAAATCGTGTATTTGTATTGCCGCTAAAGGTACAAAATTAGGCGAATACTTCAGCATTTGTGATGTAAATCATGCAATGTGCAATCTTTGCATAACAAAGAACTTCCCATCCTGAATTTTTGATCCAACAGACAATTATTGGTTCTCCAGGCCCTGTCTACCAGAATTCAGCCGGAATTTCTGGTGCTCTAACAGATGTTATTTGCGCTCATAATCTTTTCAAAGTCAGCAAAGTACTTATTATGATCAAAATCACGAATAGATTCTCTTGCATTTTTAGAAAATTGGGAATAGTCTGAATCCGTCATTGTATAAAATTGACTCATCCTTTCCTTAAAATCTTGTGTCGTGCTGCAAAAATATCCATTAACGCCATCAACAACAACAGTATTGTTCTCCGGGAGATTGGTACTTAACACCGGTACTCCGTTGTTCAAATATTGCTTTGCCTTAATTCCCGATTTAGATAATTGTATTTCTGAATTTGTCAGTGTAGCTATACCCACATCAAACAGCACAATTCTTTTCTGAATGTCAACTTCATCATTCCAATCAATTTCCAAAGGAACTTCAATTTCAATATTTGATTTGTCTTGAAAATAATTCTTAATAAACTCTATGTCCACAGCGTTTATAACACCCATCACAATCAATTTCAAACGGAATGTAAGCTGGTTTAAAGCCGGAAATACCCATTCAATAAGGCTGTCTTTATGGTCTCCGCCAAATCCACCAATCCACCCAATAGTAAAAATGGAATTTCTTTGCGTTTTAACAATTTTCAAGTCAACAATTGGGGATGTTGTATGAATAATTTGACTGTTAAATTGGCTCAAATATTTTTCTATCTGTTTGCTTCCTGCTGATACCTTTTCACAGTGTTTCGCGAAAAAAAAAATTGTTTTAGGGTTTACTTCTAAATAATCAGCATCATCAATGTCGTATACAGTACCCTTCTTTTTAATTCTAATTAGAATTTTTAACAAAGTAGAATATACAAAATGTGATTGAACTCTCTGAATTACGATTAAAGAATTCGGTTTTCTGAAAAAAAGAGCTGATAAAACTCTTTAAATAAATCGTTGTTCCGAAGATAGAACTTTTTCTTCCGATTTTATCTTTGATACGAAGCAAAATCTTGGGCTGGCGCTTGAGCACCTGTTAGCGGTAGATTTAGTTTGTTTTATTTCTTAATACCATTAACAACCTTTACTGTCTTTATTTTAACTCCATTTTCATTGAAATAGGTTATGGTGCCATTATAAAGATCATAATCCTTAAACTTTCCTTCTTCAATGTAATAAGGGATGTCTTTTATTTCTATTCTAATATCATGTTCAACTCCTGTGCGCTCGAAGCCTTTTGTTTTAGGAGAAACTACTTTTGTTAAAACTCCGTTTTCATAAATTAAATCGTCTTCATTTCTCTTTCCCGAAACAACCATTCCGGAATCAGATTTTGAGTACCCGAGTACAATATTATGACCTTGCTGTGATTCAAACACTTTTGCTGAAAGAAAACCATTCGGGTAATAATAAATTGACTCAATTAAATTTCCATTTGCATATATTTTATGTGGAAAATCATAAATATTCAAATAAGGATTATTCGATAAATACACGACAAATTTTGTAATAGAGTCGTTTTTTGACTTGTAAATCCAAAGACCATTTTTTCTACCATCTAAATATTGATTATAGTTTGTTCCATTATATTCAAAAGGTTCGAAAAATTCATTGTTGGATTTTGTAAGCGTAAATTGGATTTCTCCACCTCTGATATAATATGTCGAACTACCTTGAACCAAATGGTGGTCTTTAAACTGACCAACATCTATACAATAGCCCCATCGTTGAGAATCAAAAGCTGGTATAGGGTATCTTCTTTTATTCGGAACACACTGATCATAAAAAGTTGTATCACGTCCACCAAAGATTTCAAAGATTGGGCATCCGCATTGGTTTTCAGAAAAATGAATAATATGATCTTTATTGTAGTTTTCTGTTTTTATACATCCATTCTTATGCAGTTCAATGAGTTTTGGTATTGTGTCATTAGATTCATTTACAATTTGATTATACCTCATAAGTTCTCCTGTTTCGTAGAAGAATTTAGAGATATTATTCTTTCTATAGGATTGAGCGATTCCTGATTCATAGAACCAAATAGAACTATCAGAATAGTTTTTCCCTTTAATATTGCCACTTTCGTAGAAATAAGTGCTTAATGGAATGGTATCAAAAGCAACCGTTTTGTATTGAATTGATTTCAGTTGGCCATTTTTATAATATTCGTTCACTTTTCCGTCAATAAAAATCTCCTTTTGCTTTAATTGCGTTTTATAGAAATATTGAGTAACAAATGGGATAGTGTCGAACATTCGTGGATAATCATCACTTGTTTGCGTAAACCCGTGTAAATCTTCATAAATAATGTGTGGTTCGTTATTTACGTAGTAAACGACTTTGTTTATTCCACCGTTTTCAGCAAAGTAATACCATCGTCCATATTTCCCTGAATTTACTGATCCATTCCATTGGTTTACTTTTTCCCCATTGACCCATTCGAAAGGTTGTATCGTCCCCCACGTTTGTATTTTCAGAATTTTTGAATTCTCTCCAATGGTATAATGGATAACAATTGGACAAGAGAATCGGCCTAATCTATGCCGACTCCACCAAACACCTCTTACTTCATAGTAGGAATTAGGTGCTACACTCACATTAAATCGACCATCCCAGGAAACCGTCTTATCTTTCAGTTCTAAACTCTTGACAAATATTGTATCATTTGAATTATTGTATATTTTCGGCTTGATTGCCATGTATTTTCCTTCATATGGAAGATATCCCCAATATAATCCTTGACTTTCTTCTTGGAAAGTAAAATTGTAATTTTTTATTGAGTCGTTATATTGAATTAATTTTCGTACTGTAAATCTAGAAGAATCGTTGTTTGCTTGGGAATGACTGAATGGGGAGTTTAAAACCCAAAAACAAAACATTAAAACATGATATTTTTTCTTCATATTAAGATGTACACCTCACTTATCGATTGGTTCTGTTAATTTACCGCTAACG
>CAZDUI010000049.1:0-27730 GCA_964508605.1 uncultured Weeksellaceae bacterium | reverse complement strand
GGAATGAAGCCTATCTTAGCGAGCTATTGGGAATAAAAGTATGAGTTTGCCCTGCCGCCCTTTTCGCCATATTCTGTTTATTCTAATAGCCCTCTTATCATTACAGACCCGGGAGGAGATGATTTATTGATTATTTACATAGATAAAAAAGGAAATAGAACGTATTATAAGTATAATGGTGCCTTGTCAAATGATGTACCTGACAATAAGTTTGTAAGAACAGTCATTGACGCTTATCATGCATCCCACTTAGTACAAGAAAAAACCGGTGTACGATTTTCATTTGTTCAAGTAGTTGAACATAAGGAAAAAAGGACGTGGATAGAGGAAGCCGATGGGGGATCTTTTTATGATGGACAAAACCAATACATTGGATGGAATCCTAATCAGGCAATTATAACAGATAAAGGTTATGTGCTATCACCCCTTACAGGACTAAATCATGAGTCGGGTCATAGATTAGATGAAGTTATTGGCGAACCGCCGGGAGACACAAGAGGTTACGGTGGTGATGCTGAGGAGTATCGTGTTATGAAGAATGCCGAAACCCCTGTTGCACAGGCTCTGGGTGAAGTACCAAAAGGGCAGTTGTCAAGGAATCAATATGAGGTTGTATCCGTAATAACCAAATCTCCTTTTTCCAATAAAATTGACATTAAGGCAACAATATCAACTTTAAACTCATATTATGATGAGGTGCCCGCTCAAGAGGAGACTGTTGACGCTCTGAAGAAGTTGGGATACAATATTACAATCAATTCAAAAACAAGAAAGTATGAGGTTCAAGATAAGTAAGGTAGTCATGCTCATGCTGATATTAGCAAAGTTATTCTCATGCGGAGACTCAAAATCGGATGATAAAAAATGTAACTTAACCCCCTCATTTATAGATTCAAATAGTTCGCAAAAGAACCCCGCTATCGCTTGTATCAGGGTGGTATTTGCAGATAAAGAGTTTACTAGTTGGGCCGATGTAAGCATGATGGAGCTGGCAAATGTAAGTGATTCATCAGTTAGTCCATTTTCTGATACCTTGTTTTGTGGAGATGAGATTACGGAGTTGCTGCATGAAATCTCAAATACAAGAGACAGTATAGATAGTTCATTTCGAGTTAGATATGTTTATAGAGGGTTGCTAAGTTTTCAAACCGATACGGACATCATTATCATTGGAATAGGTAAGCACAAGGGTGAATTAGCATATAGCAAATTGGAATACAACTACCACAACGAAAAGCTAGACAGCATAATCCGGAAATTATTTATTAAAATCGGTGCTAATGAATCCGAAATGAACAGTGAGTAATAATGGTTATAGCCCCTTAAATTTGTGGCTGAGCCAATAAAACATAGATAACGTATTATTTGACAAGATAAAAGCATTTCAAACATAGCACCCTCAAATCCGATATATGAAGAGTCGTTAAGAATAGGAAACGATCTTCTTAAAAAGGTAGGGTTGTAATTGAATTAACTTATTGTATGAAAAAAATAAAACCAGGGGATGTTTTCAGGTTAACCACTGAAAATACCGTAGCTTATATTCATTTTATTGACGTGATGAAAACAGATCAAATTGAATATAATAGGGTGATTTATTGTGACAAAGATGAACAGAGAAGTTTGGAAGAAATCATTCTGAATTCATCAAGTTACGGACTGATCTTTCCTGTTGGCGCCGCTTATAGAAAGAAAATTATCGATCTTGTTGGTAATATTCCAATAAATAATTATAAAATTCCAAGGTTTTTTTCTTCCGTAATGAAGTTGCACGAAAACGATAAACCGATTTTTTACATTGTTGATGCTGTTACAGAACTCAGAAAAAAAATAGATGTACCTGATAAGGAGTTTAGAAAGTTGGATCCATATATGATACCGGGTGTGGAACTCCTTAAGCACCGTGTCAACAAAAGATGGACGCCTGCTGATGGTATAGAAAATATTTAAGTAAGAACGTTAAGAATTTGATAGAATTTCTACAAAAAAGAATGAATGAATTATTGAATTTGTAGTCCCCCCAAAAACTCCTACAGTTTGAAATTAGACTGAAAAGTTTAACTTTAAAGTGTAGCATATGAAAAAGTCAAAATTCACAGAAAGCCAGATTGTGAGCGCCTTAAAGGAGTATGAGGCGGGCAAGAAGGTGCCGGACATTTGCCGGGAATTGGGTATCAATCAACAAACGTTTTACAACTGGAAGAAGAAGTATTCTGGGATGGACTCTGAGTTGTTAAGGCGTTTCAAAGAGCTTGAGCGGGAGAATGCGGAGCTGAAAAAGATGTACGCCGATATAAGCCTGGATTGTGCTGTGTTAAGAAATTACACAACATTTAGAAAATGGAATTCATACCCCCAATAGCAATCAATTTTTTCATATCTTTAACCCATGCTTCGCACCGGTACCATAAGCCACTCATACACACTAGACGAACACCACCTGTACGCTGCCGCACGCCTTGGCATGGAAACCTACCAAAATATTACCCTTGCCGATGTACAAATAATCACCCTGCCGTTCGGAACATTTGTAACGCCGTTTCCGGTAACGGTGAATGATGAGTTTGCCGAGCAGCGGGAGGTTAAGATGAAGCGGTATGAGCTGAATTCGCACCAATCATCCGTTCATATTACCGTATCTGATAGAAAACTGAGTGTGCAGCAAGGAACTACTACCCAAACCGCATTTTACACGGCAGATGTAATTAACTACGGTGATTATTACAGCTTTGGGATGCTGAAACCGGGAAGGCATGGGAATAGTGAGGATTATCGGTACGGGTTTCAAAATCAAGAAGTTGACAACGAGATAAAAGGCTCCGGAAATTCCATCAATTACAAGTACCGTATGCACGACCCACGCATTGGGCGGTTCTTCGCGGTCGATCCATTGGCCGCACAGTACGCATACAACAGCCCGTATGCGTTTAGTGAGAACCGGGTGATTGATGGGATTGAGTTAGAGGGATTGGAAACATGGCTTCTTTCACAATCAGGTAATATTGCGACTGGCCCAATAAATCAGAATGCGTTAGAGTACGCAAATGATAGGCCGATAATGCTTGATAACATACTTCTTGATGGATTTGTATTTAAGGTTTTCATGGCTGGTCTTAATGTGAGTCCCGCGTTTAAGAATGTAGTTATGCAATCCCCCATAGTATCTGATGAGAATAATATAAGAATTATGGAAGGCGAAGACACTTATACGTCAGAGAATCAAGAGACCTTCGAATTTATATATAACTCCTGATAAACCAATCAACTATGAGATTGGTGAAATGGCTTGGGAGTTGACAAACGCGACTAATATGAATAGCGGGAAATTTGCCACCGCTTCATTTGCCCCTGAAGATAAGGAAAGTTATGTACGGTCTATTATTAATGTGGAAGCAGAGGCTGCGAATAATGAATTAATGACCCAACTTGACATAGCTAATTTCTCAGAATACAATAGGTCTAAGGAAATACTAACCAACGCTTCAAGATATGGCTTCGTGCTTTCAGAAGGAATCGGATTAGACCCCAGTAAGCAACTGGAATATAGAAAAGAACAATTTATTGGTGCTTATTCAGAGTATATGTACAATGAAACTCGTCTTAAAGATTTATATGGAGATGAATACGAACGTGTTACCGAAGGAAATGACTAAAATTCATTTTGTTGCTGTTTTAATAGCATTTTTGGGTTGGGCTAATTCTATTCATGCACAAGTAGATTCAAATAGGGTCTTTCGGATCGAAAAAACAGGCGGGCGTTCCAGTTTTATTGAGCTATCCGATACATTAATTTGTAAATTCAATTCAATTAAAGTTGAAATGGACAGCGTCTTGTTCAATTCTATTATTGTTAACGGTTTGTCAGACGGGAATTGGTGCGTCTATGACAAGGACAACAAAATTATTTTATCCGGTAAATTTATTGAACAACGTTTGATTAGTGGTGAGGTTTATTTTTATGATCGTAACGATTTACTTATAAAAATTACACAGATACCATAAGAATCAATCAAGGTAATATAACAGCGTGGAGGAATTGGCATTTTCACCTTTCAGCCCTGTTTTTGTGTGTTCAATTCCGGTCAAAACCAAGAAGTTTTCACAGTAACCTTCCGGATTTTGTTATAAGAATCCTTCGAATTTTCGTAGATTACAGAATTTAAAAAAACAACAATCTAATTTTTGCGGCAATGGTTAGTTTGCCACCTCAAATTTTATCTTGAACGCTTTCAAAATAGCTTTGAGCGCTTCAAGTTGGTCTTTATCGAGTTCGTTGGCAGGTATGGTAATTACAGACAAGGTATATTTATTACCCTGCTGACGCGAGCGTTTCGCTCGTGCCAAGTTATTTTCAGGCTTTTCGCTTGGCGTTTTTTTTTATTCATTTAGCTGCTCCCATTTTTTCGGATCTTGTCTGGAAGAAAGCACCGACACCACGGTAACTTTTTTCAGTTGTTCATTCACTACGTAATGCACGCACACAGGAAAGCTTTTTAAGGGCAACAGGTGTACGTTTTTATAACGAACAGCAAAAGCCAAAGGAGTTTTGGTTATGCGTGTAAAAGCATCATCGAGTTGTATCAGGAATTTTTCAGCGGCTTTAGGGCTTTTATAAAAATACCAGTCAAAAGCATCCTCAATATGTCTTTCTGCCTTATGGCGAACGGAGAGCTTAAACTTCATTTTCCTTTACGAAGTTTGCCGGAGAGATTTTTTTTGATGCTGTTCCAGTCTTTTTCATCGCCCGGGTTATCTTCCATATCCTTAAGTGCATCATCCAATATTTTTTTATGTGCATCCGTAAGTATAAAATCCTGTTCACTGGCTCTGTTAAAGCCCAGTTTTTTCATGAGCTGTAAAAAAAAATCATACTGGCTCTCGGGTACTTTTATTGTAATTTCTTTCATACACTAACTAAAATAAAAAATTAAGCAGCATACGCCTGTTTCGCCTTGTAATCTCTGATAAGGGCGTTTACTACCTGTAAAATCATATGTTGTTCTTTGTCCGGTAACGCTTCGAGTTCCTTGAATTTATTAAGCAGTTCGGCGTTTTTTAAAGAGGCTTTTGCTTTTTCATCACTATTGCCATTGAGCAAATAATCTACCGTAGTACCTAATATATCCGATAATTTATTGAGCACGTCAGCCGGAGGCTGTACGTCCCTGTTCTCATAACGGTTGATCTGTGCTTTCGACACTTTAATCTTGTCCGCCAGTTCCTGTTGCGAAAAGCTCGCACCGTTGCGCAGTTCCTTAATACGGTTACCTAATGTGGTTTTTGTTTTCGACATCTTAAACGACTTTTTAACACTCCAAAGATAGCGTAAAAGCAGTCATTTAAGGTCAAACGAGTGGCTTTTTTTTAATAAATAGGTGATATGCTTATTTTCAACGCATGGCTTTAATTCCTTTATTTGTGTCTTAACTACACTAATTAAAATTATCAACAACATGGAAATAAAAGACCTCAAAACCCATTTAAAGATAAATCAAGTACTAGCCAACTATCAACTTAACCCCCACAAAAACTACCGTATTTGCTGTCCTTTCCATGAAGATAAGACCCCGAGTATGCAGGTTATACCGATACCAATGCCCGGTAACCTTCCGGATTTTGTTATAAGAACCCTTAGAATTTTCGTAGGCTACAGAATTTAAAAAAGCAACAATCTAATTTTTGCGGATGGTTAGATTATATTCCAAATTTCCATACCTTTAACCCATGTACCGCACTTGCACCACAACCCAAACCGCATTCTATACGGCTGATGTAATTAGCTACGGAGATTACTACCCCTTTGGGATGCAAAAGCCCGAGCGTTTTGGCGCAGAACCCAATGCAAAATATCGTTACAAACACCAAGGCCAAGAATCTGACAGCGAAATACTTGGAGAGGGAAACAGCTACGCGTATGAGTACCGAATGAGCGATGCACGGTTGGGGCGGTTTTGGAGTATTGACCCGTTGAGTGCGAAGTATGCTTATAACAGCCCGTATGCTTTTAGTGAGAATGTCTTAATACATTCAGTTGAACTTGAAGGGCTTGAGCGTCGTGTAGTAATAAATGTCAGATACAAAGAATACAATGACAAAGGAAAACTCATCAACATTACTGATTATAAGGTCGTTTTAACAACGATTGATGTAGTTCAACGTGTACATGCTGGTGCCATATTAAATATTTTTGGTGGAACATTGAAAGGAGAAGAATACTTAGGCACACAAGAAGTAAATATTGAATTTGATAATAATGGAAATAAAGAACTACTATCACAATATACATCTTCAAAAACAGAGTTTACTGAATGGCTTAACGGACTTAGTAACGACAATCAAATTGGTTCTGGAATTTTAGTTCTTGGCAACGGAAGTGGAGAAAGAAATGAGAAAAAGAATGTTTGGAAAACAATTGATTTGGGTAGTTTTCTTGAATTGATGCATAATTTAGTGGCAACAAAACGTACCCCGGGCGGACGAAATTTACAAAAATCCAAGCGGTACTCTTCTGATGAATTTGAAAGAATTGGTGAGGAAATTCAATTTGAACCGGATAGAAGCCGGGAAATGAAAACAGAAGGGGTGCAAGAGTGGTTTGAGCCACATAATGAAAAGGAAGGAGATTCTGTATTATATAAGGTTTATATGGGTGACACAGTTGTAAAAGAAGCAAAGTCACTATCACCAACACTACGCGTTTGGACAGGAGATGTTGATAAAAACACACATGAAAAAATCAAGAACAATAAATGAAAAATTTTATTCGTTTGCTTTTGAATCGTTTTATTTTTATTGTTTTAACATTCATTATTGTGTTAAATCATTCGTGTACTAATAATGATTGGGAAAAAATACAAGCTAAATCTGCTGTAGAAAATAAAACGAAACTAAAAGGAGTTTTTCTTGAATATGTGGATACTTTATTAAACTATTATTATATTGACTCGTTGTGCTTAAACGAGATGTACATTGCTTTTGATGGTATTATATGGGATTCAGATTCTGGCTACTCTTTAGAATTTGGCCTTGTTTTTACACCTAAGAATTTTATAGATTATAAAGAATTTAATAGACCTTCTGAGAAGAAATGGATTTCATTTTTAATGAACAACTTAAACAACCGAGATTCAATTGTTTCAACAGTTTTGTTTTTGCAATTTGATAAGAATGCTGATTGTTTGAGGCCATGTTATATGGGAGACGATGGAGTACTTATTGTGGATTCAATTTATTCATTTACGCCAAGATATTCGAATTTACGGAACAATTGTTTTTTTCAAATGCAGGATACTACAAGTATTCCAGGTAGTTGGGAGCGTATTGACAATAAAACTCATCTACCTTTAAATTCGCAATAAAGTGAAAAGCCAAACATACACTTCCGTTGAACACCACCTGTACGCTGCCGCACGCCTTGGAATGGAAACCTACCAAAACATTACCCTTGCCGATGTACAAACAACCACCCTGCCGTTCGGAACATTTGTAACGCCGTTTCCGGTAACGGTGAACGATGAGTTTGCAGAGGTGCGGGAGGTGAAGATGAAGCGGTATGAGTTGAATTCGCACCAATCATCCGTTCACATAACCATATCCGACCGAAAACTGAGCGTACCGCAAGGCAGCACTACGCATACGGCGTTTTATACGGCTGATGTGGTTAGCTATGGGGATTATTACAGCTTTGGAATGCTGAAACCGGGAAGGCATAGCGACCCATCAGAACAGCGGTACGGATATCAGGGAAGTGAAAGAACGCCAGAGCTTAACGATAACCATTATACTACCGAGTTTAGAGAATTGGACACCCGAATTGGTAGGTGGTGGAGTAGAGATGCTATTGTAAAACGATGGGAAAGCCCTTATGCTGCAATGCATAATAACCCGATCTTCTTTTCTGATAGACTGGGGCTGGATCCGCCAGAAAAATTTTCAGGTGGTCAAAGATTCAAGAATTGGATTTCCGGACAAGGATATAAAAACAGAGCCAATGCCTATGCAGTAGAACATGGTATTGATGAGAGTAGAATTAAGGAAGGCAAGGGCTTTATAATGATTGATGAAAGCTATGTTGTAGGGGCGGAATCGCCCGAAGAGGGATATCAATATGATGCAGAATTCATTGGTTCTCATAAGTACTTTCATAGTGGCAAAGCCAAAAATCACGATTATCCTGTGCCAAATATGCACGATTGTTTTTGCAGATCGGATGATCCGGGTGTAACCAGTTTAGGAGAAATGTCACACCTGGCGTTGTACAAGTTTAAAGAACTGGAATTGAAAGGAGAGTTACGATGGAAAGCGATGAACGAGCCTGAAGTGATTGATTTTACATTTTCTTTAGCTAACAGAATATTTGGAGATGAGCGGTATGGGAATGAAGAATTCTTTATTTATTCGGAGGCGGACATAGAATTTGGACCACCCAGAGGTGAAGGATGGCTGGGCTATTTTCCACCGGCAGCCTATACAAATACCTGGACATTGAGGCATGCGGGCTTAACCGCCGATGCAATTATTGAGAAAAATGGGAATATCCACATTCATTTTCATGCTCAAGATACCTGGGATTTAACTCCTGGGGCAAATAGGGGTTGGCTATACAATGCAATTACCGGTGGTGGTGGATTCTTCTGGCATGGCGTAATGGGCGCGTCTAAACCCACCGTAAAAGCAAATTGGATTTATGTTTATGACAGGGCTAATAATCGGTCAGATATGTATGTTGAACCATAGTCTAATGCGTTGGTCAATATTTGTTTCTGCAATTATTTTTTTGGCCACGAGTTGCCAATATAATTGTAATTATAGTGATCATTTTTATTGTTTGGATAGCAAGGATAATCCACATGTACCATTAATAAAACCATACGTTGCGGAAAAAAAGCAGTTTGGATGGCAATTGTGGTTACATTACGGAGGGGTTGGACGCTATACACTACCATTTGTGGATTTTGAAAAAATTTCAATTCAGGAAAAAGTTATTTTTATTCATTTTCCAAATAACGAAGAAGGAGGACCCATTTTAGAATGGTTTGTCTTCATACCCTCAGAAAAAACAGAGTTAGGTTTTGGCACAGAAGAAGAAATGCTAACGTATTTAAGTGAAAGAGGGTTACCGAAGCCTAATTGGGTGAAGTTGGATGATGTTTGGGAAGAGTACAGTAAAACGGGGTATCTTCCGTGGGAGTTTTTAAAAGAATTGGAAAAGTAGTGATTAAATCAAATATCCTCCTCACCTTTCACCATTTTTTCAAAATCTTCGGTGGTTATTTCAATGTCTTCTCGAATGATTTTTCTGAGCAGTCCTTTGGGAAGGTCGTCGTTTTTATGAACGGGCACGGTGGTTACTCTTCCATCGGGGTGTTTCATGCGGTGGTGTGATCCTTTTACGCGCACCAGCTCAAACCCTTGCTTTTTGAGTAGTTTAACAAGTTCTTTACCGGAGATTACTGGTAGTTGTTGTCCCATACTATACAGCTATGGCCACATCCCTGAAACCGATAAAACGGTTCGGATTGTCCATTTTTAATTCAGCCTGTTTTTCTTCCAAACACATTTCAATTACTTCCTTAATGTTTTCAATGGCTTCATCAATGGTTTTACCGTACGAATGGCAGCCTTTAAATACAGGACAGCTTACAATGTAAAATCCATCTTCATCCACTTCAACCATTACCGGAAAATGTCGGGTGGGTTGTTGTTTTAATGCTCGTGCTCTCATCATTTGTTTTGTAGGATTAATCAGGATGCGAGTTGCTGTACTGTGGATTTAAAAATAAACCCATCCAGGAACTCGACAATCAGGCGTTTTTTGTTTTCGGGCAGTCTTTCGATTTTACGGAACTGCTGCAGCAGTTGTTCGTCTGTTATTGAAACCTCTGCTTTGTCATTAAGTGTGCCGTTAATTAAAAAATCGGGCGATACCTCTAACACCTGTGCCATACGGTTAAGTATTGCTGCTGATGGCGTGGCTTCGCCGCGCTCATAACGACCAATATTGGTATAATGTACACCACTTTGTGAAGCGAGTTCCTGTTGAGAGAATCCTTTCATCTTACGTTTTTCTCTGATGCGTTCAGCCAATGAGTTCATACAGCATATTTAATTTTTCAACAATGCGAAAATACAGAAAATGCACGGAATTCAATGTATAACCTTCCCGATTTTGTAATAAGAACCCAACGATCCCCCACGTGCAGTACGCAGCTTGTTGAAAGTGAATGCCTTAAAATATTGCAGGCGTTATTGGGTAACCTTTACCTAATGCAACGGTTTAAATTTTATTACTCTTGTCAATTAAAGTATCGGCATGTAGTAACTTCACAGTAACCTTCCGTCCCGCACGTTCGGGATTGTTATAAAAATCCTTCGATCCAGCACAAGCGGGACGTGGGCTGCAGAAATTATTACGCCAATAGCGCATGCTTCGCACCGGCACCACAACCCAAACCGTATTTTCCACCACTTAACAAGCTACGGGGACTGTAATAGCTTTGGCATGCAAAAGCCCGGGCGTTTTGGTGACAATAATCAGGTTTTATACTGAACATTAACAGTTTTAATATGTTCTATGGAATGATTATATTTGCACGGTGAAGAGTATTCAAAAATTGATATCGTTTACATTGGTTCTGGGTATGTTCTTTATGATATCCGGGTACAGTTTTAAATTGGTTTGGGAGGGTGCGGAATCTGAAATTTTCTCGCAAATGAATACTTTAAAAACCAATAATAATAATAATAATAATACGGAAGAGGAAGAAGAAAGACTCGGTAAGGAACATATTGTGATTCCTGAAATTTTATTATTGGATGCTTCACTAAAGGATTTACCGGATTCGTTTCATACGCAACATATTATTTTTGCTACGCTTCAGGGAATAGGGGAGTCGGTCTACACTCCTCCTGATTTGGTTTAAATGATTAAGGAATCAAACCGTTATAGGGTTTGAAGAATTTGTT
The DNA here is from genome assembly GCA_964508605.1 of uncultured Weeksellaceae bacterium. Lineage (GTDB taxonomy): Bacteria > Bacteroidota > Bacteroidia > Flavobacteriales_D > CAZDUI01 > CAZDUI01. The sequence continues at coordinate 16,765 of CAZDUI010000049.1, read as the reverse complement.
GTTTAACCAAATTTTTATAATATGTTCAAGAATTTTAAGGCCGATTTTTCGGCAGGTTTTGTTGTCTTTCTGGTTGCATTACCACTTTGTTTAGGCATTGCACAGGCAAGTGATGCACCCTTGTTCTCAGGATTAATTGCCGGCGTAATTGGTGGGATAATTGTGGGTGTTATTAGTGGCAGCCCGTTGGGTGTTAGCGGACCTGCTGCAGGTTTGGCTTTAATTGTCGGTTCCAGTGTTGCTACTTTGGGGGGAAGCTGGGAGGCCTTTCTGGTTGCGGTAGTATTAGCTGGGGTTATTCAAATTATTTTGGGGCTTGTAAAAGCCGGATTTGTAGTGAACTTTTTCCCTTCCAGTGTCATTCACGGAATGCTTACCGCCATTGGTGTTATTATAGCGTTGAAACAGATACCTCATTTGCTGGGCGATGACCGGGATGCTGAAGGAGATTTGGCTTTTATTCAGAAAGACCATGAAAATACTTTTTCTGAGATAATCGCAGCCTTTGAAACTGCTAATATGGGGGCGGTAATAATTGGTATTGTTGGTTTGATCATTTTAATTTCATGGAAATATATTTTTCCAAAACCAAAGGGTATTATGAGTATTTTACAAGCCCCGCTGGTTGTAGTTGTTGCCGGTATAGGCATTGTAGCCGGGTACGACGCAGGATGGTTTCCCTTTGCATTGGCAGGCGATGAACTTGTAAATGTACCTGCAATTACCAATAAAGAGGACTTTAAGGAAGCCTTTGCATTTCCGGATTTCTCTGTGTTATCTGATACCAATGTATATGGAATTGCCATTGCAATAGCATTGATTGCAAGTATTGAAACTTTACTTTGTAGTGAAGCCACAGATAAATTAGACCCTCTGAAAAGATACTCTCCGCCAAACCGCGAATTGATAGCTCAAGGCACGGGGAATATTCTGAGCGGATTAATTGGTGGATTGCCTATAACTCAGGTTATTGTGCGCAGTTCTACAAATATTCAATTTGGCGGTACTTCCAAAATGTCCGCTATAATCCATGGCTTTTTTCTTTTGTTCAGTACCGTGGTACTGGTTTCCGTTCTGAATATGATTCCTATGGCAGCCTTGGCCGCTATATTGTTTATGGTAGGGTTTAAGTTGGCTCACCCTAAAGTGTTCGTTCAGTTTTTTAAAGCCGGATGGAAAGAATACATTCCTTTCATGGCTACTGTAACAGGAATTTTATTCACAGACCTACTGATAGGTATCGGTATTGGAATGGGTGTAAGTATCCTTTTAATTATGTATGGTTTGGTTACCAGTCCTATTGGACGAAAGAGTTACCGAAAAAATGGTTCCAAAACTTCCGGGGTAATTAGTATTACATTGCCTGAAGAAGTGACCTTTTTGAATAAAGCTTCTATCCGCCGGAAATTATTGGAAGTACCCGAGAATTCGTTGCTGGTTATAAACGCTTCATTGACAAGAAATATTCATTTTGATGTTATGGAAATAATTAGTGACTTTATTACCTCTTCTCATGAAAAAAATATTAAAGTGGATTTGATAGGTGAAGTTTTCAGAAAGGCTGAAATGGTGTTCGAGAATGTTCATACACCGGAACCAGTAACTCAGGAGGAACAAAAGAATTATACTCCACTGGTTGTCTTGGATGCTTTAAAGACAGGTAATCAAAGATTTATTACTAATACGCGTGTTGAAAGGGACAATGAAGCTATGATTAAGCAAACCAGTGTAGGGCAATTCCCATTAGCCGCCATTGTGGGATGCATTGATAGCCGCACAACAGCTGAACTGATTTTTGATCAGAGTATTGGCGATATTTTTAGCATACGGGTTGCCGGTAATGTACTGAACGATGATGTACTGGGAAGTCTGGAATTCTCTTGTCACCTTGCGGGGTCCAAGCTTATTGTGGTATTAGGGCATACCCGCTGCGGAGCAGTAAAGGGGGCGTGTATGAACGTGAAATTTGGAAATTTAACGTTTCTATTAGATAAAATTAAACCAGCAATTGAGGCTGAACTGAAATTTAGTCCGGCCAAAGAAAATGACACTTCTTTTCACAACAGGGTTTCAAAAAGAAACGCCATTCTGGTGGCACGCGAAATTATTGAACGGAGTGAAATTTTGAGAAATTTACTCAAACAAGGTGAAATTGCAATTCTTCCTGCTATGTATGATGTTGAAACAGGGGAGGTAGATTTTATTGAAACAGAACTTCAGACTATGCAGTCACCGGTTACGGTTAAAGCCACTGCATAAGGCGTCAAAGAAGCTTGCGCCGGTGAAAGATATAAGGTAAAATATACCGGGTGGCAAATTTATGTGCTGCCCGGTTTTAATGCTGTTAATCCAGGTTATATCAGACATAAAAATTCCTGATTTCTTTTAAAAAATGTTTTGGTATTACAGAGGCTTAATTAATTCTCTGAATTCGTTTAGAATAATAGCAGTAGCACCCCATACAATTTGATTTTCAATTTCAAAATAAGGTGTATTCAAACGTAATTTTGGATGGCCACTGTCAACTTTCGTTGTTTTAATTATTTCGTCATTCAATAGAATATCAATTGGAAATTCAACCGTATATGCAACCTCACGCGGGTCTGGATTTAATTGAAAAGGAGCTTTTATAATACCAAGATATGGCTGTACCAGAAAATTACTAACGGGAATAAATACCGGCGTTAATCCGCATACCGGGTAGATAAGGTTTTCATGAATGCCTGTTTCTTCACGGGTCTCTCGGCTGGCGGTATGCCACAAACTTTGGTCGCTTTCGTCCTTTTTACCGCCGGGAAATGCCATCTGCCCGCTATGAGGACCTTCATAGTCCGGTCTTTTAATAAGTAACGTGAAGATTTTGTCATTTTTACCATATAAAAGCATAAGTACTGCCCCTGTTCGGGCACTTTGTTTGCGGGTTATATCCAAAGCAGAGGCAGGTATCCGGCCATAAGGTGACATTGCCAGATGCGCATTTTCTCCCGGTAAACCGCATTCATCAATATGTGTTAAAATTTTATTTGAGAGAAAGTCCAGCTCCGATTCCATCACAACGTAGTATTTTAAGGCTGCATGTGGGTTATTTCATAATTAATAAGTAAGCTACAATGGCGCCTGTAGTAATAAAGGGTAATACTCGTGATAAACGATAATCCTGTATCATTTTATTTCTTTTTTTGGAATAATCTGCGGTCTGTTCATAATAGTCTTCGCCCATGCGCATGGTTTGTAGCGGTGTAATAAAATCCTGGTACCGGATACTATCATTCATATTTATATAATGTCCATTCATTTTATTACACAAGCTTTCCAGTTTTTTGTTTTTCGTTTCAGACATGTGAAAATACCAAAAATGTGCTCCTTTGGTGTATAGATTTTTTAAATAGTGCTTTGTTTCTTTGCTCAATTCAGCTTTTCCATCGGTTACAAGCACAAGATTTACAATTTCATCTTTGTGGCCATCTAAAGGGACGTATTTCTCAGCATCTTTTATTGCTCTGTTAATATTAGTATTACCGTGCGCCTGTAATTTTCGAAGGGCATTATATAATGTTGTAGAGTCGTTATAGTTTGTGTTTTCCAGAAGTGCTTGTGTTTCTGTATTAAAAGCAATTAAAGAAAGTTTGTCTTCGGGTCTTAGTTGCAGGGAGGCATACTGCAGCCATTGGGCAAACTTGGGCAGTTTATTGTTTGCAGCCATTGAAGTACTGCGGTCAACAATATAGATGGTGTGGGTGGGAGGGAAGCCTTGCATGGCCGAAGGAGGGCTGCAAAATTCGCCGGAACCGCAGGGAACAAAAATACGTTTTGGGCCTATTAGTTGGTGCAATGCCTCTGAAAACTGCTCAAAACCGGGGTTAAGAATTTGTCCTCCTCCGGTATTGACATATCGCTGTAAATTTTTTCGGTTGAATTTGTCTATCCCAATGGCATGCAAAATTATTTCAGGATATGACGATTTATATTGTGCAAGCAATTCCAGGGTTTGGCGGTTTTGAGAAGTGAAACCATCGGTAAACACTATGATTCTTGTAGGTTTTCCGTTAGCCGAAAGTTTTACCGCTTCTGCCATGGCAAGTATCATTCCGTTGTAGATTCCCGAACCGCCGCCTGCAATCAGATAACTTAAAACATTAGATAGAGTATCCTTGTTTTGCAAGGATATAGCAGAAATTAGGGTATTCCCTGTATCATGAAATCTTACAAGACTGATTGTGTGGTCCAGGTCAGCCTGATTCGAAAGAGATAGAAGGTCTGATTTAAATCTTGGAAGCTTGCCCTCCATATTCATGCTTGCCGACGCGTCCAAGAGAAAAACGAAATTTTCGGGCTGTCTTCCATGTTGTGTAGCCGGTTGCCAGCCGCAGCTATCGTTAAGAAGTTCCATCGGTTCCAGCAAAACATCGTCCATGTAATAATATCCTTTGCGCTTCATTGGATGCAACCATCCCTGTTTTTTATGATGCACCTTGTAATCACTGAATATTTCTTCAACATGCGTTCCGTTTTCTTCTGTAAAATTGCCGAGTGTAATAAAACGTTCATCGCCTGTTGCAACATAAAACCCACACAATTGCACCCATTGGTTTGCCGCTAATATATTACTCTCGGTTCTTAGCACCAAATCAGGATTTAAGCGAAGAACACCACGACTGCTTAGAATGGGAGCTTCATTGCTGAAGTGAACATCTACTCCGGTAGTAGTGTAATCTGAGGAGATGTCCTGTGCAATGAACAGTGAAAATTTATATTTCCGGTTCATTTCTAAAGGTTCAGATATTTGCAGAGTAATATATTCGCGGCTTCGCAAGTTTTTGCCGGCTAGAACCAAACCAATACGTCCGTTTCCTGAATGTGCCCTTTTAATAGGCCATCCATTGGCCGTACTGGTAGGCAATGGCAGATAGTCTGATGACCCGTGTGTTGGAAGTAAGACACCTTCAGATAATGACATGCCGGCCCTGGCTTGCCCGGGAGGTGTCATATCGACAGGAATATTAATGTTTCCCAACCCTAAACTTTGCCGGAAAGTCTGGGAGGGCGCATTCTCAAAATTACCATTTACCAGTAAATTCTGAGAATTAACTGAAAAACAGCAGATTGCTAAATGTATAAAAATGAAAATAAAGGCATGGCGCATTAAGAATTAATCGCACATATTATGCCACACGCAATCCCAACACACAAACATCGTCTATTTGTTCTATATCACCACGCCAGGCTTCAAGCTCCGATTCCAGCATGTTGCGCTGTTCTACCATAGGAAGGTGCTTGTTTTTTAATAAAATCTCCTGAAAACGTTCATATTTAAACTTCTTCCCACGTGGGCCGCCAAACTGGTCGGCATAACCATCACTGAATATATATATACAATCGTTTTTTTCAAGCTGAATTAAGTGGTTCGCATATGGCGAATTTTCCAATTTCTGAGAATTACCAATGGCAATAATGTCGCCTTTAAGTTCTTCAATTTTGTCTCCTCTTAAAAAATATAACGGATTGAAGGCACCGGCAAACTCAAGGGTGCGATTTTCTTCATGATAGCAGCACAGGGCAATGTCCATTCCATCTTTAATTTGAATGTGTGAGTCGCTAAGCTGATTATCTAAAGTCGATTTTACAATCTCATTCAATTTGAAAAGCGCCTCAGACGGTTTGGTTATTCCGTATTCTTTAACTATCTGATTCAAAGCGTTGTGCCCTATGATACTCATGAAGGCACCCGGTACTCCATGCCCTGTACAGTCTACAACTGCAAACAATACCTTTCTTCCTGTTTCTTCTTGTATTTCCTGCATCCAGTAAAAATCTCCGGATACAATATCCTTAGGTTTAAACAATACAAAGGCATCCTGAAATGTTGACAATATTTTTGTTGTGTCAGGCAAAGTTGCGTCCTGAATGCGCTTTGCATATTTTATGCTATCTGTAATACTCTTGTTTTTCTCCTCAATGATTTCTTTTTGTAATGTAACTTCCTTTGTGCGTTCAATTACCTTTTCTTCCATGTTCAGGTATAAGGTTGCGTTTTCAAGTGCAATACCCACATAAACAGCAAGATTACGCATAAAATTAACATGGTAGTCGTTGTACATATTTGGTGTAAAACTTTGAGCGGTAATTACTCCTATTATTTTTTCTTTTGAGTATACCGGTAGGTATATAATACTTGCGCTGTCCGACCCGGAGACCGGAGAAATTAGTGTTTTAATATATTGTGAGTATTCATCAAAATAATTATTTATTACCAGCTCCCGGTTTTGAGTAAAACAAATCACGGCCAATCGTTCTTCATCACAATTGTACCAGTAGTCCTCCATTCGCTTCCCGTTCTCATAGAAACCGGGCATTAAAATTCGATTTTGTTCCGGCTCATAAATTCCAATGCCAAAGCAATCGGCTTTTAAGATTTGATTTATATTTATGTGTACTCTTTCAATGATTTCAGGAATACTAAGGCTGGAGGTAATATCTTTTCCTATCAGACTCAATAATTCTGTGTTTTTTTGATTTTGTTCAATTTCTTCCTTACTTCGCTGTAGTTCACAAGTCCTTTGCTCCACTCGCTCTTCAAGACTTTCGTAGAGCTGAGCATTTTCAATGGCTATGGCTGCATAAGCAGCCAAATTTTTTAATATATTGAAATGATATTCTGTAAAGGAGTTTTCTTTGAAACTTTGCACTGTAATGACGCCAACTTTTCTATCCTTAATTTTAAGAGGAAGGTACATTAGTGAAGTTACTGCCTTGCCAGCTTTTGGGAGTTGCATTTCCTTTACGTATCTGGTGTGCTCGTCAGCAAAATTTCCGATAAGAATTTCGAGCTCCCTTGTAAAACATGCTACTGCAATTCTGTTTAGCTCGCTAATGTGAAAGGTGCTGCCTGTTAAAAGTTCACCCTCTTCTATATAACCGGGAAAACTCAGCGTTTCTGTTTTCTCGTTATAAACCCCAATTCCAAAGGAAGGGGCATCCATCATGGCGCTTAAGTTATCGTAAATTACACGATTGATACGCTCGATGCTTAATTGACTGATAATCTGTTGTCCGATTGCGCTTAACCGGTTAATATCTGCTGTACGCTCTGATACCTTTTTTTCCAGTGTTTCATAAATTCCGGCATTCTCAATAGCAATAACTGTGTAGCCGGCCAGGGTGCGAAGAATATTCAAATGGTGATTTGTGTAAGCGTTTCTCTGAAAACTTTGAACAGTAATTACACCAAGTACAGTGTCACCCTTCATTAAGGGTTGAAATAATAATGAGTGTGGCAACTCGCCGCTAACTACCATTATTTCGTTTACATATTTACTGTACTCTTCAAGGTTGTTATTAATATGTATCGATTGTTTGTTTTCCACACACCAAACGCTGTAATTGTTTTTCTTATTCATGCTTACAGCTACTTCAGGATGCCGGTCGCTGTTCTCAATTTCGTATTTATAAAGTATTTCCTGTTTGGTTTCGTCATATAGTCTGATGCCGAAAATGGTAGCATCCATTAATTGATTTACATTTGAATGCAAATAATCAAACACCACGTTTAGGTCAAGAGATGAAATAAGTTGCTGCCCAATTTCACTTAGCAGTATTGTCGTTTTTTGATTGTTTTCAATCTCCTCTTTTTGTAACTGAACTTCCTTTGTGCGTTCCTGAACTTTAATTTCCAGGTTTTTAAACAAATTGGCATTCTCTATAGCTCCTGAAGCATAGTTGGCAATATTTTTTAGCAGACTAATCTGGTATTCACTATATGCATTTTTTGCAAAACTCTGTACTGAAATGATGCCTACCAGTTTGTCATGAATCAATAAAGGAAGATAGATAATTGATTCAGGCACTTCTCCGGCGTATGCAGAATAACCATCCCCTCCAAAATAATTTTTTATGTCGTTTCGTACGTCATTCAGTATGGCTTCTTGCTTGTGTATGGCAACCCAGATGCCCAAACGGGTAGAAGCAGGGTCCATGGGTAAGGCCACAACCGGCATTCTCTCACCCTTTTCTACCACAAATTCCATGTCAATGCATTGGGAAGCCTCATTGTAAATGCCTATAGCAAACACTGCGGCATCCATTATGGAATTTGCTTTCTCGTATAACTTATTCAGAATGCCTTCCATGTCCAGGGTGCTTAGCAATTCACGGCCCATGTCTTCAAGCACCTCCATGTCTCTTCTGTGCTTTTCCAACATCATTCTTTGTTCATCCAGCAGGGCCTTTTCACGTTTCATTTGAGCCAATTCCGATTCCAGCTCAAGGGTTTGTACTTTCTTCTTGTTGGTTTCACGTGAATATTCTTCCTTGAGGGTATGGTACATTCTGAAATGCTCCGCAAATGCACGCATATTCCCCATCTGCTCATAAACTTCACTTAAACTGAAATGTACTTTGTATTGAATTTCTTTGGCGTCAATTCCTGTTGCAATTTCAAGGGCCTGGGTCATGAAACTACGGGCTTTGATAAAATCTCCTACCCGAAAATGAACCTTGCCAATATCATACAACGAATCTGCCTCTCCGCCCTTAAAATGCATCTCGCGTCTTATAGAAAGTGCTTTGTTAAACGATTCTATAGCGGCTTCATAATCTCCTTGTCTGAGGTGGATGTCGCCAATTCCTGAATGAACATACGACAATGTATGGGCTATATTTTGCTTTTCCAGCAGTACCAGAGCCTTGCTCATAAAACTCAGTGCCTCTGGATATTTTCCGATGTTTGAATGTGCAACGCCTAAACCGTCCAGAATTCGCGGTATCAAGCCTTCTGCTTGTTCCTGCTCGGCTAAAATCAAGGCTCTTGAAAGTGAATCTATCGCTTTCTCATTTTCACCAATGCTGTACTGAACGGTGCCAATTCCGTTTAGCGCATTGGCCATTCCTCCCGTATCATCAATGGATTCTGCAAGGGTATACGACTGGTAACAATACTCCAGTTGTTTATCGTAATCGCCAATGTAGTGATAGATAACACCAATAATATAAAGCATTTGTACTGCAAACCGGTGCTCCCGACACTCTAGTAAAAGTTCAACCGATTTGGCGGTATAATCTAATGCTTTATCGTATTCTGATAGCCATGTATAACTGGCACCCGTTATTCCTGTTGCATAGGCTATGCCTTTACCGTATCCGGCTTGTTTGGATAATTCCAAAGACTCGGCTGCCAGTTCATTTGCTCTGGCCGGATTCGTTCTGCAAAGGGCCCAGGCTTCTGAATTAAGGACATCTATTGTGCTTTGCAATTTCGTGTCCGGTTCTGCTATTGAATGATTGGTGTTACTAATCATAGGTGGTGATTCTGTGCCGAAATATAACCAAATTTTAGAAATATCAATCATCAAATGCAGAGAGGAAAAATAAATCAGTTATTTACCGTAGAGGTCGCCTGAAATGGATAAGTAATTTTGATTCTGATATAAAAACGAAATTTATTATGATACTTAAACTTGTAACGGCTTGTTTATTATGGTTTTCGACTCAGCAAGTTCAGAATGATACTGATGTTTGTTCGGTTAAATACATTCAAACCATTACAAAAACGAATGGGAATTGTGTGATGATCATTGAAATTGGTGGCAGGGAATGGGGATACAATTACCGTTGTTCCGATTTTAACCAAATTGAATCAGTTATGAGTAAAGCCAGAGTTACATGCCGTGCAGGCTCAGATTTTACAACTGCGGGTTTTATTAAAAGAGAGTGACTTTTTATTAAATGCTATAAAGAGTATTAGTTCTTTATAATAAACGTATCTTTTGGCAATTTCGGGTTTACCAATACTTCAGTAATATTTACTGTAAAGGTTTGCGGACCGATATTCTGAGAAATAGTTCTGGGAAATTTTAATCCATTCGTTTCCTGGTAATCACTGTATTCTGTAATGGCCAAAATGGTTTCTCCTTCTTTTTGCCCTTCCATACTTGCCTGAGAACGTACTTTAAAATGTGTTTCCATGTCGTAATAGTGCAGGGCTTTGGAACCATCTTTTTCAGTCACTTCAATTCTGAAACAATCTCTATCGTTAATGGTTTCTATACCTGTTAGTTGTGTCTTTATGTCCGGATTGGATAGCAAACCAAGTTCAGCAATTATTTCAATTTGACCTTTCATCTCGGCAATCTCCTCCGCAGTCATTTCCTTACTTCCCATCATGCCCGAGCCATGTCCTTTATTTCCGTTAATTATTTGTTTTTGCATTATCTGCTCGCCCATTTTAATTTCCAGTAAAAGTTTATCTCCTCCCGATTTTATGGTTTTCATCGTTAATTTCATGGGCATGCCCTCAATTGCCATTTCTCCCGTAGTACTTAAAGATTTCAGCTTTGAAAGATTTTTTCTTCCTCCTATGGCCGAAATATAGTTTTCAATTACTGATTGAGTTGTAACTCCTGCAGGAATGGGTTTCTCGGGTGCTGCAGGCTTTCCATAGGTATTGTAAAACGTAACCACACCATCGGGCGAAAAACGCTTCAATTTTTCGGTGATGTCTGACTTTGAGCCTACTACCTGAATAATTACATTCTCAGGCTTAAGAAACTCCATAGCAACTCTTTGCACATCCTCCGGAGTTATTTTATTTAGTTTTTCAAGATACCTGTTGTAATAGTCGTCAGGTAAATTATATCGTGCAATATTTAGTGCAAATCCTGCTACTGTAGAAGGACTTTCAAGACTTCTTCCGAACTTCCCGCTCATTTCATTAAGAATTAACTGTAGCTCTGATGAGTCTACTTTCTCGGTACGAAGTCGGTTCATTTCATACAAAATTTCTTCAACGGCACTGTCTGTAACCTCATTTCGGACACTTGCAAAGGCTTTAAAATAGCCAACGTGTTTGTCGGATACTAATGAACAATATGAACCATATGTGAAGGCCTTGTCTTCTCTTAGATTTTTCATAAGACGGCCACTGAATCCGGAACCACCCAGAATTGTACTCATTACAGAGACAGTAATCTCGTCTTCGTCACCGGGAGTAAGTTGAACAGGATAATGAACGTAAACAACACTTTGAACAGCTCCGGGTTTATCAATTACTGCTACCAGAGGTTTGGCAGGTATTTCAGGAGAAGGGTAATGTTTATTTATTAATGATACACCCTTCCAGTCGGAGAAGTATTGGGTAATCAGTTTGCGCGCATCTTCTGAACTAATGTCACCGGTTACTATCAGATAGGCTTTGTCGGGCCTTATAAAGCTCTCATAGTAATTTACAAAATCATCACGTGTAAGGTTTGAGATGGTGGCTTTGTTTGAACTTTCGCCATAGGGGTGATTCCCGTTTCTAATGCTTCTTGATGCCCGCTCTGCAATGGCATCCGGATTGTTCTCAGAAGTTTTTAACTCCGACAACTTTTTAATTTTAAGTTTTTCAAGTTCATCAGCAGGAAATGAGGGAGATAACAGAACTTCACTTGCAAGTTTTAAAAGTGTTTCCTTATGCTTGCTAAGAGACCAGGCATACATTCCATCGGAAAGAAAGTCCATACCGGCACCAATAAAATCTACTGATTCGTTGATGGTCTTGCGGTCCTTGTCCGTTGTCCCGGCTGCAAGCATCTCGCCGAATAATTCCGAGAGTCCGGCTTTATCACCTTCAAACATGGGATCCTGGTCAATTAATAATCTCCAGGAAATTCTTGGAAGCTTGTTATTGGTAACAACAAATACTGTCAATCCGTTATCCAGAATAAATTTCTCCGATTTTCCAAGCTCTGCTACGCGTGCTTGTAAAGGCAACGGTGCTTTGCTACGATCAACGGTTTGGGTTATTCCCTGATGTGTAAGTGTAGCTAATATTATTAGAATCAGATATCTTTTCATGTTATTATTATTTTGCCAGATAGTAAAGAACTACTCTGTTGTTTTTATTTAAATAGGTCTTGGCCACTCTTTGAATGTCTTCACGCGTTACTTCCCTGTATTTGGCCAACTCCGTATTTACCAGATTTGCATTTCCAAAGTACATATGGTAATTAGCCAGGGCTTCAGCTTTACCGGCAACTGTTCCGTACGAAGTTAAAAAGCGCGCTTCAATACTGTTCATCACCTTTTCATATTCACGTTGCGGAATTAACTCCTCTTTTAAATTTTCGATTTCCTTTTCGATACTCTTTTCAAGATCGTCCGGAGAAATACCTTCGTTACATATAGCAAGGAATATTGCCAAACCGGGATCTTCCAGCGGAAAAGGAAAGGAAAGGGCGAATAATGCCTTTAGTTGTTCGTCTACTACGTTGGTCTGCAGTCTGCTACTTTTTCCTCCCGATAAAACATCACTTAGAACTTCAAGGGCATAAAAATCTTTGGTACCCTGCTGCGGTGTTCTGTAGCCCATCATTACTGCCGGTAGTTGAATGTTATCATATATCGTATCCCGAATTTCTCCTTTTAAAGGTGGTTCAACAACACCATGACGCACAATATTTACCGGTTTGGAATTAATGTTTGAATAGTGCTTATTTAAAAATGCAATGCCTTCCATAGATGAATAATCCTTCTCGGCAGTTGTTATATTTGCTGGTTTACCATACTTTTCAGTAAAAGAAGTAAACTTCATATTCAGCATATCCCTGTATGCATTCAGGCGGTCGCCGGTAGGAATATTTCCAAAGTATTTCTCAATAAGCGCTTTGGTTTCTTTACTGTCAATGTCTCCGGCAATAGAAAGCACAGCATTATGAGGAACATAATAAGTACGATAAAATTTAACGTAATCTTTTTCTTCAGCTGCATCAAGATGTGCCATGCTGCCTATAGGAACCCATCGGTAGGGATGAATTGTAAAAGCGCGCTGGCAAATTTCAGATATAAAAGATGCATACGGTTGGTTATCAATCCTCATTCGTTTTTCTTCCTTCACAACTTCACGCTGTGTTTCAATACCAATTTGCTCTACCCTGGCATGAAGGAGTCGTTCCGATTCAAGCCATAGTCCTAAAGGCAACTGATGGCTGGGCAGCAATTCGTAGTAAAAAGTCCTGTCGTTGCTGGTATTTGCATTTAACGTTCCGCCGGAGCCACTAACGTATTTGTCAAATTCATGACGGTTAATGTATTTACTGCCTTCAAATAATAGATGTTCAAAAAAATGCGCAAAACCTGTACGATTGGTGTCCTCATCCTTACTGCCCACATGGTACATCATGGTAACTGCAACTATGGGCGTACTGTGGTCTTCATGAAGGATAACATGTAGTCCGTTTAACAGGTCAAATTCGGTATATTCTATGGCCTTCTGTCCCTGAGAATGTGCACTGAAGAGTGCAGGAGCAAGAAGAAGGAATCCTTTTAAAAGATGCGTCATAATTTAACATTTTGCTCAAAGATAATTCAATCTTGAACTTCATTCTATAAATTATGGTTGAACGGTTTTTTCCATGGCATATCCGGAAAAATAGACATATACATCTGCTGGTCTTTGTAATTTCTGTAAATTTACAATGTGAAAAAAGCCGGAATTTTGATATTTATATTCTTGATTTCTTTATCGGTAAATAGTCAAAAGACTCAATTACCGATTACATATCATGCGTCCGAAATTAAAAATGTGCTTTTTATTGAGTTTTCAGAACCTAACATGGAAAGGTTAAGATATCAGGACTCCATTGATAATGCTGCAAAGAATAAGCCCTGGAGATTTGGTTATAAGTATGACGTAGATCTTAATCCTGAAAATACAGGGCAATGGCAGGGGGTAGGTGAAGGATTTCTTTGGACTTGTGGAATTACAGGTAAGAATGCAAGGTCTTTTAATTTTATTCTTGACAGGTTTTCATTGCCTGAAGGTGCTGTATTCTGGTTGAGTACCGGGTCAGATTCTATTGCTGCCGGCCCCTATTCTAAATTACACAATAACTCTGATGGGATGCTGGGAACAGGTTTGGTATTGGGAGACTCGTGTATTTTAAATCTATGGGTACCGTCTGCAGAGGTCCGTTTTGAATTAAATATTGCTGAGGTTGTTTATGGCTATCGGTTACCTGACAGGTTTAATAGCCGGGATAATCAGAACAGGGTGCTGGAACAGTCAGGCGATTGTCACTACGATGTTCTTTGTCCCGATGCCACGGGCTGGGAAAATCAGATTCGTTCGGTTGCTATGATACTGTCAGGTGGCAACGGATTCTGCACTGGAGCTTTGGTTAATAATACTGCTCAAGATGGTACGCCATATTTGTTAACGGCCAATCATTGTGTTACCGGGTCCCCGTCCACTATGGTATTTCGCTTTAACTGGAATAGTCCGGTTGCAGTTTGTGGTGCTGTCGGAACATCTGCAGATAACGGCCCGCCATATGATGAAGTGTATGGAGCCACTCTCAGGGCATCTTCCGGAACATCGGATTTTGCACTTCTTGAGCTAAATCAAGTACCGCCGTTATCCTATCAGGTTTATTACAGCGGATGGGATATGACAGATAACCTGGTTTCGCAGGTAGCAGCCATTCATCATCCATCAGGAGACGTGAAGAAGATATCTTTTGATGACGACGCACTTACCAAAACATCGTGGTCTGGTGCACAATGCTGGATGGTAAGTCAATGGGAAAAAGGGGTCACTGAAAGTGGCTCATCAGGCAGCCCGTTGTTTAATAGTAGCGGACAAATCATAGGGCAGTTGTTCGGTGGTGCAGCCGATTGTAGTGGAACAACAGGTAATGGTCAGCCCGATTATTTTGGAAGATTTGGAATTAGCTGGAACAATGGCTCTGTCGCCTCTGCCCGGCTTTTGGACTGGCTCGATCCCTTAAGTTCTGGAATGAACTCCCTTTCCGGTTACGACCCTGCAGCTTCTGTTGTTAGTTTAGATGCCGCATTGGAAAACATATTAATTGAAGATGTTATTTGCAATGATAGTATTGCCGCTGAAGTAACAATTCGAAATCAAGGGACTGATACCATATACTCTTTTGTCATTGACTATTACACGGATATTTCAAGTATTAATGTATTTAACTGGACGGGGGTATTACCGCCAATGTACACGGTTATAGTATCACTGCCGGAATTTTTTACATCTGCAAATCAAACTCGTTTTTTTGCCTCTGTTTATTCGCCCAACGGAGGTACAGATCTTAATTCAGTGAATGATACTATGTCTCGCACCATTAAAATTGTACCTGATGGCTATACAATTTCATTGAATTTGCAAACCGATTGCTACGGAGGTGAAAATACATGGACACTAAAAGATGATTTTGGTGTTTTGTGGTATTCAGGTGGACCCTATCCGGGTTCATCCGGTGTCAACATAAGTGAAGAGTATTGTCTCTCCGCGGGTAAGTGTTATCAGTTCAAATTGATGGATTCTTTTGGAGACGGAATGAATAGCACCGCCTGGGGATGTTCGGTGGTTGGAGATTATGTAATACTTGATGAGAATCAAAACATACTGGCTGAAATGATAGCAAATGATGCCCTGTTTGGAAGTGTAGAAACGAATGATTTTTGTTTGAATCCAAATGGAGTGGGCGAGCGGGTTCAAGATTTAGGTTTAAGAATTTATCCAAATCCGGCGACCGGTGAAGTTTTCCTTGAAGGAGCTCAACACAGTTTTTATACCTTATATAATAGTCAGGGAAAAAAGTTGAAGTTCGGAGCTATTGCGGGTAATAAGATTTCCATTGATATTTCAGATTGTAGTAGCGGCATTTATATATTAGAAGTAATGAGTAATAGCCATCATATGTGTCGTAAAAAGTTGATTATAAAATGAAAACTGTAGTAATTACCGGTACAGGCAGGGGGGTAGGCTTTGAATTGGCCTCAGCCTTTCTTGATGATCCGGGCTGGAATGTAATTTCCTTGGTCAGGAGACCTGAGCTTCATGCCCTGGTTCATGCCAGACACAAAGTTATAAAGTGCGACTTACTAGAGTACGAATCGATAAAAGATTCGGTGCTGAAGATATCAAGTTTCGCTGCGAAGGTGGATTGTCTTGTAAACAATGCCGGTTTTCTTTTAAATAAACCCATGCAACTTCAGTCTGATGAAGAGATCATTCAAACATATCGCACAAACGTAATAGGTCCGCATCATTTGATTGCAGCCATACTACCCTTGTTCGTACAAGGAAGTCATATTGTTAATATAAGCAGTATCGGCGGGATAACAGGGACATCAAAATTTCCCGGATTATCTTCGTATAGTTCTTCCAAAGGATCACTGACAATTTTGTCGGAATTACTTGCTGAGGAATTTTCTTCAATGGGAATTTCTGTAAATTGTATTGCTTTGGGAGCAGTTTCAACAGAGATGTTGGCAACGGCATTTCCGGGATATCAGGCAAAATTATCGGCCTTTGAGGTGGCGGGGTGGATAAAAAGCTTCTGTACGGATGGAGGTAAAGTGTTTAATGGTAAAGTATTACCTTTGAGCATTACAAATCCTTAGATTTTTTTTTAAAAAATGTTTGGTTTAATGAAAACAATGCATGTATATTTGCACCCCCGTTGAAACAGACGGTAGTTCTTTCAAAAGCGACAAAAACTAAAAAAAAAATTAATTTTTGTTGTTTGAATGAAAAAAGCATTATCTTTGCGCTCCCGTTTCGGACAGAAGATGACAAAAAAGGCTTAAAAAACCTTGGGTCATTAGACGGAAGAAGGGAGAAAAAGATTGATCGTTCTTTGATAGTTTGAGGCAAGGCAAGCATGCATCTGAGCATCTCGTCATAATTTCTATTTTATTTTACAACGGAGAGTTTGATCCTGGCTCAGGATGAACGCTAGCGGCAGGCCTAACACATGCAAGTCGA
>CAZDUI010000048.1:0-29290 GCA_964508605.1 uncultured Weeksellaceae bacterium | reverse complement strand
GAATGAAGCCTATCTTAGCGAGCTATTGGGAATAAAAGTATGAGTTTGCCCTGAACAAAACAAGTGCAGCGCAACCTATCGGCAGAAATTTCTACCTTTGCAATCTGAAATATGCAAGACGTCTCATCCCATATCTTTCCTATTCACCACGAATTGATTTCACGTAGGGAGAAAGAGTTGTTACTAGGGCAACATGGAGTCTGCCTTTGGATGACCGGCCTAAGTGGTTCAGGCAAATCAACCATTGCAAAAGAACTGGAAAAGAAACTACATCAACAGGGTATATTAGTAATGGTACTGGATGGAGATAATGTAAGAGCAGGGCTAAACTCAAATGTCGATTTTAGTGAAGAGGGCAGGAAAGAAAATATCCGCAGGATTGCAGAAGTGAACAAATTATTTCTGAGCTGCGGAATTGTGGTTATTAATTGCTTTGTATCTCCCACCCTTGAAATCAGACACCTGGCAAGAACGATCATTGGCTCCGATTTTAAGGAAGTATTTATTAATACGCCCCTTGAGGAATGTGAGAAACGAGATGTAAAAGGACTGTATAAGAAAGCGCGTGCGGGAGAAATAAAAGACTTCACAGGCGTGAACGCTCCTTTTGAGCCGCCACAAAATGCTGATATTGAAATTAAAACAACAAATAAAACCATTAATGAATCTACACAGGATTTGTACAACAACATGATATTATTAATAAAACCGACTATATGAAAAGTTATTCTCTTTCACATTTAAAAGAGCTTGAAGCCGAATCAATATATGTTATCAGAGAAGTAGCCGCACAATTTGAAAGGCCTTGCCTTTTATTTAGCGGCGGAAAAGACAGCATTGTTTGTTTTCATCTTGCAAGGAAGGCCTTTTTCCCCGCAAATATTCCTTTTCCACTGGTACACGTAGATACAGGTCATAATTTTCCGGAGACGATTGAATTTCGCGATGAACTGGTAAAAAAGTACGATGTTAAACTGATAGTAGGCTCTGTACAGGAGTCTATTAATAAAGGTAGAGTTACAGAGGAAAAAGGCTATAACGCAAGCAGAAACGCCCTGCAAACTGTAACATTGCTTGACACCATTGAAGCCAATAAATTTGATTGCGCCATGGGCGGGGCTCGTAGAGACGAAGAAAAAGCCCGTGCCAAAGAAAGATTTTTTAGCCATCGCGATGAATTTGGCCAATGGGACCCTAAGAATCAGCGGCCTGAACTATGGAACCTTTTTAATGGCAAGAAAAGTATAGGAGAACATTTCAGAGTATTTCCTATCAGCAACTGGACAGAGATGGATGTATGGCAGTATCTTTTGCTTGAGAACATTGAAATACCTAGTATATATTTCACCCATAAAAGGCCTTGTTTTGTTCGTGATAACATTATATATGCGCACAGTGAATTTTCCATGTTAAAACCGGAAGAAAAAATTCAGGAGTTGCAGGTACGATTCAGAACCATTGGGGATATGAGCTGCACGGGTGCTGTTTCATCAAACGCTTCAACCATGGAAGATATTATTGCTGAAGTATCAGCAACCCGCGTAACCGAGCGGGGAAGCAGAATTGATGACCGCAGAAGCGAAGCGGCTATGGAAGACCGAAAAAAGCAAGGATATTTTTAATATTTGAGAAATTATGAGCAATTATCTTGACATGGACCTGCTACGGTTTACAACAGCCGGAAGCGTGGATGATGGAAAAAGTACATTGATTGGTAGATTATTGTACGACAGTAAGTCCATTTTTGAGGATCAACTGGCTGCCATTGAAGAAGCCACTGAAAAACGCGGAGAGGAACATCTGAATTTGTCGCTGCTTACTGACGGCTTGCGTGCTGAACGTGAACAGGGAATTACTATTGACGTAGCATACCGTTATTTTGCCACACCCAACCGGAAATTCATTATTGCCGATACCCCGGGGCACATTCAGTATACCCGTAATATGGTAACAGGTGCCAGTACGGCCAACCTTGCACTTATACTTGTTGATGCCCGTAAAGGAATTCAAGAGCAAACTTGTCGTCATTCCTTTATTGCCAGTTTACTGGGAATTCCCCATATCATTTATTGTATCAATAAAATGGATCTGGTGGAATTTAAAGAAGAACGCTACAACGAAATTAAAAAAGACCTTGAGGACTTTAGCAGCCGTTTGGAAAGTAAGGATATCCGCTTTATACCCATTAGCGCTTTGATGGGTGACAACGTTGTGGACAGAAGCACAAATATGAATTGGTATCAGGGAGCCACTTTACTTCATACCCTTGAAAACATACACATTGCAAGTGACCTGAATCATATAGATTGCCGCTTACCCGTACAATATGTAGTTCGCCCACAAAAAACTGAATACCATGACTTTAGAGGATACTCGGGTCGTATTGCAGGGGGTGTATTTAAAAAGGGAGATGAAGTAACTGTTCTACCAAGTGGGTTTAATACAAAGGTAAAAAGCATTTATTTAGGTCAGCAGGAAGTAGATGAAGCATTTAGCCCAATGAGTATTACCATGACACTTGAAGACGAAATTGATATTAGCCGCGGCGACATGATAGTTCGTCCGAACAACCAACCTGAAATGTCTCAGGATATTGATGTGATGTTATGCTGGCTGAATGACAAACCATTAGATTTGAACGGAAAATATGCGGTGAAGCATACAAGCCGCGATGCTCGGTGCCTTGTTAAAGAATTTACCTATAAGGTAGACATTAATACGCTACACCGGATTGAAACCGATAAAAGCCTTAAAATGAATGAAATTGCACGGGTAAAACTACGAACTACCGTTCCTTTGTTCAGCGACCGGTACAGCAGAAACCGCATGACCGGTAGTCTGATACTAATAGATGAGGCTACCCATGTAACCGTTGCAGCCGGTATGATTGTATAACATGCCATAATAAAATGGCCGGCCCCAGAATTCTAGTGTCGCCTTTGTCCTGGGGCCTGGGACATGCCACACGCTGCATCCCTGTAATTAACAGACTCATTGAAACCGGTGCTGAAGTTATACCCGCCGCCGAAGGGAATGCACTCAAAATTCTTCAGGAAACTTTTCCCGGACTTGAAACCATAAACTTAAATTCAGCTCCACAAATTACCTATGCAGCTGGCAACCCGGGGGCTTTTAGATTCGGCATTCATCTTGCGAAGCAGTACTATAAGTTTAACAGAAGTGTGATAAGTGACTTCAATCAAACTCAACAAATCGTTAAGAAATATAATATCCGGGGAATAATTTCAGATAACCGATTCGGTGTCAGGCATTCAAAAATCCCTTCAGTTATAATATCTCATCAACTCTCGCCGGTTTTCAAATTTTTCGGTCCGTTTATCCGAATTGAAAACCGTAGAAGAATTCATGCATTCCATCGTGTCTGGATTCCGGATTTTTCAGGTGCTGATAACTTATCAGGTAGACTATCTAAACCCGATAAAATCCGCATACCCGTTTCGTATATAGGTATTCTGTCCCGATTCTCATACTCATTCAACGAAATACGTGACACGCTGTTGATTATACTATCGGGGCCTGAACCTCAGCGAACACATCTCGAAAAAACGATGGTTGATTTTCTATTGGAACATGGAAATTCTTATCAAAGAATTGTATTAATCAGGGGATTCAGCAGCACAATACTACCTAACTTACCAAATAACACCCATGTATATTCTCATCTCCCCACTACCCTGTTTGAGTCGGAACTGAAACGGGCACAGGTTACAGTAAGCAGGTCGGGGTATTCAAGCATTATGGACTATGTTCAATGCAGAACCAAAGCTGTATTGATACCCACACCCGGCCAAAGCGAGCAAGAATACCTGGCACACCGGCTCAACGGAAAGTATGGATTTATTGCTTGTTTGAATGCCGAAAAAATTCATAAAGACATTAACAAGGCGAAAGAATCACGTGAACATGAATTTACATCACCAAATTCAGAATTACTGAATCAATCCATTCAGGATTTTCTTACAGATTTGGCCTGAAGTTTTTTGCTGCGCTGAAGCGTGAATGAAAAGACAGAACCGACACCCGGAGTACTTTGTACACTTATGGTTTGTTTATGCGCCTCAATAATATGTTTAACAATAGCAAGCCCTAGCCCCGACCCGCCCTGATGCCGTGACCGGCTTCTGTCAATGCGATAAAACCTTTCGAATAAGCGGGAAATATGCTCTTTTTCAATCCCGGGGCCATCATCGGCTACTTCTACCAACAATTTGTCTTCCATCTTAGTGAATCTTATTTCGGTAGTTCCGCCTTCATTTCCATAGTTTATTGAATTCGCCACTAAATTGGTAATTACCTGAGATATCCTGCCTTTATCTGCCATAACATATATAGGACCGTAATCGTCATCAAATTTCATAATACGTTGTCTGGGTTCGACAATTTTGTCAAGCCCCCCCAATATTTCATGCGTAAGTTCAACGATATTAAACCGTCTTAAATTCAATTCAATTCTACCAGATTCAAGGTTATTTATTGTATCTAAATCTTCAATAATGTGCGAGATTCTATCAACACCCCGGCTAGCTCTTTCTAAAAAGTCGCGGTTTATTTTCTCGTCATCCAACCCGCCTTCTAATAAAGTAAGAATATAACCTTGTATACTAAAAATGGGAGTTTTTAGTTCATGAGCAAGATTACCAAGGAATTCACGCCGAAATGCCTCCTGATCTTTCAGCTTCTTAATTTCTGCTCCTTTCTGATTCGCCCATGTTTGCACTTCCCTGTTCACACTGCCCAGGACATCGTCACCCATTCCTATTCTCTTTTCATCTTTTTCATCATTTCTTAATGAATAAATGGTTCTGTAAATTAACCTGAGCTTACCATTTAAAAAGCGCTCAATGAAAAAGAAAACTACAAAAAAACCAAGAACCAGTGATATGATAAAAAAAACAGATAGAAATATGAAATCTATTTCATTAATGCTGTACCACTGAAAAAGTGATATAAAAATTGATAGAATAAAAGAAAAGGTGAGGGAAGAAAAAAAGGCAACTTCGCGGGGAGATCTAACTTTCATACACATCTATTTTGTAACCGACGCCTTTGACTGTTTTAATCAATCCTTCGCCGATTTTTTCCCGCAGTTTACGAATGTGCACATCAATAGTTCTGTCTCCCACAATAATTTCCTGTCCCCAAACTTCATTCAGTATTTGCTCGCGCGTAAAAACCTTGCCCGGACGTGACAAAAGTAAGGCCAACAATTCAAATTCCTTCTTAGGAAGAGATAATTCTTTTCCGTCTCGCACTGCAATATACTTTTCGCGATCAATGTAAATGCTCGCTGATGGTTCGTGAATACCATCCTTCGCATCTCTGCGGCGTAACAATGCCTTAACACGACTAACTAAAACGCGTGGCTTAATGGGTTTAGTTATATAGTCGTCAGCTCCGCTTTCAAGTCCCGCAATTTGAGAGTAATCCTCAGCCCGAGCAGTTAAGAAGGCAATCAGTGTGTTATGCAATTCCGGACGCTCCCTCATTTCAACACAAGTTTCCATTCCATCCATTCCCGGCATCATTACATCAAGCAATACAAGGTCGGGTATTACACGGCTGGCTACTTCCAGCGCCTGTAAGCCATCGGAAGCTGTGTGCACCTCATATCCTTCACGGGCCAAATTATACTCAATCAAGTCAATAATGTCCCTTTCATCGTCAACCAATAATACCTTGTATGTGCGCTCTTCCATAATTCTGATGTAAAACTAATTGTTTCTGTAAAACTAAAACGAACATGAATCAATAGAATTAAGATAATGTTATTATAAGATTACCTAAACCCTTCCATTTAGAATAATATTCTTAACAGCAATTTCGCCCTCCCACATTACAAAAAAATAATACAACCATTTTGTTTTAAGTATATTAAATTAATGAAATCAGATTCCTATTCTTGAATCGCCGCAGCAATAACAGGTAACAGAAAATGCACTTATTTCTTGAATAACAACCACTTACACAAAAATACTTTATATTTTACGGGCAATACAGACACCACTTAACACAAACTTAACATAGAAGTAAATTTTGCTTAAGCCCGTTCTTAAAAGAAGAACATTCCTTTGCACCGTAAATCAAACTTCAAACGAAAAAAAATGAAAAAAGTATTTATATTTGGTGCGGTAGCCCTATTCTTTGCAGCCACCTCCTGCAAGAAAGAAGGTTGCACCGACGCAACAGCAAACAACTACAATGCTGACGCAAAAAAAGATGACGGCTCTTGTACATACGATGAGCCGGTAGTTGAAAATGAGATCACTGTATCTGCAAACATCACCAGCAACACTACATGGGAAACCGGTAAAGTGTATATTCTTGCAGGTCGTATTACAGTTACCAGCGGTGTTACATTAACCATTCAGCCTGGTGTAATTATCAAAGGTCAGGCAGGTACAGGTTCTAATGCTACTGCACTTCTTATTGCCCGCGGTGCTAAATTAAACGCTTTGGGTACATCTTCTTCACCTATTATCTTTACCTCAGTAGCTGACGAAATTCAGCCCGGACAAATAGCTTCTCCTAACCTGGATTCAGATTTAAATGGTCTTTGGGGTGGTTTAATAGTATTAGGTAATGCACCTATCTCTGCTACTGCTTCCGAGATTCAAATTGAAGGTATTCCTGTTTCTGATGCAAACGGACTTTACGGCGGAACTGATGCAGCCGACAATTCAGGCACCATTCAATACGTTTCAATTCGTCACGGTGGTGCTAACATCGGAGATGGTAACGAAATTAATGGTCTTACCTTAGGTGGTGTTGGTAGCGGAACTACAATTGACCACATCGAAGTTATCGCTAATCAGGATGATGGTGTTGAGTTTTTTGGCGGATCTGTGAACGTAAATCACGTAATAGTATGGAATGCCGGTGATGACGCAATTGACACTGACCAGGCCTGGTCTGGTACACTTGACAACTTTATCGTAATATGCGGTTCAGAAACCGACCATGCTCTTGAAATTGACGGTCCTGAAGGCTCTATGCTTGCCGGTCATACAGTAAAGAACGGCTCATTAAAAGGTGAGGTAAACTCTGAATTGGGTGATTTCCGTTCAAGTGCACGTGGAGCTTTCCAAAACCTGTTCTTCTTTAACTTCCCAGATCCAGCTACAGACGGACGTGGTGACTTATCTCTGAGCTCAGGTTCAGACGTAACTTTTGGTGCCGGAGACCTTACCTTTAGCGCACTGGAAGCCATTCTGCCTTCAGGTGTAGTATTGAATTCAGTTTTCAAAGGTGGTACTGACGTACACGCAACTTCAGTTACAACCCGCACTGTTGGTGCTACCAAGACCGCATTCTCTACATGGACTTGGGCTGACGTGGATGGCCAATTAGGTTCTTTTTGATAATTAATGTTTTAAACATATAATTCTAATAATAAACTCGCAGGTTTTGACCTGCGGGTTTTTCTCATTAAATACAAACCATTATGAAAACGGTAATTTCAATTCTGATCACAATTTTTGTTCAAAACCTATGTGCCCAAACCGGCATCATCAGAGGTGATGTTTTCGAAGAATCTACAGGTGAACCACTACCATTTGTGGTGGTTTTAGCAGAAGGCACCTCTTCGACTGCTATTACTGACCTGGACGGAAAATTTGAGATGCAACTGGAACCCGGAACCTATAAAATATCCTTCACACTTTCAAGCTATCATACGGCTATTCAAGAAAATATCGTTGTAAAATCCAACGAAGTTCTATTACTTTCCAATATCAAAATGACCGACCAGGTGATTGCAATAAAAGAATTTGAAGTAAAGGCCGAGTTCAAGAAGAACACAGAAAATGCAATGCTGGCTGCCAAAGCTAAATCAGCAAATATGATTGATGGTGTTTCATCGGCTAACTTTAAGAAAACGGGAGACGGCGATGCTGCTTCAGCCGCAAAGAGAGTTCCCGGTATTTCTATCAATAATGGCAAGTATATTTATGTTCGTGGTTTAGGAGACCGCTACAACAAAACAGTATTGAACGGTTTGGATATTCCCGGTCTGGATCCAGACAGAAACTCCCTTCAAATGGACATTTTCCCAACAAGTATCATAGAAAATATGGTAGTAAACAAGACATTCATTGCAGAACTTCCCGCCGATTTCACCGGAGGCGTTATTAACCTGGAGCTTAAGAGTTTTCCAGAGGAACGCCTGATTAATTTCCAGATTCAGGGGTCTTATAATCCCTATTTTCATTTTAACAAAGAGTTTTTAACCTACCAGGGCGGCAAATACGACTTTTTGGGTTTTGACGACGGCACAAGGGCAATACCCGCCACTACAAATATTCCATTGTTTGCCGATGTTGTTGGCAACCTTGAGAGTTCAAAGGCCGATAGATATAAGCAAATTCTTGGAAGTTTCAGTAAAACTATGGCTGCGCAGCGCGAGACTAATATGATGGATTTTGGAGTATCCACAGCTATAGGAAATCAATTCAAACTTAAAAACTACAGTCTGGGATACAATGTATTGCTAAGCTATAGTCACTCAACAGAATATTATAAAGATGCCGAATATGGCAACTATGGACTATCTCAGGACAGCAGCATTTATGAAATGAATATGAGAATATTGCAGAAAGGAGACATGGGGGTTACCAACGTTATTTGGAGCGGTTTGGGCGGTCTTGCAATAAAAAATCAGAACAATAAATTTGTTGTCAACTTATTGCACATACAAAACTCAGAATCGACAGCCGGTATCTTTGATTATACGTCGCGTGATCTGGGCGCCGATTATGACGCTTTTCAGCACAGCCTTACCTTCACCCAAAGGTCATTGAGCAATGCATTTGTATCGGGCAAACACGTATTGAAAGATCCCAAATGGAACATTGAATGGAAAACCGCTACAACTTATAGTGTTATTAAAGACCCTGATTTTAGAATTACGCGGTACCAATTAAAGGATAGTTTGTTTGCTATTGGCACCGAAGTGGGTTTTCCTGAAAGAATTTGGCGCGACCTTACCGAAATTAACGCGGTTGGCAATCTGGCCATTGAGAAAGAATACACAGTATTCGACAGAAAAGCTTCAGTACACTTTGGTACAGGATACACCTATAAAAACCGTGATTACATCATCCGGAACTTTGCCATGAACCTTCGCGGCGATCTTCCTTTAACCGGTGACCCTAACGAAATAATGAGCGATTCACTGCTCTGGCCTTACAATGGTTCAATTGCAAGCGGTACAACTTACGAAGCTCCATTTATTCCTATAAACCCCAATCAATACCAGTCGAACGTTAATAATAGCTCAATTTATATTTCCAACGAAATGCTGATTACCCCAAAACTAAAAACTATTATCGGTGTACGTGCTGAATACTATGTACACCGTTACACCGGTCAAAACCAATTAGGTACCATTAAATTTAATAACGACAAAGTACTTGAAAATCTGGGTATTTTCCCTTCGCTAAATTTGGTTTACGCAGTTACCGAAAAGCAAAACCTTCGGTTTGCCTATGGAAAAACTGTTGCCCGTCCATCGTTTAAAGAACTGTCATTTGCCGAGATATACGACCCCATTACCGGACGTACCTTTATAGGTGGCTTATTTAAAGATTCATTATCGCCAACAAAGGTGTATTGGGACGGAAATTTAGTGAGCACCAGTATTCATAATGTCGACCTGCGTTGGGAGGTGTTCCCGGCACCGGGCAGAATTATTAGTGTAAGTGCATTTTACAAATACTTTATCAATCCGATAGAAATTATTCAGTATGCAACACAAAACGGTTCTTTCCAGCCAAGAAATGTAGGCACCGGACAAGTTTTGGGTGGAGAATTTGAAATACGCGAGAATTTGGGGATATTCACAGAAAAGCTCAATGCATTCGATTTTGTAATGAATCTTACAGGAGTGAATTCAAGAATTGAGTTAAATCAAATTGAATATGAAAGTCGACTTGAAAATGCCCGCGACAAGCAGGAAGTTAAAAACTACAGGCAAATGTCGGGTCAGGCACCCTACATTATCAATGGCGGTTTCGCATTTAACGGAATGGATAAAGGTTTTGCAAAAGGGCTGGAAATTGGATTATTTTACAATGTTCAAGGGCCTACATTACAGTTTGTGGGTATTGTTGACAGACCTGATATTTATGCAGTCCCTTTCCATAGTTTGAACTTAAATGCTTCTAAAAAATTTGGTGCCCGCGACCACATGGCCATTAGTATCAGGGTTAATAACTTATTAAACGATAAAACTGAATCGGTGTATCGTTCCTTTGGTGCCGACGACCAATACTTCACTCGTCTGGCTCCCGGAAGAATTATTACAGGTAAATTCAGTATTAATTTTTAATGAATCTAAAATTTCAACCTATCCCGAAATTAGCTTTTGCAGAAATTACTGACTACGGGCATCTGAAAAAACAATCTAATTACATTTTATGGTTATTACAATTCTCACGCTGATTGGTGCACTGGGATTTTTCATCTACGGGATGATGGTGATGAGTGAGGGAATTCAGAAAGTTGCCGGAGCAAAAATGCGGAACATTCTTACCGCAATGACAAGAAACCGGGTGACCGGCGTTCTTACAGGCTTTATAACAACATCCATCATACAATCGTCGTCGGCCACTACCGTAATGGTTGTAAGTTTTGTGAATGCAGGCTTGCTGAATCTGAGGCAATCTATTGGTGTTATTATGGGCGCAAACATTGGCACCACCATGACCGCATGGATTTTAACTATGCTGGGATTGTCCAGCGGGTGGAGCATTTCAGATGTTTCTATGCCAATACTTGCCTTTGCAGTACCCATGATGTTCTTTAAACCCGAGAGTATAAAAAATCTGGGGTTATTTCTGGTAGGATTTGCCTTGCTTTTTCTAGGACTGGATGCACTGAAAGAATCGGTTCCTAAACTGTCGGCCGAAGATTTAGAGTTCCTAAAGAATTATTCCGATATGGGAATTTTCTCTACACTGCTCTTTGTTTTAATTGGAAGTGTATTAACTATTATAGTACAATCATCAAGTGCTGCCATGGCATTAACACTTGTTTTATGCACTCAGGGACTACCTTTTGAACTGGCAGCAGCTATTGTGTTAGGCGAAAATATAGGTACAACGGTAACGGCCAACCTGGCGGCAGTTATTGGCAACACCTCAGCTAAAAGAGCTGCCAGAGCTCACTTTATGTTCAATGTATTTGGCGTATTTTGGATGTTACCACTTTTTAACGTTTTCTTAGGAGGAATTGACTATTTCATGGAAGCATCAGACCTGGGGTCACCGCTGAGCGGTGATGTTGTAGCCGTTACCATGGGGCTGTCCATATTTCATTCATCGTTTAATGTCATTAATTCTCTTTTAATGATTTGGTTCATTCCGCTCATTGAAAAGGTTGTAACCCGTATGGTACCTAGCAAGGCAGGAGATGAAGATTTTAAACTGGAGTTTATTGGTGACGGAACCATTAGAACTCCGGAAATGGCATTACTTGAAGCGCGAAAGGAAGTTGCAAAATTTGGAAAAATCACATCGCGAATATCCGGTTTTGTGAAGCAATTATTGGTAGAACACAATGTTAAAGAACGGGATCAATTACTTGATAAGGTTAAAAAATATGAAGAGATAACGGACAGAATAGAACTTGAAGTAGCCAATTATCTTTTAAAAGTGTCGGAAGGTAGTTTAACTGAAGAATCATCCAGAAGGGTGCGGAGCATGTTAAGTATTGTGAATGATTTAGAGACTATAGGAGATATTTTCTATCAAATGTCGAAGGCAATTGAAAGAAAAACACAGGAGAAAATATATTTTACACCAGAGCAAAGAAACAACTTACTTGAAATGATAAAATTACTTGATGATGCATTTGAGACGATGATTGAAAATCTTCATTTGGATACCGAGAAGCCCGATTTAGATGCTGCAGCAACCAAAGAAGCTTTGATTAACAACTTGCGTGACGAACTGAAACTTGAGCATTTACAGAGTGTGGAACGCGGTGTTTATCATGTCAAAAGCGGTATGATTTACAGCGAATTGGTTTCAGCTTGCGAAAAAATTGGCGACCACATCATTAATGTGAACATGAGCTCGGAACACTTAAACTAAGCGAAAAATTAATTTTGCACTACCCCATTCCAAATTTCCGGTGTCCATATTTTATTGCTGCTGTTAAATGCCCGGTCCACAAGTCTGATTTTATATTTAATGGTATCGCTGTAAGGCGATGTTGGATTGTAATAAATGGGCTCAATAGTAGTTTGAATAACGCCTTTTAAAGCCTTGTTTCTTCCACCGGGTGTAATATAGGGAATCCTGTAGTCAAACGAAATTGTATCGCCTTGTATGGTTAAGCCGGGTTGCCATTGCTGTGAATTGTGATTCCACTCCCAATACTGAACAAATAAATTGTAATAATAAGGCTTACCAATGGCAAACTCACCGGTTGTATCTCCCGGATTCAGTCCAATATCACCATCGCCATCGGTAAAGTCTACTTCAAGAATCAAAGAATCGCTAATAATGGTAATGCTTTTATAACTTACCGATGGTACAGGCGGATATTCATCCGGTTTCAGACAAGACTGCGTCAACAATGCTGCAGGTATAAACATTAAGAGTACTTTTATGGCACTTTTCATTCGGTAAATTTACTAAAAGTTGTAATGAACAGGGAATTTAATACCATCCGAACCTATTCCAATTCTGAATTTAACGCGGTTGCCCTTGATTTGTTTTACTACCAGAAATTAAATAATGCAATCTATTCAAATTATATTGAACATATAAAAAGGGATACATTTCCCACAAGTTATCAGGAAATTCCATATTTGCCTGTGAGTGCGTTTAAAAGTGGTGCTGTGTACTGCGGCACTTCAGTACGCAAAGCACAAACCATCTTCTCCAGTTCATCAACGGGTGGGATTCCATCCTTGCATTATGTTAAAGACCTCAGCCTTTACAAGGAATCATTCCTGACAGGCTTTCAACAATTTTACGGAAAACCAGAAAACTATCTTATTTTAGCCTTGCTTCCATCGTATTTGGAACGTTCCGGTTCATCACTTATCTACATGGCAGAACATTTAATAACAATGTCAAAGCACAAGGATAGTGGCTTTTTTCTAAATGAATTCGATAAAATTGCTTCTCTTATTCATGAAAACCAGGACACTAAAATATTATTACTTGGTGTTACCTATGCCTTACTTGATTTCTGTGAATATATACCAGCACCGTTTCAAAACCGGCACCTTATCGTAGTGGAAACGGGCGGAATGAAGGGCAAAAGAAAAGAGATGGTTCGAAGCGAACTCCATAAAACACTATGTACCCAACTGGGTGTAAATACCATTCACTCGGAATATGGGATGACGGAATTACTATCACAGGCCTATAGTCAGGGAGGAGGTATTTTCAAGTGTCCTGCGTGGATGAAGGTGAATGCACGAAAAATTAACGATCCGTTTCAGATTTGCGATTTTGGTGAGAACGGAATTCTGCAAATAACCGACCTGGCAAATGTTCACAGCTGCTGCTTTATTGAAACACAAGACATTGGGAGAATCTACAAAGACGGAACTTTTGAAGTGCTTGGCAGAATGGATAATGCCGAACTAAGAGGTTGTAACCTGATGATATCTTAAGAAAGAATTACTCTTCTGTATCTTCTCTTCTGAAATCTATCAGGGCTTTTACACCTATTCCTGCCACAATCAACAGTATAACCGCTTTCCATATAAAATGATAATCTACCATATTCGTTTTTTATAAGGCAATAGAGTTACAGACTATTTTATCAATTTGAACGACAAACCACGAAATATTCCGTATAAAACCCAAAATCCTTAATACAAAGATGTGTTAATTTAATGACACGGCAAAAAGCGTCTGATGAAACTTTGTAAAGCAGGGATGAAGATATAATGAAACAGGATAACTATATACCGGGGAATTATAACAGATTAAGCCTTTTCAGAAGCTGGTCTTTATATACCTTGCCAATGCTGATTTGTTTGTCACGGATTTGAATAAAGTTGTCCTCAATACTGTCAATTTTATCAACCCGCACTATGTATGATCTGTGAACTCTGATAAAATCCGCTGTTGAAAGTTTCTTTTCGATATCTTTCATAGTGCTTAACACGGTATGACGGCCTTTGTCGGTATAAACAATAACATAATTACCCAAAGCTTCAACATAGAGTATATTTTCCACCGATAACTGAACCAACCGTGAATCCGTTTTAATAAAGATACTTCCGGTTCTTGCATTATCACCTCCCCCCAATAGCACTCTACGAGCCTTTTCAACAGCCTTTAAAAATCTGGGAACTGATACGGGTTTAACCAAAAAGTCGGTAACGTTATACTCGTAGCTCTCAAGTGCATACTCCGGGTGTCCGGTAATCAGCACAATCTGAGGCAGCACCTCCAAACTCTGAATAAGTTCTAAACCCGACATTTTTGGCATTTCAACGTCTAAAAAAACCAAATCTATCTGATCGTTTTTCAGAACATTGTACGCCTCAATTGCATCGGAACAAGTTCCAGACAATTCCAAACCTTCGGTGGTCTCCACCAAATCCTTTATCACCTCCCGTGACAAAGCATCATCATCTACTACCAAACATTTCATTGCTTTACTTGAAAGGATAAAAATAATAATTTATGGTCAGATAATACACTTCTTAATTCACTCAAAACGTTTTCAACCCTAAAAGTTGCCTGTAGAAACAACTCGACAAGACCTTCTTCGCTGATAGTCATGGAACTATATTTTAAATACAATTCAGTAATTAAATCGTCTCCAAAATAACCGATGGTACCTTTTATCTTATGAAGAATTTGACCCGCCTTCTCAAAATCTTTATCTTTAACCGCCAGTCGAATGGCTTCAATATCACCGGGGGCCTGCTCAACAAACAGCTGTATATACCTCAGAATCTTCTCTTTATCACCTCCTGCCAAGGTGCTTAATGGTAAAAGATTAATATACCTCCATGAAGGACGGTTTTGTATTCTTTTCCTTTCAACCAGCCTCTCAATTTTTGTAATCAGGAAAGACAAGTCTATTGGTTTTGAAATGTAATCGGTCATTCCTGCTTCAAAACACCTGGTTGAAACATCATCCAGCGCATGAGCGGTCATTGCAATTATTGGAACTTCATTCACCGGTGCCGGCATTTTATTCCGAATATACCTGGAAGCCTCAAAACCATCTATTTCAGGCATTTGAATATCCATCAAAACTACACTCACTTCCTGAGCAGCAATAATGGGATAACTAAGGGCTGCACTTTCAGCAAGACTTATCTGAATCTGATTATTCAAATCCAACAGTAAGTCTCTAAGAATTTCACGATTCATTTCGTTATCATCAACAACAAGAATGTGCATTCCGGTAAGAACTGTGCTGTCAATTTTATCTTTTCTTCTTCCGGTCATTGCCCGTTCTACGTCGCCTTTTTTAAAGGAAAGCTCAACGGTAAAGACACTTCCCTCCATATACTTGCTATCAACATATATTTTACCTCCCTGTTTTTCAACCAACTGCCTTGTTATTGCCAAACCTAGGCCCGAACCTCCACTATGTTTAATAGTATGCCTTGTTTCCTGTTCAAACTGGTTAAAAATGCTGTTCAACTTGCTCTTGCGAATTCCTTTACCTGTATCAACAATTCTAAAGCGAACCCAAAGGTTTTCATCGGCAGGCTTTAATAAATCTACCAGTATACTTACCTTACCCAAATCTGTAAATTTCACGGCGTTATTAGCTAAATTCAAAATTATCTGATTCAGGTGCGCCGAATCTCCAACCAGTACATCAGGAACATTTTCATCGACAACAACTTCAAGTTCAATCCCTTTGCTTTCAACCTTTTCCTGTAAAATGTACGAGATACCATTAAGCAATTCCCTAATCAGAAAATCTACACTTCTAAATTCTACCTTTCCCGATTCGGCACGGCTTAAGTCGAGTACATCGTTAACCAGAACCAATACATTTTGAACACTTGCCTGAATGGTTCGAACATATCTGGCCTGCCTTTCATTCAACTCTGTCTTTTGCAGTAATGTCGCGCTACCGGAAACGGCATTAAGCGGGGTACGGATTTCGTGATTTACAAAGGCGACAAATTTTTCCCTGCTTTCCAAACTTCTTTGAGCCGAATTTGCAGTTTCCTTTAGCTTTACAATGTTCCTTCGCTGAGCGCGTACCCTAAGATATAACACGACAGACAAGATACCAAAAATGATAATACCAACACACAGTAGAATAATGATGTTATTTTGATTATCAATGGCATTTGAAGCGGCGTTCACATCTTGCTGCAACCGATCCACCGTCTGTTGCAGTTCAATTGTTTTTAATTTTTCGCCGTAATTTGCCGCCATTCTTAAATCTAAGATATAAAAAAGGGAGAATTGCTTCTCCCCTGTTTTTTGTTCATTTATTTTTAAATGACATTAATCGTTTATAAACAATAATGGCAATGCAGTATGCAATGTTAATCTTTTTGCCATACTCCTGTGGAAGATGTTTTCAAAAAATCCTCTGTGATGAGAAACCACAACCATAACATCAACGGGATGATTCAACAAATGATTGATAATTCCATTTTCGACTTCGTTACTTTGTACCCTACGGAAGGTATGAATTTCCTTTAATAATCCGGGAATTTTGGCTTTAAATTCCGATTCCAGAGTATCAAGAGAAGTATCCTTCACGTTGTCGGATACATTTACAAAATCAATTTCGCTGCCAAAAGCATTCATTAATTTTTCCAACGGTAATAACTGTTCCGGATGGTTCAATTTGTAATCGGTTGCCATTACAAACCGTTTTGGGTTTTTATATTCTACATCTTCAGGAATGGCAAGCAAAGGAGCCCTTAATCTTTTTGCAGCAGCAGCAGTAACACTACCCAAAATTACACCTTTCAGGCCATGAGCTCCCTTGGTACCCATAACCACCATATCAATATGGTAGGTCTCAACAATTCCTGCAATTATATCAGCAGCAGCACCATATTCGGCAACCATATTTACCTTAACATCAGCGTATTTGTGTTTAACCAGTTCGTATTGACCCTCCAGACCCTTCCAGGCTTCCTCCTTCAGCATGTCGGTAATATCCACTAAAATGGTGGAACCACTGTAAGGTATTGAATATGCATTTAATAAAATTATCTGCGAATTGAATTTACGGGCCAATTCCATAGCATACACTAAGGCGTTGGTAGAATTGGCAGAAAAATCTGTAGGAACTAATATCTTATTCATTGAAGTTTATTTATTGGTTTAAAGGTAAATCAAAGTTAATATACAGTATGTTAATTCAATCTTTAAAAATTCATAAATTTAACTGATAAATTTCATTTAAATTTTGATACTCAAAACGGGTAATTTCGATTGATTTGCAATATCCTCTGTAATACTTCCAAACATCATGTGCGATAAGCCCGTTCGGCCATGAGTACCAAGCACTCTTAAATCCACAGAAATTCTTTCACCAAATTCAAATGCGCCTTCTTCAATGGTTTCAGCATTTTGAATATGAATCTGGATTTCCGGTCTGTTGAAATGGTTTTTAAAATCCTCCATTCTTGCCAAGGTGGTATTGCTCGATTCAAAATTTCGGGGTGTGATAACATGTACAAAATGAAAATTCACATTAAATCCGGCCAACACGTCCAATGCTTTTTTAAAAACCCCTTGATATTCGGTTGCAAACGAACTAAAGAAAGCAACATTTTGTGGGTTAAATCCATCCATTTTCGATTTCACAGTAAGTACCGGGCACTTGCTGCGTCGAATAACCTTTTCAGTATTACTTCCAATTAACACATCGTTTAAACCGGTACTGCCCTTTGACCCCATTACAATTAAATCAATATTGTGTTTTTCGGCATTCCCCACTATTAATTCATATGTATTTTCCATTTGAATTACCTCTTTCAGGTTCACGTCCTTGAAAAAAGGTTTGGCCCGGAATTCTTCAAATTTCTGGCGTGCAAGTTTCAGGAAAAAAATTGCTTCGGGCATGTTTTGATAATCAGCAATACTTGTGTTCGATTCATAAACAGGTATTTGCATTGCGTGTAACAAATATAATTCGGCGTTATTCTTTCGGGCAATATCAGCTGCTACTTCAGCAGCGTATTCCGCCTGAATACTAAAATCGGTAGGTACTAAAATTCTTTGAACTGACATAACTTATACGTGTTTTTAATTAAAATTTCAATTTTCGAAGTTTTTCAGGTTCCAAAACGGTGATTCTGCGTCCTGATGTTGCAATTAACCCTTCATCTTTAAATTCACTTAACGTGCGTATTACCGTTTCGGTAGAGGTACCCACTACCTTGGCCAGGTCATCTCTGAATACAGGTATTTCCTTTCCCGGTTCGCCTTTATAGGTTTCATAAAACCGTATTAAACTCTCGCTAACTCTTTTGCGAATAGAATTATAGGCAGTATTTAAAAGTCGCTCCTCCTGCTCCTTAACACTATTGCTCAATAATTTTATAAATGTATGAGCAACGTCACGATTATTATAAATTAATGCAAAAAAGTCGTCTTTTGGTATAATGGTTATCTCGGCATCTTCCATTGCCATAGCCGATTCCAAATAAGGCTCTTCACTCAATAATGCAATATGGCCAAAAAACTGCAATTCGGCATACATTCCGGTAATTAACTCCTTACCATCTTCATTGGTACGGAAGCATTTAACTTTACCTTTATTAATATAATACAGCACATTAGGATAACTTCCCTCCAGATAAATCATTTCTTTTTTACTGAAGTCACGTACTTTTTTATTTTCCAATAAAGACTTTAATTCAAGCACGCCTCCTGCAGAACTAAGAAAAGTAGACAACTGGTCTTCCTTACCTGAATTAACAGATGCTTTCAGAATATCAACTTTCTTTAACCTTCTCTCTACTGCATCCAGTAATTCCTTTTCTTCATACGGTTTTGTAAGATAATCGTCTGCACCGTAACTCATTCCCTTTTTAAAATCCTCTTTATCTGCCTTCGCAGAAAGAAAAATAAAGGGAATGGAAGCTGTTTCCGGTTTTTTGGAAAGCATGTACAAAACACCGTAACCATCAAGTTCCGGCATCATGATATCCGAAACAATTAAATCGGGTAATTCATTTCGCGCTTTCTCGACACCAATTTTACCATTTTCAGCAGTAATTACCCTGTAATTTGCCAATTCAAGAATTTCTGCGGTATTTTCCCGCATTTCCTGATTGTCTTCAATCAATAGAATTCGTTTCATGCTTCGCTATTATTTAAATATGGAATTTCAACGGTAAAAATACTACCGACTCCTTCTTTACTACTAAAAATTATAACGCCATCCATCATTTCAACATAACGTTTAATAATATTCAAACCCAGCCCTGTACCCTGAATATTCATGGCATTTTGGGCTCTAAAGAATCTCTCAAATAAATTCCTTTGTTCTTTTTCAGGAATTCCTATTCCTTTATCTTTTACTGAAAAGACCAAAGAGGCAGGTTGTGCCTGAACCATTAAGTCTATTTCGGTATCTTCATTACTGTATTTTATTGCATTAGAGATAAGATTAATACAAGTATTCTTAAATAACATTGGATCAATAATACCCTTTTCAGTATCAAGATTCATCATTAATTTCAAAACTTGGCCATCTTTAGTAATTTCCTGCATCTCGTTACGAAGGTTTTCAAAATACTCTTTGAACTGAACGGTTTCAGGCCGCAAAATAACCATTCCTTCTTCGAGTTTAGAAAGAGAAAGAAAATCATTGAGAATATTGGTTAAATGCGTTACTGAAGATTTTATTCTGTCAAGATGTTTACTCTGCTTTTCAAAATCGGCAGTACTTTGGTATTTAGAGGCAAGTGTAGCACTTGAAAGTATGGTACTAAGCGGGGTTCTAAATTCGTGAGAAGCCATTGAAACAAATCGTCCTTTCAACTCATTTAATTCCTTTTCTCTTTCAAGTGCCTTCTGTATTTCCTGCTCGTATCGTTTTTCTTCGGTTACATCGCGCTCAACAACAAGAATTCTACTTATTCTTCCAAATTTATTGGTTAATGGTACCGCATTCAGTTTATAGAATTCGTTTTCACCGATAACATCAAAAGAATTTGAAATTCCGGTAAAAACTGTCTTTAAATTATTTTCAATATAATTCTGTTGATTTTCAGGATATCTTGAAGTGAAAATTAGTCCTACAGGACCTCCCAGAGCTTTGGAATCGCGTTCAGCGTTTTCCCCTTCTGCAAATACGCAAACCAGATTTTCATCCAGAACATTGATACTTCCTTTTGGATAGTTTTTTGCAATCAGTGCGTAAAGTTCCTGACTTTCTTCAAGAGCAGCTGTTCTCTGTTCAACTCTTTTTTCCAAATCACGGTTTAGATCGTGAATTTTATTTTCGATAATTTTTCGCTGAGAAATATCAGTAACCAAAGCCATAAAGAACTTTTCGTCCTCTATTTCAATATTGTTCAAACTTACTTCAATCGGAAATTCTGTTCCATCCTGTCTAAGACCTGTTAAATCGCGGCCGGCCCCCATTTTTCGACTCTCAGGTGCTTTTGCAAAATGATGCCTTTGACGCATATGCTCATTTCTGTGTCTTGACGGTATAAGAACTTCAATTGGCTTACCCACTAAGTCCTTCTCCTGATATAAAAAAATTTCCAGTAACCTAGTATTGAATAACAAAATTTCTCCGTTGGCATTGGTTACCACCAAACCTTCAGAAGCTGAATCAAACAGCATCCGGTAGATATCCTGCTTAGCAAGTACTTTTACCAAAACTACAGGTTTTTCACATCGTTTTTAAACCGTGTCAGTAATCTATCTTCATTATTATCTACACTATTATATGCTTCAGCAACACTGGCTGCAAACTCAATAAATTTTCCACGTAGTTCTTCGGAAAAATGATGCTTGCCAAGATTTATGTTTTTAATTCCTTCAGAGTATAAAAAATCTACATCACCACTATGATCTTTTTGATATAACTTAAATACAATTTCGGAGTACGATAAATCGGCACCCAGTTTTTGAATGCCATCTTTTATTTTTTGCATTAAAGTATCGTGTTCTTCGGGTTGTACTTTTCCATCAGACATAGCAATGGCATAGGTAATCTGACCTAAACCGTAAAACAAATGTTGAACTGCGTCCATAACGTCGGGGTTTAAAATTTCTAATCGTGTATTGCCAGAATAGGAACTGCGGGTGCCTGTGCCAGTCTGCGCGAAATACTGGCGTGAAATATACGTTCAAAAAATGAATTATGATATGGCATTACAACAATGGCATCAACATTTCTTTTTTTTGCCTGTTGCTGAATCACTGAATCAACACTCTCTACAGTTTCGGTTTCTTCAATAATTTCCACTGTATGACCCACCAATAAATTCAATATACTCTGTTTAACCATCTGTTGTTCATCCGAAATTGAAGTAGCATGGTCATTTACATGCAGAACATGAGTAACTGCTCCATTCAACACAGTAAACATTGCATCTGCTCCTTTGCGATTCAATGGTTTATTATAATCTGTAGCGAACAAAACATGTTTAAAACTGCCGTGAAATTTAGCTGTCTCAGGGATAACCAAAACACTTCTTCTTAGGCTAATCACCAATTCTCCTGCATGTAAAGTTCCCAAATATTTTTCTTCCTGACTAATACCGGCTGTGCCTAAAACAACAATTTCAATATCCAAAGCGTCCAGTAGCAGATTGTTAACATAATTAAGCCGGGCTTCAACCGTCTTCAAAATAAATCTGTCAGAAGGCAGGTTGCTGAATTCAATCAATCTGGCACGTTCCTGTTCCAGCTCAAGCATTGCATCTTGCTTCAGCTCACTATAACTCTTTCCGCTGTTACCTAAAATGTCAATTTTAAAGGTATTTAGTAAAACAAAGTTACATGCCGGTTGAGGGCCAAAAACACCCAATGCATATTCAGCAGCATTTTTTGCGGCAGTAGATTTACTTACTGGTATTAATATATTCACATTCAAACTCATAACACAAAACTACACTAAAGTAGTTACACAAAAATGTCAAACTGAAAACGCCAAACTACTGAATATGATCAGTACTAAAACTGATTTTCATCATTTTGCACACAAAACACTTAAAATGAATTTATTGAATGTACAAGATTCATCAAAACGGATATCCCAAACCAAAATTAAAATTTAGTCCGGGACGATAATTACCCAATTCCATACCAGTAGTTCTTTCTTCAGCCCTTTTCCTAATGGCATTAATTTTATTTTTATCCTGAAAAATCCATCGTTCTCCTTCGGGTAATGCCGGGTCTCTTAATTGCACAGCTGCATCCAGCCTGATAATAAAAAAGTCCAGGTCAATTCTAAAGCCAATTCCTCCACTTACTGCAATCTGTTTCCAAAACTCGGTACTAATTTCGGCATGTTCGCGATTTCCTTTGCGCATCATCCATATATTACCGGCATCAACAAAAAGAGCTCCCTCTACCACATCAATCAAATCGAATCTGTATTCAAGATTTCCCTCCAGCTGAATATCCCCAATCCGGTCCAGAGTATTGGTAAAATTGGTATCCAAATACCCGCCGGGTCCCAAGCTTCTTACGCGCCAACCCCTTACCCCATTGGAACCACCTGCGAAAAAACTCTCCTCAAAAGGTAACGATTCCCTTAGATTATTTAGTGGCACACCTGCCCCTGCAAATATTCTGTAAACCATTTGACTCCGATCGTTATAATTTAAATACCACCTGAACTCATGACTGGTTTTTACCATTTGGGCAAAACGAATTCCAAAAAGCCGATAGCTTCCCAGCGAATCAGCATCAGCATCTGTCATTGAATAAATACCTCTTAGCAAATTACCTGCTCCCTTAACCGATGCTCTGTAATAAAAGTTGCTCATTTGTTTTTTAACACTCTGATCGTTATAAGTGAAGGTATATTGCGACCCTGCGATGATATGGTCTTGAAATGCCGCCCTTAATACCGCATCATTAATTGCAGCCAGCGTGGCTTCAAATTCTGGTTCAGGGTCTAATTCCAGCGCTGAAACTTCTATGAGTCTTAACTGATGACTTAGCTGAGCGCTGGGCTTACCATTCAAAATAAAGGAAACGTCCTGAAGCGCACGTGCAAAGTCCGGCCGTTTCTGGTAATTAATCCTGGCTTTAACAGTAGAATTCTGAGAAATCCATTTCTTGAACCATCTTCTTGGCATCCAA
The DNA here is from genome assembly GCA_964508605.1 of uncultured Weeksellaceae bacterium. Taxonomy (GTDB): domain Bacteria; phylum Bacteroidota; class Bacteroidia; order Flavobacteriales_D; family CAZDUI01; genus CAZDUI01. The sequence goes on along the minus strand of CAZDUI010000048.1, from coordinate 6,026 downwards.
ACAATTTTCGGCACTTCCAGAGAGATTTCAGGCCCTAGTTCCAGCGTGTTAAACGGGTTAATTTTTCCTACTACTCCTCCGTCAGTCAATGTTTTATCTTTATTTACTACCAACTGCTGTATTTCCAGACCACCGCTCATTCTGAACTTGAATTTTTCAGCCCCCCTGAACACATTTTTATGAGTATAGTTAAAACTACCCTGTAACCCATAATTTCCTCCGGTATGCGTAGCATCCGATTCCAGTTGTACAAATTGTGAAGGCGACGGGATCAGAATAATATACACGTCAAGCATGGTGCCGCTTTCATCTTCTTCATTTACTTTAAAGCGCACGTTTATCGATTTAAAAACTCCTAAAGCACTCAGTTGCTTTTGCGTTGCTTCCACTTCCTTTGCCCTGTAGGTCAAACCTCTGTTGATATATATGGTCGACTCCAGAATTTCCGGTTTCACGGGGAGTTTTTCACGGTACAAATAGCTTCGTTCGTTTAACCTGAATTCCTTATATGAGCCAATATCATCTTTTAAATCTCTGGGGTCGTAATCGGTAAATACATAAATATTATTGATGTAATACCTTTGATGGTAAGACTCCACTACAACCAATTCCCCATCTATTTTTACATTCGATTTCAAATTGGCAACACCTAAGGTGATATCTACCTGTCTACTACCAACAGCACTATCAACCTGATAGTATATATACTCCTTGCTAAAGCCGTAATAGCCTCTGTCCAGTAAAAACGTTGTAAGTCTGTCTCTTTCATCATCCAGTACATCGATATCGAATACATTTCCCTGTATCAGCAAAGAATCCTGCTTGTTTGCAGCATTCACCGTACGCATCAATGACGGATCGGTAATATTATATTGTATGTTTCTAATTCTGTATGGTGTACGACTTTTTACCAGATAATACACAGTCGCTTTTGGTTTTCTCTTGTGGAATGATATACTGTCAGTAACTTCATTATTAAAATACCCCTTTCGAATAAGAAACAGGTTCATTTGCTGAATCGTACTGGTAGTTTTTTGGCTATCAAGCAAAACAGGAGCTTCACCAACAGTTTCGGTAACCCATTTTCGCCATCCTAAAGCAAATCCCGGAGATGTTTTGGGTTCTCTTATACTGACGCTATCTTTTCCGTTTTGAATTCGTTTTTCATTTTTCAGACTATCTTTTTCAAAACGAGCCTTATTTTTTCTGGCCAGAATACGGTCTCTGCGCTCCTTCTTTTGCTGTAATTTTTCAGGTCTAACCAAATTGTATACCCACAAATGAAATTTGACTTTAAATATGCGGCGGTTTGGCTTTTGCTTTATGATTCCTTCCATTTCACCGACAGGAACCGCATAAGCGTCATTTTCATCAACAACTATTATCTTGTTCTTGTCCAGTAAATATTCACCGTCTTTCAAATGGCGGGTATTATTGCATGAAACAGCAAAAGCCCCAACAAGGAAAAGGAGCACCTTTAAAAGAATATATGGAATTTTTCGCTTCAGAACAATAAATTTGCGCTAAGATACTTACCGAACCCATGCTGTCCAAAACCAAAATAACATTCATTAGAAGTTTATCAGATCGTAAATTCAGATATGAACACAGGCTATTTGTATGTGAAGGAATTAAACTGGTTGAGGAGCTGGTAAACTCCGGGCTTGAAATCAACGAAATATTTTATACTGAGCAAACAAAAATTCCTTTTACAGCATTAGAAAACAGTTTTCAAATATCAGGCAAGGAAATGGAACGCATTAGCAGTTTAAAGACTCCACCCGGAATTCTGGCACTTGCAAAAATTCCGGATTACACAACCAAACTAGCTAATTCCGGATTAATTCTGGTACTTGACGGCATTTCAGACCCCGGCAATGTAGGTACTATTATTCGTACTGGCGCATGGTTTGGAGTTCAGCAAACCGGCTTTTTGCCAGGGTGTGCCGACCCCTATAATCAAAAATGTATTCAGGCTTCCATGGGAGCCATCTTTAGAATGACCTTCTGCGATGTATCCATAGACATGCTAAAAGATCATTCCTTACCCAAAACAGGCTTGGTGCTGAAAGGTGATAATATCTATGAAAGTGATATTGATTCAAACAACATTCTTATTACCGGCAGTGAAAGTCATGGTATAAGCACACCGGTACTTGGCATTTGTTCACAGAAGGTAACTATACCTGGTAGAGGAGACACTGAATCTTTAAATGCTGCGATAGCCACCGGTATCGCATTAGGCGAAATAACAAGGAAAGCAGGCTCAGTCCACTGAAACTATCTCAAACGGTAGACTGGTTAATTGCTTTATTTCAAGCCCTTTGTCACGAATCAAATCATCATCCGATTCATGTTTCCAAATTACTTTTACTTCCGAGCCTTTTTCGGCGGCCTGCTCAAGATATTGAATTAACTGGAAAATCCGCTTTGCCGATGTAGAGTTAAAGTATGTAAACCCTACTTCTAATTGAATTTTTCCTGTCGGACTTCCAACAAACTGACGCATCCAGGCAAGTACCGGCTGATAAAACGCTGAAGGGTCTTCGGGCATTGAAATCCCTTCTAAAGACAACACGCCATTTGCATTCAGCTCAATGGCCGGTGTTTCATCTGTTGCTGCAATAAAAAGATTCTCCATAATTATTAAACAGATACTTTAACCTGATATAAAATATTATTACCCACCGGATTAAAAGTATAATCAATGGTTTTACCCGTATAACGAACAATATCAATAAATCCAATACCGGCACTGGACTCCTCATCATCATTTAACAATTCCTGCCGGTATAATTCATCTAATTCAAGGCGCGAAACACTGTTTACTTTATCAAGAATCTCGCATAATTTGTCTCTGCTTTTTTCACTTACCAAATTGGCAGAAACAATATTAAATCCCTCTCCTTCCAATGTTATACCAAACATCCCGTGTCTGTTGTCTTCTTCTTCCAAACTGTATTTGCTAATGTTTTGCATCAGTTCAATTAACACATGGAACATTAATTTACTTTTAGCGACGTTGCCGGTACGGGTAAGGTTCTGCTCTAAGGTATAAGCAATGGGCTTAATCGTTTCATTATTAAAATGCCCGTAGTACAGAAAAAGAATTTCGTGATCCAGTAAAACCTTATGGTAACGCAAGGCATCTTTCACCGGCAATGGCTCAACCAATTCCCCTTTAATTGCCGCTATAGAAAGCTGTAAATAGAAATAACACAAATCAGCATTTAGCGTTACAAATTCAAAATCAAGCTTATTTCCGCTTTTACGCGCCATTTCAATAATTCCCAACCCCGCTCCGCCTTTTTCTGATAGCTCTCCCTGACCCAAAACCTGCATATATAGTACCTTCAGCTCTTCTTCGCTCAGTTCATTTACGTGATTCAGTGTCTCCGTAAGATGATTGATAACTCCGGAATGAATGATATTGGCCGAAGTAAGATAAAATGCATTGTCGCGGCTTCTTAAACTGAAATAACCCAGAGAGGTATCTACATCAGTATTCTCTACTCCATGTCTTTCAATGTTTTGAATACACTCCACCATCAGAAAGTTCACCTTTTTTCTTACCGCTGTCATTTCCCTACCATCACCTAGTTTTGCCTCAGATATTGCAAATAACTGAGAGGTAATCTGGTCAGAAAACTCACCACGATAAAAGAAACAGAAATTATCAGTACTGAGGTCTTTATACAAAGACGACAACAATCTGAAATCCATAATTAGGCTTTTGTTTCAGTTCAGTTTAGGGCTGAAAGATAAGAATAATAATGAACATGAATAAGAAAGTAGAATATTTGTTAGTTAACGAACCAGAGTTATTGACCCCTGGCGAGAATGCGATACGTTATTAGCATCCGTAAATACAACCCTGTACACATATACATCTAATGGAGCGGGTCCCATAGAGGTATCTCCGTTCCAACCGCCATTCAGGTCAGAAGTTTCAAATATTTTTTCGCCCCAGCGGTTATACACTTGAAAAAGATAAAAATCCGGATTTGAAAATGAAATAACCGGCTTAAACTCCGGGTTCAATCCTCCGGGAGTAAATGCATTGGGTATCCACACCAATGGATCTGCTACTACTACTACCGGATTGCTGGAGGAAGTTTCATTGAATCCCATTACATTACCTGTTTCAACGCTTTCAACATAATATACAATTCTTCCATTTTCGTCAATCAATTCTCCATAATTATCAGTAAACGATGTGGCAGCGGAATTCACAATAGCTATTACCTGATTTGCACCCGTGTAGTCAACCCTGTGAATATTGTAATAATCTATGGTTCCGCTCCAGCCAGAAGGAGGATTCCAGTTGAGTTGCACATCGAAAGTCAAAGGATCTGAAACTACTGATAAAAAAATTGTTTGAAAGACATTACTGATTATTGACTCGTTGCCACAACTATCTATAGCGACGGCGCGGTAATACCATGATTTTGCATGAATATCTGCCGAAACATCGGTAGACACTACAGGACTAGAAATCAACTGCGTATATTCAACAACCTGAAACGGAGGATTTCCGTCGGCAGACCGTTCTACCCTTACGCCATCTAGTCCGGCCATTACATCGGTCCTGGTATGGACTGTAACCGATTCGGAAAGTCCTATACTGGCAGTAGCCAGATAATTGTAAACAGGCTGCGGAGGCTGTTGAAGATAAATACTTGCCCTATTGCTCAGTGAAATATCGCCGGCACCTGACACAGCCCGCACAATAAATGAATAATTCACAGCAGGTACCAAAGAAACAGTAGTATACGTTAATGTTCCGGGAGGAACCACCGCTTGAAGGACAAACAAACCGCTCCCTGATTGCATGTAAATTTCATAAGCTGTAAGTGTATTCCAGTTATTGTAGGCATTCCACTGAAGGGTAATGTTTTTTGCACAAATATTTTGCGTTAGTTCCAGGTAAACAGTATTATGCTGAACTCCTGCAGGACTGGTATTAAATGTTGCCGGTGTACCGCGAAGGCAATCATCAAATGCCACAACAGCGTATGTTTCACTTTCAATAGATGCACCATTGGCAAGCGCAGTATAACTGGTATTTGAAATTCCATACACAGTATCCACAATAATCCAACCACTTCCGCTTATAAATTGCAGTATTATATAGCCCTGTGTATCGGGTGCTGCATTTTGATTCCAGGTTAATACTGCCTGTCCGGTTGCGGTATCTACAGAAGCACTGATTAACGAAGGGATATAAGGCGGAAGAATGTCCTGAAATAAGTCACCATCCACCGAAGAAACAGACGCACATCCCGCCATATTCTCTATTTCTACCCTATAATTAATTTGACCGGAACATACATATATAGTATCTGTAAAAGTGGTAACTCCCCAGGGGGTAGTCCCCACCTGAGTCCAGATTCCAGCCGGAGTTTCACAGTAAATTCTATAAAAAGCCTCAGTTCCTGAAGGTGGTATAGTGAAAGGTGAATTCCAAAGCAAAACGGCCGTGCCGTTACCCGGATTAACCACATTCAGCAGCATTGAAGTTATACTACTGCTTAACCCGGAATCGTAAGGACCGCTACCATCACAAATAGATTGAATTACATAGGATGAAGAAAAATTCTGAGCATTTTGCCCGGCCAGAGTAATTGAATTGTTGGTTGGTCCGACAGGTGTTGAACCAAGCAAAACACCGGTACCGGCGCTATAAACGTTGTAATGATGAAAAACACCGAACGGATCGGGGACCGCTTGCCAGGTAAGTGTAACGTCGCCGTTTGATTCCACCCTAACACACAAAGGTACAGGAGTATCCAGCGGTTGATTGCCCCTGACAACCCCACCTGAAAATAACAGAAGTACCAATACCAGAATACGCATCAGCAACCTATAAACGCAAACGAATACATTTTGTTATGATATAATATCATGATTTATTAGACCACTTCAAATTTAGTCAATTAATAGTTTTCTAAGTTCAATGTGGAGGGGATTGCCAGGGCAAACGCATTTAAAAACCTAAGATTTTTAAGAGGTAGTTTTCATCCCAT
>CAZDUI010000047.1:0-32436 GCA_964508605.1 uncultured Weeksellaceae bacterium | reverse complement strand
AACTTTTCTGGATGCCTTTATTACCAAAAGAAAAATACAGAAACTGGCGGTTTGATGCGAACACCGGATTTAAGTACCGGGGTACTCAATCAATATTCATGAAGGAACATATCAAAACATTGGTTTAGGCCTGTTATCAAGACTATTGCCAAATTTTTTGCCCAGAATTTCTTTCAGTTCCTCCTTGCTAATTGGTTTTAATGGCGGAAGCTTTGCCCCTTTGGTATCGGTTGTTAAATCCAGATAACTGAAAAACAATTCGTCCTCTTTGGCTCCAAGTGCAATGAGCGTCACTTTTTCACCTGCGGGAATTCCCTTAAATACAAACTGACCCTTATCGTCAGGTATTCCGGGTAAAATGCTATTGAAGCTATAAAAAGTAAGGCTGTACACCGCCCCTTCCTGTCCTTCCGGTAACTGTACGATCAGGTCGGTTTTGTTTTCATACTCTAAGAACTTATCTACATTGATCCATTTAGCTCCTAAGTTGTTAAATTGATAAAAAAGTCCAGCTGTATCAGGCATATATACAATTCCCTCACTATCCATGCCAAGAATAATAGGCTGCTCTATCATTTCACCCGTATTCTCATTAAGTTTCCAATTTATATTATTTCCGGTATCAGTACCCGAAAACAAAGTAAACGCTCCATCTTTAAAGTTAAGGGGGACTTCAACAGAACACCCATTGGGTTGACATTGAACAGAAGTACCGGACAATGTGGTAATATTCAGATACAACATGCCTCCTGTTTCAAGTATTTTATTATCAGATGTTGTACTTAGTCCTTTCATTAACATATTAGGAAAGTTGTAATATTCCTTTAATTCAACCTTTATGGTTTCTTCATCTGTCCTAACTCCTTTAGCTTTAATAGTTATTTGAGTGTTCTCTTTCCCAGTAAGTACGGTATCTTTTAAGGTGCTAACCTCAAAAAACTGGCTGGGGGTATCAAGCAAAACAGAAGGTGTGTTAAAAAGTCGTTTTTCTATTCTTTCCTGTTGATTATCATTTAACTTCTCATTGGTGCAGTTTGCCAGCACAAACAATATGGGTATAGCAATGTTTCTCATGGGCTTCTTTCTATTGATTGATGATTACCGGATCAACTGTTATCTGTTTTGTTTCTGTGACTGTTGTTGTTACTTCTTGATCCGCTGTTCCAGGTATTAATTCAACATCATCCCAATATGTAACAGCTTGGTAATTGAACTCCTTGCTTCCACTCTTAGCATGTGTTAAAGGTGTTGATGATGGTTCGATAGTTACAGGAGCGCCATATTTAGCCTCAAAGTCAGCTTTCAGTCGTGTTTCATGACCACTTGTGTTGTATGTTCTAATAGTAATACTTTTCAAAACACGATCTTCCATATTAGCCGGAACACCTAAATCATTATCAATAAACGATTCCAAAGGATTACGAACATTATTATAATTTGCATAATCATAGACCATATTCCATTCCTCTTTACTAGGGTGATATTCATAATGTTCAGGTGTTCCTGGAATAGTCTCCGGAACCTCTTTCTCAACATCTACATACCTTGTAACCTGTAGTTTAGGGAACCCCACCACCACATTAGTAGGTCCCATGGGGCAGTCAGCACAAATCGCTTCCATTTGGCCACCGGGTTGTAAATCGTTGTAAGCATAAGCGGGGTGGGCAGTGCCCTGATAATTCCGGGGAACATTCAGCCAATCGGTGTAAGAAATTTCAAACTGGTTATTTTCATTGCGGTTAATGGTAACAGAGGTCTCATTGTAGTTCACCTGAACTGAACTTTGCAACCCTTCCAGATCAACAGCCATAATGGGGTTGTTGCTGCAAAAATGATACGGTGAGTAATACGGGAAGCTCCCTGCAAGGGGGTCAATACTCCAAAACCGCCCCAACCGTGCATCGCTCATTCGGTACTCATACGCGAAGCTGTTACCCTCTCCAAGTATTTCGCTGTCAGATTCTTGCCCCTGGTGTTTGTAACGATATTTTTCATCGGGTTCTGTGCCAAAACGCCCAGGCTTTTGCATCCCAAAGCTGTAATAATCCCCATAGCTAGCCACATCGGCCGTGTAAAACGCAGTATGCGTAGTGGTGCCGTGCTGTACGCTCAGTTTTCGGTCGGATACGGTTATGTGAACGGAGGATTGGTGCGAATTCAACTCATACCGTTTCATCTTCAGCACCCTTTGCTCGGCAAACTCATCATTCACCGTTACCGGGAAGGCCGTTATAAATGTTCCGAACACCGGATGGGTATATACCTGCACATCAGCAAGCACCACATTTTCGTAGGTTTCCATGCCTAAGCGGGAGGCGCCGTATGTTTGGCGTAAGCCGGTGCGGTGCATAGGTTAAAGGTATGAAAATTTGAATTATGTTCCACAATTTTATAATTTTTTGTGGAATTTCCTGAGAGTATGTGTATTAAAGGAAATCCGGGAGGGGTTTGTTGTGAATCTGGAAAGATTACGCAGCGGCACACACCACACCACCCAAAAACACCCCAAAACCCCTGCAAACAAGCGCTTGCGAAGGTTTTAGGTGATTGTTGAAAAGTTTTTGATTTTGACCGGAAATGAACACCCAAAAATACCTCGCAGGCGACTTTGAAACCCTGCTGTTATGGCCTCAGCCTCCAGTTTGAGGGATTACCCATTACCGTTTGAGGGACTACCTCAGAATAATGAAGGATTACGAAGATATTTGAATCGACGAGTCCTGAGATGAATTAAAAATGTGATAATTATTAAAATTATACCTGTAATCACCAGCCCAAAAATGAATGTTTGGTTTAATCCGAATTCTAATGGAATAATTACTTCTCCATTTGATTCTAATTGTTCAATTAATACATCATCGTTCATGGATATTTGATAATATAACTTTACCGGGTCGCCCACTATTAAACTCGTTAATATCTCATCCCAAAAGGTGATGTGTTTCTCATCCAAAATAAACTCACGGTTATCAATTTTAATCAGCACACACTCGTATTCAACCTTTCTATACTTTTGGTACAATGCCGGACTATTCCATCTTAATCTTGTCGTTTTTCGTATTTCCGTAATTATACCTTCTTTAACCTCAAGTTGCTCAAGATTTGTTTTATAACTCACAATAACAGGAACCATGATTGTAATCAGAAGCCCCAAGACAATAACAAATGTGCCAATTGTTTTTTTGTACTTGATATCATCTATTACGACATAATCAAAAACCGCCATAACTCAATCACCAATTAAATAATCATATGCCATTGTAATTCCAAGCAGGCCCAATCCGACAAGTTGAGTCGCGGGAGTTGGTGACGCCATAAGTGCAGATGATACGGTATATCCAAAGAGAGCAGTGCCCTGTTCTGCGGCTGAACCGTAATTTTTATTATGTACATGATTTAAAATCTGAGCCCCTTTATCTACTATCGTGTATGCCTGAGCAATTTTCGTTACATTATAAGAGAACAATTTGTATTGTTTTGCTGATGATGGAGGCATGTATGAAGGATCCTTGTAATGTGGTGTATACCCTGATACTTCTTCACTTGCAGCAACCAACATATTCTCAGCCAACGTAACGCCATTAGAAACATCTTCACTGAATTCAGGTACAATACTGATATCCTTATTATCTGAGCTAAATGAGTTAAATAACTCCCTGCGTTCTTTAGTTATAAATTCAGGAAATTTATTATGTGGCAATACTGGTTCATAATAAATTAAAGAACTGCTACTTGGACTATTCCCTTGACCACTATTGCTCATCGCAGTTAATTCACTTTGGCTAAGTTCCTTATTTTTCATTCCAGCACCAAAACGCCTATAATAACTCTCCTGGGCCATTGTACTGTTTGCGAATCCAGATTCGTTGTCTTTGGCAAAATGACCCTTAAATGCGGTTACCTGATCATTCCTGATTGTCACCGTTGCTTTACTTCCATCATTAGTAGACCCCAAGCTGTTGCCGTTCTCATCTTCATAATTAGTCGGAGCTTCACCTGTTGGGTCTATTAGCCTTAACGGATTGTCGTAGAATGCCGAATAAGGTGACCATGAAGGCATTTGGCTGATTTTTGGGTCTTGGTTCCATCTCCTCATAATCCGTGGGCTGTACTCCCAGAACTCAGCGGTATAGTGGTTACCTTCTCCTGAGATTTCATCTGTTTTTTCCTGTCCGCCTGCTCCACCGTAGCGGTATGCGGCGGTGTTTCCGTGGCGGCCTGGCATCAGGGCATGTCCGGGGTAGTAATCGTTGTAACTTATAACGTCTGCAAGGTAATAATCTACCGTTCCATTGGTATTGGCATCTACAGCCAGTTTTCTATCTGATACGGTTACAAGAACATTCTCCAGGTGGTCTGTTAACTCATACCGTTTTTTCTTCAACTCCCTTTGCTCCACCAGTTCGTTGTTGGGGGTTACAGGCCAGGCTATAATGGTTGAGAATACGGGGTGGTTTATTGTGGTAAAATCAGCAAGCACTAGATTATCGTAGGTTTCCATGCCAAGGCGGGAGGCTCCGTAAATGTGGTGTTCATCCAGCGTTAAGGTGTTCCGCACGGTGTTCACCGGTCCCGAAGGGTCGCCCGCTACACGTACGCGCTCGTTGGTGTACACCGCCATCACATTCCCGGTGGCATCGCGAACGTAAATGGTGGTAACGTCTATTTGGCCACCCACCGCAACGTTCTTCTTGCGTTCCAACTTCATTACACGTTGCCCAAGTGCATCGTAAAAGAACTCTAAATCACTTTTGGTACTTGTTGCTGTTCTTGTAACCTTGCGCACCTTTCCGCGCACGTCCCATTCTATGCTGGCTATTTCTTCGCTGGCATCGGCAATCAAATTGCCCATTGCATCGTACGAATAATTTCCGGCAGACTGGTTGGGTAAATCGTTCCCCGTTACGTTGCCATACACGTCTTCAACATGGGTTAAGCGGTTTCGGTTGGTTTCGTAATTGTAGGTAAAATCGTCCATGTTCAGGTTGGCGGCATCGCCGTTTCGCGTCAGATACGTTATGTTGCCGGAATGAAACATGGGTTAAAGATACGTTTATTTTTAAAACCAGACACGAAATTCAATTAGCTGCTGCGTTGAAAACGAGCTTAAAAGGAGCCTGCTATAACATACATTAACGCATTAATAAGGAGATAGAACGTTGTTTTTTCAGGCATTTATTTATTCTTTAATTCAAAAAATACTAACTGCTGTTTTTAGAAGTCCTCATAACTGTAAATTAACATAATTCTGTTACAAGTTTTGTTTAATACGGGTGGAATCTTAATTACTATGGCATTAATATTACGGTGATGAAAACTTTGTATTTGTTAATGGTCGTATTTTCCGTCTGCGGTTTATCTGCCGAAATGAAAGCGCAGGACAAAAACCTTGACCGGCTGGAAATGCTGTACTATCAGGGACACTATAAAATGGTGAAAAAACGAAGCGACCGACTTGCAAAAGAAGATAAATATGCCCAACATCCATTACCCAGACTTTACAATTCCCTGTCAATACTTCGTCGGTCGGTAAAGAAAGGAAGGTATGAAAAGGACTGGGAGGATAGTTTCGCTTCTTTTAAACAATTCAGAGCTTTGGATAAAGACGGCTACTACTACACCGCACACGAACACGAAATATATGAATATCAAATGCTTATTTACGAAAGGATAGTAGATTTATACAAAAACGACAAGAAAGAAACGGCTGAAAAGATATATAAATCAACTTCGGGGTTATTTCTGCAGACCCTTTCCTATGAAGTGTTGGTCAGGCAAACAGAAGCTATTAAAAAGGATCCGGAGATTAAGAAAGTTGATGATAAAGAAACCATCGCCATGAACCGTCGTGACAGCATCCTTGAATTTGGCAAACAATATTTGGGCGTACCCTATAAATGGGCCGGAACCGATCCCTCAGGATTTGACTGTTCGGGCTTTACATTGTATGTAATGAAACATTTTGGCTACAATTTATACCGGATTGCAGGAGACCAGTACTACAAAAACTGCAAGAAAATCCCTGTAAATGAAGCACAAAAAGGAGATTTAGTGTTCTTTGGACCGTCAGCAGATAAGGTTACGCACGTGGGCATCGTTTCCTCTGAAAAGGGAAAGCCATTGGCCATGATACACGCCGGCAGCAGTACCGGAATCACCATCAGCGATGTAGAAAACAACACATACTGGAAACCCTTATTACTGTTTACAGGTCGTTTGATAGATGAACCATAGATTACAAAGATTTCTTAGGGGTATCAGCGGCAGACATCGTTACAAATTTCTTAAATTGTGTTATAAGTCAACATTTTGAAAAGAATTCACATTACGATAACCATTCAGATGAACTGAATGCCAATGTAAGCGTTATATTTGCCATGCAAAAACAAGATAAGTTATGAGAACGATTCAGTTCAGGGAAGCGCTTAGAGAAGCCATGAGTGAGGAAATGCGCAGGGATGAAAGAGTATTCCTGATGGGTGAAGAGGTGGCCGAATATAACGGTGCATATAAAGTAAGTCAGGGGATGCTTGATGAATTTGGTGCCCGGCGCGTAATAGATACGCCTATTGCAGAACTGGGTTTTGCCGGAATAGGTGTTGGAGCAGCCATGAACGGTCTGCGTCCCATTGTTGAATTTATGACATGGAATTTTGCCATTCTTGCAGCCGACCAGATAATAAACAGTGCTGCCAAAATGTTGCAAATGAGTGGAGGTCAATATCATGTTCCCATTGTTTTTCGGGGAGGCAACGGACAAGCCGGCCAGTTAGCGGCTACACACTCTCAAAGCTTTGAAGCTTTTTATGCTCATGTTCCCGGTTTAAAAGTAATTACTCCTTCTACTCCATACGACGCCAAAGGATTGCTAAAATCTGCCATCCGTGATAATGACCCTGTAGTATTTCTGGAATCAGAAAAAATGTTTGGCGACAAAGGTGAAGTTCCTGATGGAGAATATCTGATTCCTATTGGAGTAGCCGATATAAAACGCAAAGGTTCAGACGTTACTGTGGTTACCTTTGGTAAAATTATGAAGGTGGTTCAGGCCGCTGCTGAGGAACTTGCCAAAGAAGGAATTGACATGGAAATTATTGATTTAAGAACCATTCGCCCCATAGATTATAATGCAGTTCTTGAAAGTGTAAGAAAAACAAACAGATGTCTGGTAGTTGAAGAAAGCTGGCCTTTGGCAAGTATTTCATCAGAAATTGCTTATTGGGTGCAGCGGTATGCTTTCGACCACCTGGACGCACCTGTACTGCGAATAACACAGAGCGACACACCCTTTGCATTCAGCAATCCCCTAATTGACGAAGCTTTGCCTTCCGTTCCCCGTATTGTTAAAGCAGTAAAAGAATTAATGTACCTTAAAAAATAAGATACGAAATGGCAACCAAAACAGCACCCAAACCCAAAGCAGCACCCAAAGTGGCATCTAAGCCGGTTGCAGCCCCTGTAAAAACCAAATCGCCTGATAAAGAACAGTATTTAAAATGGTATCAGGACATGCTGGTAATGCGTAGAATAGAAGAAAAAGCAGGCCAGCTGTATATTGAACAAAAGTTTGGCGGATTTTGTCATTTGTACATCGGTCAGGAAGCCGTGGTAGCAGGAACCGCCTCTGCCACCTTACACGGCGACAAACATATTACCGCATACCGCGACCACGCACACCCCATTGCTTTAGGTGTACATCCTAAATACATGATGGCAGAACTTTATGGTAAACGTACAGGTCTTAGTAAAGGTAAAGGCGGCTCTATGCACATGTTTCACAAGGAAGTTAACCTGATGGGCGGACATGGAATAGTGGGTGCCCAGATACCTATGGGTGCCGGTATTGCCTTTGCCGAAAAATATTTAGGCACCGGCAATGTTGTAATATGCTCAATGGGAGACGGTGCCGTGCGTCAGGGTGCATTACACGAGACGTTTAATATGGCAATGCTTTGGAAACTTCCGGTGGTATTTCTTATTGAAAATAATAACTACGCCATGGGAACCAGTGTAGAGCGTACAACCAACATGACAGACCTGTCCACTCTGGGATTATCTTATGGTATGCCGGCGCGCGTGATTGACGGAATGAATGTTGTGAATGTTCACAATGATATGTCTGCCGTTGTTGATTATGTCCGCAGTGGTAACGGACCCATGCTGGTAGATATGCGCACATACAGGTACAAAGGACACAGCATGAGCGACCCTCAGAAATACCGCACCAAGGAAGAAGTTGAAGAATATAAAAAGGTAGATCCGCTGGAACAAATACTTATGTTGATTAAAAAGAACAAGTATGCAACCCCGAAAGAACTGGATGCAATAGAATCTAAGGTAAAGGAAATTGTGGCCGAATCGGTTCAATTTGCTGAAGAGTCACCACTTCCTGACAAAGAGGAATTATATGAAGATGTATATGCAGAACCAGGCTATCCCTTTATCCGCGAATACGAATAATTAATTTTATGGCAGAAATAATAAGAATGCCCAAACTAAGCGACACCATGACCGACGGTGTGGTTGCCGCATGGCACAAAAAGGTAGGAGACAAAGTATCTTCGGGCGAAGTGCTTGCCGAAATTGAAACCGATAAAGCCACTATGGAGTTTGAATCGTTTCAGGACGGTGTATTGCTTCATATTGGCGTAGAGAAAGGCAAAAGCGCTCCGGTAAACAGTATCCTTGCAATTATTGGCACTGCCGGAGAAGACATTTCGGCTTTGTTAAAAGAGGAATCTGTTTCCGCTCCTGCTACTGAAAGCCAGCCGCTGCCTGTCGTTCAGGACGTAAAGAAGGAAGCGGCGGTTGCAGCCGTAGTGCCACAAAAAGTGGCGGTTGCTACTCCCCCGGTTCAAACAACAAGCTTGCCGGTAGAAATTTCCGCAAACGGCAGAATATTCGCTTCACCTCTTGCAAGAAAACTAGCTGAAGAAAAAGGTATTAACATCTCCAGAGTTAGAGGTTCGGGCGAAGGAGGCCGCATCGTGAAACGCGATATTGAAAACTATCAGGGCGGAGCCATGGCCTTCACAGCCATTGAACGGTTTACTGAGGAGCCCGTTAGCCAGATGCGTCGTGTTATTGCACAAAGACTTGGTGAAAGTAAATTCTCTGCACCTCACTTCTATCTCACCATATCCATTAATATGGATAACGCCATTGAAGCCCGCAATTCAATAAATAAATACATTGAACCACAAAAGGTTTCGTTTAACGACATGGTCATTAAAGCTGCTGCCGTTTCTTTACAAAAGCATCCAAAAGTAAATTCGGCTTGGCTGGGAGACAGGATTCGTTACAACGAGCACATTCACATAGGAATGGCAGTGGCAGTTGAAGATGGTCTTTTAGTTCCTGTTATCCGGTTTGCCGATAATAAAACACTTACACAGATTGGTGCCGAAGCCAAAAGCTTTGCCGACCGTGCCCGTTCCAGAAAATTACAACCTGAAGACTGGGCCGGTAATACCTTTACCATTAGTAATTTGGGTATGTTTGGTATAGAAGAATTCACCGCAATTATTAATCCACCCGATGCCTGTATTCTGGCCGTTGGCGGTATCAATCAGGTGCCGGTTGTAAAGAATGGTACCGTAGTTCCCGGCAATGTAATGAAGGTAACCTTGAGCTGCGACCACCGCGTTGTGGATGGTGCTGTAGGCTCTGCTTTCCTGCAAACTTTTAAAAACCTTCTGGAAAATCCCGTATTACTGTTGGGAGAAGCCAGTATTTAATTTTTATTATGACTATTTTTCAAGAATTCCCGGATCATTCAAGAGTGTGGACTTTCCAGAGTGACCGATTTTTATCATCCGCAGAACAACAATGGCTCAATGACCAACTTAAAACATACTGTGCGCAATGGAAAGCACACGGAATGCCTGTTAAAGCAACCGGAGGAATAATGTTTAACAGTATTCTGGTAATGGTGGCCGACGAATCCAATACCTCAGTGGGAGGTTGCAGTATGGACGACCAAACCAGAAAAATTGCAGAATGGGGCACAAAAATAGGTGCCGACTTTATGAACCGGTGGCTGGTACTAACCAAAACAAACGGCGAGTTTAAAATTGAAGATTTCAGAAAAGCCAACAGGGAACAGATTGTTGCGGGACATCCCACTTCGCTTTCCGATTTGCGCCTGGCCTGTGCAAATTATGAATTTGTAGGTATTTAAATCATTTCCTTTTCCGTATTTCTCTGTTGTATTAAAATATACATCTGTATCTTTTTTTTGCTTTAATGCAATAATTAGCCGGATTCATGTTTTTCATCATATTTTAATTTGCTTTAGTGCAATAATTTTGCATCCTGATTTTCTTTTAAGTTGTATACCCAAAGTATTAAATACATAACTCATGAATTGTACTGAATGTCATATCGGTTTTTGTTTATTAAAAGGAATTTCTGATAAAAATCTGTTAAGGGACGTAAGCGACAGCAGGTATTTTAAAGAATATGAACCCAAACAGACCATAGCATTTCAAAACAGCATACCCTCAGGCATGAATTTCATTTGTCGTGGTGCGGTAAAATTCCATCAAACCAATATTTTAAACCGCGAACAAATATTATATTTTGGCAGACAGGGCGATGTTATCGGGTACAGGTTACACGAAGATGACAAGCTTAACTACTCTGTTACAGCACTTACCAAAGTTACCGTAAGCTATCTGGACGGTGCCAAGGCGTACGAGATCATCAGGGCTAACGCATCCTTTATGAAGACATTACAAAAATTCATGACAGATCGGATTTTATATTTTCAGAACAAATTTTCTACTTACCTGCATAGCAGTACTTTACAAAGAATGGCGCAGGCTATTCTGGAAGTAGATGAAATGCTGAAAGATTACAACGGATTGAATATACTCTCGCGCATTGAATTGGGCGAACTTGCAGGAATCAATAACGAACAGGTAGCACGAAGCGTAGGCAAATTAAAGGAACTGGGCATGGTAGATGCCACACGTACGCAATTAAAAATTTTAAAGAAAAATGAATTGCGTAAACTTGCTTACGACATTCAGGAATGATACGGCAAACAAAAATCAATTGTGCCGATTGCACTAATACTGCCTGTCTGCTACATGGTTTTCCTGAAAAACACTCAAGGCAAATTATTGATGAGCGAAAAACAATTATTCATTCAAAAAAAGGGCAGCAAATATTCATTGAAGGCATGCCGGTTTCAGGCATTTACTTTATTTTAAGCGGAAAGGTAAGAATTCACAAATCAGGTCCCGGCGGCAAACAACAGGTAATAAGGTTATCCAAAGAAGGAGATATCTTAGGACACCGCGGTATCGGCGTTCGCAATATTTACCCGGTTGGCGCCATCGCATTGGAAGACACCACAGTGTGCTACCTTGAAACCAAACACTTTTTCCAGATACTGAAGCGCGACTCCAGACTCACCTTTCAATTAATGCTTACTTATGCCAAAGAACTGCAAAAAACCGAAAACCACGTTCGCAATCAGGCCATGATGTCCATTAGAGAAAAAGTGGTTTATGCATTACAAATGATTGCCGATTTATACGGGATTACCAGCGCAGGAGAAATCCTTGGAAAATTAAGCCGGAAAGATATTGCTGACATTGCAGGTACCAACAAAGAACAAGTATCTAGGGTTATTACAGAATTGAAGAATGACCAAATCATTACAATTGAAGGTAAACATATCATAATCAACGATTACAAAAAATTCAATCAAATCATTGCAGTTTTCGCAATGTGACTCATTAATTGCTTTTCTGCAATTAAAAATCTGTCAAATGGCACTTTTTTTTCTTCCTTAAATCATATTCTTTTTTACCTTATCACATCACCTTTGCACCAAGGCGTGTATTATGGAGAAAGTAAATTTGGGTAAAGCCCATAGAATGTTATTGTTAAACACACTGACATTTACATTGTGTTTTGCCGTATGGATGTTTAATGGAGTAATGGTGAGTTACCTGTCCGACAATAAAATTTTCAATTTCTCTTCAGTAGAAATTGGTTGGCTACTGGCACTTCCGGTATTAAGCGGAGCTATATTCCGGCTTCCGGCGGGTATTTTAACCGACAAAATTGGCGGGAAATGGATGTTTGTGGGCTTATTGTTTTTTTGCGCCATCCCTATGTTCCTAATGAGCTACGCCAACAGTTTTATGGAGTTCGCTTTATGCAGCGTTGGGTTTGGTCTTATCGGTTCAGGATTCTCGGTTGGAGTTGCCTATACTGCCGTTTGGTATCCTAAACATTGGCAAGGACGTGCCCTGGGTATTTTTGGTGCCGGAAATGCCGGTGCAGGTTTAACAACCCTGCTTGCCCCTACCTTACTGGCTTCATTAACCAACGATGGAACAAATCCTGACAACTGGCGGCTTTTACCCCAGTATTATTCATATATGATGATCGTTTTAGGAATTATTTTCCTGTTGCTCGCAAAAAATAAAATTAACGAAGCCAACAAAGGAAGAACGTTCTTACAAATGATGAAACCATTGAAGCAGATTCGGGTGTGGCGCTTTGGACTCTATTACTATCTGGTGTTTGGTTGTTTTGTAGCGTTGGCTCAGTGGTTGGTTCCTTATTACGTGAACATGTACGGTACAGACCTTGTAACAGCGGGTATTCTAGCATCTGTTTTTAGCATGCCCTCCGGTGTGATAAGAATACTGGGTGGTTGGATGTCAGACAAATTTGGTGCACGAAAAGTAATGTACTGGATATTTATTACTTCCATTTTGTTTTGTTTTCTCCTTATTATTCCCAGAATGGAAATTACATCTCCCGGAGGAGGGGTAATGTCTACGGTGAACGGTACGGTAACTTATGTCAGCGATTCTGAAATTCATGTAAATGATGAGGTGTACACCCTGGAACCAAAAGCTGTTGATGGTCACGAGTTTGAAGGCGGTATTTTGCCCTCTACCCGCAGCTGGCAATACCCTGCTGTGGAAGTAGGAGATAAAGTAAAAAAGAAACAGTTGCTGGCTAAAGGCGAAACACATATCTATTTCGAAGCCAACATGTGGGTGGCAACCGTATTCATTTTTATTGTTGGCATGCTGTGGGGCATTGGCAAAGCAGCCGTTTACAAGCACATTCCTAATTATTTCCCCAACGATATAGGAGCCGTTGGAGGCATGGTGGGAGTTCTGGGAGGATTGGGCGGATTCTTTTCACCTATTATTTTTGGTTACCTGCTGCAGGGTACCGGTTTGTGGACCAGTATGTGGGTGTTCTTATTCTTTGTATCATTGCTGTGTCTGTGGTGGATGCATACAGTTATTGTAAAAATGCGCGATAAAGCAGCGCCTGAAACTGCCGGAAAATTTGAACGCGCTCATGATGAATCTTAATATGTAATCAATAAATCAATCAATATGTCAACATGGCTGAGTAAATGGGATCCCGAAGACAATGTTTTTTGGGAAAACGAAGGCAAAAAAGTTGCCTGGAAAACGCTTTGGATAACCACCATCGCCCTCACTCTATCTTTTGCAACATGGTTTATGGTAAGTGCCATCGTTGTAAAATTACCGGGTATCGGTTTTAAATTTTCCCAAGATCAGCTTTTTTGGCTTGCGGCAATGCCGGGGCTTGCCGGTGGCACACTCCGTATTATACATACCTTTTTGTTACCCATTTATGGTACCCGACATGTAATTACCATTTCAACTTTAATTAAATTAATTCCCTGTATCGGTTTCGCCCTGGCCATTATGGACCCCACAACTCCATTTTGGGTGTTTATGATTCTTGCCTTTACTGCGGGCTTTGGTGGCGGAGACTTTAGTTCCTATATGCCTTCAACCAATCTTTTCTTCCCAAAACGATTGAAAGGTACAGCGCTGGGAATACAGGCCGGTATTGGTAACTTCGGTGTGAGCCTTGCTCAGTTTATGACACCTGCAATTATTGGAATCGCCATGGCCGGCTCGTCTCAGGTATTTACCAATGTAGATTCAAAAACAAAAGAAGTGGTTGGCACTTCAGAAATATATCTTCAAAATGCTGCCATTTGGTATGTGCCGCTTATCATCATTCTTACTGTGCTGTGCTGGATGATGCTGCGTTCCATACCCATGAAGGCCTCCTTCAAAGAACAGCTGGATATCTTTAAGGACAAACATACCTGGTATTGCACCATTACATATTTTATGACCTTTGGTACGTTTGCCGGTTTGTCAGCCGCCTTTCCCATGATGATTAAGACACTTTACGGAAATTTCCCCGATGCCCCGGATCCGTTGAAATACGCATTCTACGGCCCTTTGATTGGTTCTGCATCAAGAGTTCTGTTTGGGTTCGTGGCCGATAAAACCGGCGGTGCCATCCTTACTACCATTACAGGCATCGGATTGATTGCCGGTATTGCCATTATGCTGGGCATGAACCTGGTTGCACCCGAATCCATAGATTCGTTCCCTATGTTTGTAGCCGTAATGTTAAGTATGTTCTTCTTTACAGGTATCGGTAACGCAGCAACTTTCCGCCAGTTTCCAATTATTTTCCAGCACAACCCAAGGCAGGCAGCCGGGGTAATTGGATGGACTGCAGCCATTGCAGCGTATGGCCCGTTTATTTTCTCTATGCTTATTAGCGCCGTACTGGCTGCCAATGCAGGCAATGCAAACGTGTTCTTTATCGGACTTCTGGTTTTCTGTATTATTGCAACTCTGATAAACTGGCAGTTTTATAATAAAAAAGGATGTGAGCGCCCCAGCTAATGGGGGTTCACACTCTTTATAAGCAAAATTGTTCTCTGTTTCTTGCTTTGACTTTTTATGTAACACAGGTTACACCGAACCCAACTTGTGAATGAACATGATAAAAATCATAAGCAAACCATTGCCAAACAGGTAATTTTACCTTGTTGGCGATATAAATAGATAACAATTAAAATCAACGCCATGAAAATGAAACAAATCGGGTTGGCAACAGCCTGTATCCTGCTGGCAGGATGGAACGAAATGAGTGCTCAGTTCACCATTTCAGGACAAATCAGACCAAGAACCGAGTACCTGCACGGATACAAGGCTCCGGCTGACAGCGCACAGAAAGCCGCTTTCTGGACAGAGCAGAGAAGTAGATTGAATATTGATTACGCCTCTGAAAAATACTCTTTCGGACTGCAGCTGCAAGACATCAGAGTTTGGGGTAGCACCGCTCAGCTCAACAAAACGGACGGATTTACTTCTGTTCACCAGGCATGGGGCGCTGTTCATTTCAATAAAAACCTAACCCTTAAGATAGGGCGGCAGGAATTGATTTACGATGACCACCGTATTTTAGGCAGCGTTGAATGGGCGGCTCAGGCGCGTTCACACGATTTGGCCAAATTTACCTTCAAGGACAGTTTGAACCAACTGGATCTTGGATTGGCATTTAACCAGGCCAGTGCGCTTACTGCGACTACAATTTATACCGTTACAGGTAACTACAAAACCATGCAGTACCTGTGGTATCATCGCGATATTAAAAATCTGGGATTAAGTATTTTGTTCTTAAATAACGGATTACAGTATTCCAAAACGGATACTGCCGGAATAGTAAAGTATAGCACCAAGTACGGACAAACTGCAGGAACACACCTAACCTATAAAAAAGACAAACTGGGCCTCACCGGTAGTTTCTATTATCAAATGGGTAAAGACGGTTCAGATAAGGACATTGCTGCCATGAATGCCAAACTGGAAGTATCCTACAATCTTACCAAGCAATTCGGCATTCTGGGCGGATTTGAATTGTTATCGGGTACCAGTCAGGTGGATACCGCAAACAAGAAAAACAAATCTTTCAATCCATTGTACGGTACCAATCATAAATTTAACGGATACATGGACTATTTCTATGTGGGTAATCACCTGAATACCGTTGGCCTGAATGATGCCTACCTTACATTAGGATACAAAACCGATAAATTTTACGGTGGTTTAACCGGACATTTGTTTATGGCCAATGCCGACATTCTGGACACAGAAAATCTGATAAATACCGGTAACTACAAAGCCATGTCGGCAATGCTGGGTACCGAAATAGACCTTACATTGCAATACAAGCTTAATAAAGCCGTTAGCTTTGAAGCCGTGTATTGTCACATGATTGCTACCGAAAGCATGATTGCCGTGAAAGGTGGTCGTACCGACGAAATTAGCAACTATGCATACCTTCAGGTAAATATTGCTCCTACATTTTTTAAACAGGACGTAAAATCTGAAACCGTGAAATAATGAAAAAAAACAGAGCCTTTTTTCTTCTGGGATTATTCCTGATGGCAATAACTACTTTACCGTCTTGTCAGGAGTACACCGTGATGCCTGAAAAAGGCTCTGTTAACTTTAAAATTTATTATGAAAGTGAAGGTGTTCCGCTGGAATTCGATTCGCTGAAGTATGTTAATACTGCCGGAAATGAATACAGCGTGAATAAAATTCACTACTATATTTCCGGTATCAGCTTTCATCATTCCAATGGCAGTATTTATTCTGTTGATGATATTCATTATATTGATGCAGAAAAGCCTGAAACCAATACATTCAATGTTACGGATATACCTTTGGGAACGTACAATAAAATTACCTTCAATATAGGTCTGGCTTCTGCATTAAATATCAGTAACAGTTTGCCTGCCACCACCGACAATGTATTTATGGCATGGCCCGATGGTATGGGGGGCGGTTATCACTTTCTGAAACTGGAAGGATATTTTAAAGATTCGCTCGGAATACAGTTTGGTTATGCCATGCACATTGGCAATAATGCCTGTTTGGTAAACGCCGAAATAAATCATACATTTACCATTACGTACCAAAATCAGCGGTTGAATTTATACATGGATGTGAACCGCTGGTTTGATACGCCAAATGTATTTGATATTGAAACCAACAATTACACCATGGGCGACATGACCGCCATGATGCAACTGGCAAGTAACGGGCATAATGTATTCAGCATAAAGTAATATGAATAAAACGGTTATTTCAATATTTATTTTGTTTGTCTTACTTGCCGGATGTCGGCCCGATCCTGTCACACCTATTGATACGCATAAAACAACTCCTTACGCCCTTACCTATCCTTCCAATTTCCCGCAAATGATAGTTCCGGCTAATAATGTTACTACTGTTGAAGGAGTTTTATTGGGACGACATCTATATTATGACACCAAACTTTCAAAAAACGGCCCCTTTGATGGCCTGTCCTGTTCTACCTGTCACCACCAGTCGCAGTCGTTTACTGTGAATAACCCGGGAACAGCAGTTATGGCTCATATTAATTTGGGATGGCACAGCAGCTTTTTGTGGAATGGTAAAATTGAAGGCTCACTGGAAACCGTCACCCGCTTCGAAATTGAAGATTTCTTTGCAACCGATTTAAGCGGCATATCGGGTGACTCACTGTATAAAATACTTTTTTACAATGCTTTCGGAAGTGAAGATGTTACCTACGACCGGGCATCAAAAGCGCTTGCGCAGTACATGAGAAGTATGATAAGTACCAACAGCAAATTCGATAAATTTTTAAAGTATGAAGCCAGTTTTACATCGTCAGAACTGAATGGGATGGATATTTTCTTTACTGAAAGGGGCGACTGTTTTCACTGCCACGCTTCTCCCCTTTTCACCGATAATTCTTTCCATAACATTGGCATAGACTCGGTATTCACCGGTTACAATATGGGCCGTTACAATGCAACAAACAACCCTTACGACATTGGCAAATTTAAAACTCCAACCATCAGAAACATAGAACTTACTGCTCCTTACATGCACGACGGCAGATTTGCCACGCTTGAAGAAGTGGTTGAATTTTACAACAGCGGTGTTCACCTGTCTTCTACCTTAGACCCCATTATGACAAAACCGGGTAAAGAATTCGGATTAAACCTGACGGCACAAGATAAATCTGATTTGGTGGCCTTTCTTAAAACGCTTACCGATACTACCTATACCACCGATGCCCGATTCTCGAGCCCTTTCTGATTTTCGGTTAAAATAGTTTCCTGACTTCTTCCTTAACCATTTCCAAAGCCACTTCGGTTGGCAATTTGGGAAGTGCGGTTAAACTTCTGAATACTTCCTGACTATAGTCCGTTGCAGTAGCATTATCGCCGGCCCTTCCAAAAGAACTGTTTAATATCTTTATAGTTTCTTCTTTGGCAGTTACCACCACTGTCCATGCCTTATCACTCATATACATTTGCTGAGTAACATTGTGTTCAAATTCCTCTCTGACGGCTTTCAGCATCTCGGTATGCATGCTGCGGGCGGTTGCATTCTGACTGTGAATGCGCATAATCATACTGGGCGGACTGATACGTTCCAGTAACAAAATAACCCTTTCGTAAGCCTGTAAACGCATGGGCAAAATGGTCTTGCGGGTATCTTCCTGTACCCTTGCAAGTTTTTCCCTTATTTCCCGTTCATGCATCCGGGTTTCCCTGTCAAGAAAACGCTTCACCAGAATGTAAGACGTTATAAGCACCAATCCTGCAGGAATTAGAACAAGGGCAATGTGCATGGCTTCTTTCATTGTATTGAATTTTAATCTATAAGTTATTCAGGTAACGAAAACTTAAATTTATCTCGTTTCTTCATTCCCGGATTCAAAAGTAGTAAAACATGGCGTTCTGCCGGAATCAGCATTTCTGACATTACGCTCATACCCTTATTTATCATCTTTTTAATAAATCTTTTAACCTCATCCTGCGTCCATATCGCAAAATTCCCGCCCTGTAGATGCGCGACGAAACCCAGGTAATCAACACAAAAGTGAAACACAGCAAAGCCATACTGAACCAAAGTTGCCAAACCTGAGCCGCCTCTATTCCCAGAGCAATACGCGTCATCATTACCACGGGTGCCGTAAATGGAATAATTGATGCCCACATTGCAGCATCGCCTGCCGGATTCTGCACCAACGCCCACGAAGCAACAAAGCCTAACAATAACGGCAACAGCAATCCAAAAAGCAATGGCTGGGCATCGGTATCGTTATCTACCATGGCACCGGCCGAAGCAAAAATGGAGGCATACAAAAGGTAACCGAATATAAAGAAAAACACGAAGTAACCCAACATAACAGGATAATTTATAGCAGAATATATTATCTCTGCAACATCATTTACCTGAATATTTCCATTGGCTGCAAGCTCTCCTCCTGTACCGGTAACGCTGGCCTGATATTCGGGATTATATTGATCAGGATAATATTCACTTCTAACCCACTGCAGCAAACCAAAAGTTAACAGACACCACAAAGAAAACTGCAGAATGGCAGCCATACCAATCCCCAGTATTTTTCCGGCCATCAGTTGAAAAGGTGCCACTGTAGAGGCCATAATTTCTATTACCCTGCTTTGCTTCTCTTCTACCACACCCCGCATTACTTGCATGCCATACAACGCAATAAAAAACAACAATATGGCTCCAAATACAATGCCTGCATAACCTCTGTATTTGTCGTACTCAGCATCCAACCCGTCAATATTCACAACCTTAAAATCAACCGGTTGCTTAATATGGGCATACGAATCGGGGTCAACATTGTGAATCTTTAGTTTCAACCGCTCTAACCTATACTCTAATTGGCGGATAATCTCGCTGACCACGTAAGGCGATGGTCGTTCGCGATACTGAATAATAACCTTATTATTCTGAGCAAATTTGGGGTTAATATAAACAAGAAGGTCGTATTTGCTTTGTTTAAATTCCTGATTGGAAACGTCATTTTCAGAATAATGGTACCGAGCCAATTTACTCTCATTCAAACTCTCATTCAATATTACACCTTCATCAATAACCAGAACGTCGTGCCTGCGGGCTCCTTCTCCAATTTTAATGGCTGCAATGGCGAACAACGCAATAATAACCGGACCTGCCAGGGTAAGCCAGATAAACGAAGGTTTTCTGATGCGGATGAGCAACTCGCGGGATATTACCAGCCACAAATTACGCATGGCTCTCCTCCCGGGTATTTCCTGTTGTTGCCGATATGAAAATCTCATCCATAGTAGTTTGCAATCGCTGTACTCTTTGAATTTTTACAAATTCCATCGTAACCTGCAACATGGCATTTACATCATTATTGTGCAACATTCTTAACCGGGCAACAAAATGCTCATTTCCCAGCTGTTCTCTTTCCACCAATTCAAATCCGGTCCACAAGGAATTGGTAAACGCAATCATATTGCCTTTAAATTCAACTTCGTACAACCCTGTATCATATCTCTGGCGTACCTCACGCGTGGTGCCGGTAATAATGTTCTCGCCCTTATTCAACAGGGTGATGTGCGAACACAAACTCTCTACCGATGACATATTGTGGGTACTTAACAAAATGGTGGCGCCGGCATCGCGCATGGCAAAAAGCTCTTTTTTAATTAATTGAGCGTTCACCGGGTCAAAACCGGAAAACGGTTCGTCCATAATTAGGATTTCCGGACGGTGAATAACGGTGATAATGAACTGTACTTTTTGCGCCATGCCCTTGCTAAGCGTCTCTATCCTTTTATGGCCCCACGCTGTTAAACCAAATTTCTCCATCCATTCGCCACTTGCGGTTCTGGCTTCACTGCGGCTCATTCCTTTTAACCGTGCAAAATAATTAATATGAGCGCGAACCGACATTTTACGATACAACCCTCTTTCTTCGGGCAGATACCCCATTTTACGGGTATGCTTATTTTCAAGCGGTTTACCGTCAATCAGCACAAAACCATCGTCGGGTAAGGTTAGCCTGTTTAAAATCCGCATCAAACTGGTTTTACCTGCTCCGTTGGGCCCAAGTAAACCGTATATAGATGCTGCAGGAATAGAAAATGAGATATCTCTCAGCGCAGTATGACCTGAATAATATTTGGTTATATGGCGTACCTCCAGTGCTGCCATCAACCGGTGAAATGTTCCTTCATCCGCTGGAAAAAATTCTTGTCTTTTTTGTTGGGCTGAGGCTGGAAATTTTCGGAATTTCTAATCTTTTCAAGAAAGGCCTTTTCTTCTTTGCTAACTTTTTGTGGAGTCCATAAGTTAATGTGCACCAGTAAATCGCCGGTACCGTAACCTTCAAGCGAAGGCACACCTTTTCCTTTCAACCGGAGCACTTTACCGCTTTGCGTTCCGGGTTCTATTTTCAGTTTGGCCCTTCCGGTTACCAGCGGAACTTCTATATTACCGCCAAGAATAGCGTCAGAAATATTAATAAATGCCTGATAGTGCAAATTTTGACCGTCACGCTGTAATTCTTCATGTTCGGTTTCTTCAATTACCACCAACAAATCTCCGGGTATTCCCCCTCCGGGTGCATCGTTGCCTTTGCCCTGCATACTTAACTGCATACCATCTTCAACCCCTGCCGGTATCTTAATGGGAATAACCACCTCTTCACGCAACATTCCCATTTCATCGGTGCCCGGAGCCCTTTTGCTGATAGACTGTCCACTACCCTGACACTGAGGACACGCCGACGCTGTTTGCATTTGCCCCAGAAAAGTATTGGACACTCTTACCACCTGACCGGTACCACGACACATACTGCAGGTTGCAAACTCTGTACCTTCTGCGGCAACCAGTTTACTTACCTTTATCTTCTTTTCTACTCCGTTTACTATTTCTTCCAAAGTTAATTTCAGCTTCACCCTTAGGTTGGTACCTCTGCGCACGCGCTGCCTTCCTCCGCCACTTCTGCCTCCACCTCCAAAACCAAAGGCACCCCCGAAAATATCTCCAAACTGACTGAATATGTCATCCATATTCATTCCGCCTCCACCACCACCAAATCCGCCCCCCATACCGGCGTGGCCAAACTGGTCGTAACGTCTGCGCTTTTCCTGATTGCTCAGCACTTCATAGGCCTCTGCTGCTTCCTTAAAATTATCCTCCGCCTGCTTATCTCCCGGATTTTTATCAGGATGGTATTTAATTGCCATCTTGCGATAGGCCTTTTTAATCTCCTCCTCTGAAGCATTGCGGGAAACCCCTAGCACTTCGTAATAATCACGTTTATTGCTCATTGTCCCACAATTACTTTTGCATAGCGAATCACCTGTCCGTTCAGAACATATCCCTTCTCAACTACCTCTACCACTTTACCTTTTAAATCTTCAGTGGGCGCCGGAATATTGGTAAGCGCTTCATGCTGCTCTACATCAAACACTGTTCCCGTGGCTTCCATCTCCTTCAGCCCCTTTGACCATAAAATGGAAAGCATCCTGTTGTGAATCAAATCAAATCCTTCCTTCACTACCGCTATATCCTGACAGGTTTCGTTGGCCTTTGCCGCGCGTTCAAAGTCGTCAAGTACCGATAACAGGTTTTTAATAACTTCTGCTCCTGCCGATTGAATCAACTCCAGACGCTCACGGGACGTACGTTTGCGATAGTTTTCAAATTCCGAGTATAGCCTTAAATACTTGTCATTCAATTCATCGTTTTTCTTCTTCATGATTGTTAACTCATTTTCAGGCTCGTTACCCGCATTTTTTTCTTCTTCAAGGTGCCGTTTTCCATACGGAGCAGGCTCTTCAGATTCATAGGCAACCGACAATTGGTCATCGGTCATATTCCCTGTGTGGCTTACTGCACTTTTGTCAGTTTCTTCAGCCGAAGCTGCCGTTTGTTTTTCATTCCAAACGTCACCCTGATGCTCTGAGGCGTGCTTATCATGGCCATTTTCTGGTATCTCTTTCTCTTCCATAACACATTTTTTTTGCGCACCTTTCAAAATTTCTGCCATGTTACTCTTTTGCGACAAAGTGTCACATTAAAATCCCTTAATGTGATTATCCAATTCTTTGTGCAGGTCGGCGGCTTTTAAGTTTTTTGCAATAATTCGTCCTTCAGGGTCAAGAAGCACATTGTACGGAATGGCTTTAACGAGATATTTCTTTGCCGCCGGAGATTCCCACCCTAAAAGGTCGCAACCGTGATACTTCCACGACAAACCGTCTAATTCAATGGCACGTTTCCATGCTTCGGAATCAGTATCCAGCGATACGCTGAATATCTCAAATCCTTTCCCGGTTTTAAACTTTGCTTTGCTGTATTTTTGATATGCCGCCACTACATTCGGATTTTCCCTTCTGCACGGGCCACACCACGATGCCCAAAAATCTACCAAAACAAATTTACCTATTAACTTGCTTAATTTTATTACCTTACCATTCAGTCCTTCAATCTCTAATTCAGGTGCAAGTTGCCCGTTATCGGTTCCTCTTAACTCTTCTGCCGCTGTATTATTTGCATCAGATACGGTTGCAGAATTACACGAAAAAAGTGCAAGCAGTGCCAGAAACAAAGTTGGGAATAAGGTCATGTTTGCGGTCAATTCATTCTTCTGATATCTGCCCCCAGATTGTTCAAACGAATATCGATATCCTGATACCCTCTGTCAATCTGTTCAATATTCCTGATTACGCTCTTACCTTCCGCACTCATGGCTGCAATTAAGAGGGAAACACCGGCCCTGATATCCGGAGAGGTCATTTGAATTCCTCTAAGATTTTGCTGACGCCCTAAACCTATTACCACAGCACGGTGCGGGTCGCATAAAATAATCTGTGCACCCATATCTATCAGTTTATCAACAAAAAACAGTCGGCTTTCAAACATCTTTTGATGAATCAGTACGCTGCCTCTGGCCTGAATGGCTGTTACCAGCACTATAGACAAAAGGTCGGGTGTAAATCCCGGCCACGGATGGTCTGAAATGGTTAGAATAGAACCGTCAATAAATGTGTCAATTTCATATACCTCCTGAGCAGGTATATAGATATCATCTCCCTTTCGTTCCATTTTTATACCCAGGCGTTTGAATACGTCGGGGATTACCCCCAGGTGTTCGTAACCTACATCTTTAATGGTTATTTCGCTTTGTGTCATGGCTGCCAGACCAATAAAAGAACCAACCTCTATCATATCCGGCAGAATATTGTGGTAGCAACCCTTTAGTTTTTTTACACCTTCAATAACCAGCAAATTAGAGCCGATGCCTTTAATTTTGGCGCCCATGCTGTTCAGCATCTTGCTGAGTTGCTGAAGATAGGGTTCGCATGCGGCATTGTATATCGTGGTTTCGCCTTCAGCAAGCACAGCAGCCATAAGAATATTGGCAGTACCTGTAACCGATGCTTCATCAAGATGAATGTATGCGCCGTGTAATTTTTTTGCAGACACTTTAAAAAACGAATCTCCTGAGTCGTATTTGAATTTGGCTCCCAGTTTTTCAAACCCCATAAAATGGGTATCCAGACGGCGACGGCCAATTTTATCGCCCCCGGGCTTAGGAATGGCAGCCTTTCCGAAACGAGCCAGTAAAGCGCCAACTATCATTATAGACCCGCGAAGTGAGGCCGCTCTGTTTTTAAAATCTTCACTTTCAAGATAATCAAGATTTACCTTATCGCTTTTAAAGGTATAAATTCCCTTTTCAACCTTATCAACCCTTACCCCCATGGCCTGTAAAAGGTTAATCAATTTCACCACATCAACAATTTCAGGTACATTGCTGATGGTAACCTTTTCGGGTGTAAGTAAAACAGCGCATAGAACCTGCAATGCTTCATTTTTTGCACCTTGCGGATATAAGTCACCCTTGAGTCTTTTTCCGCCATATATTTCAAAACTTCCCATAATCAGAATCTTTTTTTGTTTCTGTACTGATTCTTGTTCTTCTTTCTCTTATTGTTATTTCCCGGATGTCCGTTACCGGTAGGCTGCACTGTACTTTTTTGCCTAAGGATTTCTCCACTTGAAACCAGCACCGAAGCATCTACGGAAAGCTTACTGCCAGAGAGTTCTTTAAGATGCTGTAAAATAACATCATCCGTTACGGTATCGCGGTTCCATGTCAAATAATTGCGCTTCATTAGGTTGGCAATTTCCTTTGTAAGTTCTGTCTTTTCTTCACCATCCTGCAGGGCTGTGGCCTTTTGAATTAACAGCTGTACTGTTTTGCCGTAATGACCGTATTTAATATGTTGTTGGGGATACACCACTCTTTCGGGACGGGAATAGAAAGTATCCGGGTCGGGTTTGGGATACGGCGAATCAACATCGAGCTTAAAATCGCTCATAATATACAAATGCGTCCACAGTTTGTGTTCAAAATCTTCAAGGTCTTTTAAATGCGGAGCCAGTTGCTCCATAATGACAATGATAGACCGCACGATTTTATTTCTTTCGTTTCTGTCCTGAACAGTAACCGCAAAATCAATCATTTTCTGTACACTGCGCCCGTATTCGGGAATTGCCATTTTTGGCCGCTGCGTGTTGTATTCCATTTCCAGATTCATGTCGGCTAAGGTAAATAAATAGTAGAAAGTGTTTGCTGCCGGAAAAGTATTTTATTAACCGGTATTTATGAACTAACAGCGTACTGGCACCGTCAGATTTTCCTCATGCGCAGGCTAAGGGGCGTAACTTCCAGGTACTCGTCGTCGCGAATGTACTCCATAGACTCTTCAAGACTGAATTTAATTTTGGGTGCTATCTTCATTCCTTCATCGCTACCTGAAGCGCGCATATTGGTAAGTTTTTTACCCTTAATCAAATTCACTTCAAGGTCGTTGTCGCGTGAGTGTTCACCCACCACCTGTCCTTTGTAAATTTGCTCTCCGGGATCTACAAAAAACCTGCCCCTGTCTTGCAGTCTGTCTATGCTATATGCCAGCGCCTGACCTGTTTCGGCCGACACCAGGGCGCCCTTGCCCAGTTCATTCATTTCGCCACGGTAGGGTGCGTATCCTTTAAACCTGTGCGTCATTACGGCTTCACCGGCCGTAGCAGTCAAAACATTGTTTCTCAGACCTATCAGTCCTCTGGCCGGGATTTCAAACTCCAGATGCTGTAAATCTCCTTTGGGCTGCATAATCAGTAAATCTCCTTTGCGGGCAGTAACCAATTCAATTACCTTACCTGCTGTCGCTTCCGGTACATCTACCACCAGCGTTTCTACAGGTTCGCTCTTAACTCCGTCAATATTTTTGTAAATAACCTGAGGTTTACCTACCTGAAACTCGTAACCTTCACGCCGCATGGTTTCTATCAATACCGATAAATGCAGCACCCCCCGGCCATATACATCAAATTTATCTTCAGTATTGGTTTCATGTACGCGCAATGCCAGATTCTTCTCGGTTTCCTTAAACAAACGATCTCTTAAATGGCGACTGGTCACAAATTTTCCTTCCTTCCCAAAAAACGGCGAAGTATTGATGGTGAACAACATGCTCATAGTAGGCTGATCTACTTCTATTCGTTGCAAAGGCTCGGGTTGATTCAAATCTGCAATGGTATCCCCTATCTCAAAATCTTCAATACCTACTACAGCGCAAATATCTCCACTTCTAACGTGCTCTGTTCTAAGTCTACCCAGTCCTTCAAAAACATACAATTCCTTGATGCGCACCTTTTTTACCGAACCGTCCTTGCGACAAAGTGCAACATCGGTATTCACTTTGATGTCTCCCCTGAAAACCCTTCCAATGGCTATTCGTCCCTGAAAACTGGTATAGTCCAGCGAAGTTATCTGCATTTGCAGGGTTCCTTCGCGGTATGGGGCTTCAGGAACAAACTTAAGTATTGTGTCCAGCAATGGCTTCAGGTCGGTGGTAGGTTGTTTCCAGTCATAACTCATCCATCCGTGTTTGCTGCTGCCATATAGTGTTTGAAAATCAAGCTGTTCTTCAGTAGCGTCCAGGTTAAACATCAGGTCAAAAACGGCTTCATGCACTTCATCCGGAGTGCAGTTTTCTTTATCTACCTTGTTCACAACAAGTATAGGTTTTAATCCCAGTTCCAGGGCCTTGCCTAACACAAAGCGGGTTTGCGGCATCGGACCCTCAAATGCATCTACCAGCAGCAACACAGCATCTGCCATTTTCAATACACGCTCTACTTCTCCGCCAAAATCGGCGTGACCGGGTGTGTCAATAATATTGATTTTCACTCCTTCATAACGTACTGATACGTTCTTACTGAGGATAGTAATGCCCCGTTCCCGCTCCAAATCGTTGTTGTCAAGTATCAATTCGCCGGTCTCCTTTCTGTCGTCAAGGGCCTTGCAGGAATGAATGATTTTATCAACCAGCGTAGTTTTACCGTGGTCAACGTGCGCTATGATAGCAATGTTTCTTGTACTCATTTTTAATTATTTGTGTGGAATACGCACGTGCAGAAACGCGATCCACAGCCCGAATTCAGGCCGCAAAAGTACTGTAAACATTGCATGCAAAACTATTTAACGTAAAATTAAACTCGCAGCTTTATTTATTGTACCTAATACTCCCGGTCAGACTCAATATTGTATATTCTCTGTACTGCAATATTTTAGCACAGCTACATTCTTATTTTAAACCCTCCGTTAAAAAAGAATCCGTCCAGAGGCGCCCAAACCTCAGTAAACTGAGGGGTTTGAAAAGGTAATGATTCCAGAGATTCATATCTGCTTTGACGTGTATCGGTAAAGTTTTCGGCATTTAAAAAAATTGTAAAATACCCCATGGTTCTTTCTACCACAACTCCGGTGGTAAACAATTCCCTGGTAGTAATACCTGTAGACAACATTTGTTCAGATTTATATTCGTAATCCCAACCTATGCGCCATTTGTCATCAACAACAAATAGCAGGTCGCCCTTGATACTGTGACGGGGTGTTAGCGGTAGTCGGTAGGAGGAATTTTCCAACTCCATAAAAACATCTGTAAAGGTATATCCCAAAAACCATGTAAATTGCCAGAATGTAAGCTTAATCTGTGACTCAAAACCGATGCTTGTCATTTGGTTGCCGTAATTACCATAGAACAGATTACCCAGAGTATCAGAACTCAGTAATATTGGATGGTCAATAATATTATAGAAAAACATCTGGTTAAATGTTAACAATATATTCTGTGTACCAAATGTTGATTGATACTTAAAATCGAAATTACCTCCATAGGACTTCTCGGCTGTTGTTCCGGCAAAATCTATAGGTCGGATATTTTTATATCCAAACGGTTCCGATTCTTCGTTAAACAATGTAGGCATGCGATACCCCATGCCGCCCCCGAGTCTGTAGCTTATGTGCGAATTCATTTTGTACAATACACTTATGCGCGGCAACACAAATGCCCCCTCATTACTCTTACTGATTACTGAGGATGCCTGCACCACATCGCACCTGAGTCCGCTTTCAAGTGATATTTTTTTGCCTATATTCCAATAATGGTTAACAAATGCGCCGGTTGTCAGGTAGTTCTGCCAATTTTTTACCATTAATATTTTTTTTAGTATTTAATAATTTAAGAGTTTTTTCATAGTAACTATTGGGAGCGCCGAGTTCAATTTGCGAAAACAATGTATAATTTGCACATTCCTTAAATTCAAAAGCAACTTCAAGATTTCCATGCGAACATACTTGTAAAAAAAGAAGTTCCGGCTTCTTTCCCGTTTTCATATTGAAGATACCAATTTCATCTGAAAGTTCTGAAATATTAAACCAATTTTCTGTTGGGTAGTTATCTATACATATTTCATTTAATTGACCACCATGGTCTAAAAATGTTATCACATAGTTATTTGCAGAATAATTTTCATAAATCCAATTTAAGTATGACCTAAAAGTCTTTATCTCAACACTATTTTCACAATTTAATTTAATCGAATCTATTTTATTATTAATCAGGGAATACCTTTTCATTCCTATGGTGTCTGAAAAATCTGCTTGAATTATAGCACCAATATTTTTTGAAGTCCCTTTTTTTAACATTTCAACTATATCTGTTCCAAGGTGAGATAAATTATTATCATATGGCATATAATAAATAAATAACCAATCTAATTTAATTTTTTGAGCGAAGGAAAAATTAGTAGCCAATAAAATAAAATTGAGGCTTATAATTATTTTTCTAATCATTGATTATCATTTTTTTTCTAACAACCGGGGCTAGCAGGTGCACACCAGGAGGGTTGCCCTCACATGCTGATATGTACTCTATATCTTTACCAAATAATCTTATAAAGTTCACATTCACCAGCATTTATAGTAATTGATTGATCCCAACTTTTTATCACAGTATTAGAGCTATCAAAGGCTATTGCAGTAACTAAAACAGACTTGCTTTTTACACCCTGCATTATTATCCAATTACCTGTGGTAGTTGTATTGCACTCAGGTTGATTGGACCAAAGAATAAATGTAGGATTAATATTTTGGAAAGTTTCATTATCTACTTTTAAGGTAACCGATGCTACATTATTTGCAATCAGACTGTCATGAGTAATTGTATCGTACCAGGCTACCAAATTCCCGTGGTAATTACAACTTCCATTATCAACGTTTGCCTCATTGTCGTAATTATCAGATGTCGGATCTGTACAGCCATTAGCATTTTTTTTACATGAACTGAAAGCCATTAAAAATGAGGCACAAATCATTGTAATTTTTAGTGTTTTCATAGTCTTTCGATAATTGTACATAACGAGCCTGGTTTAATACAGTTCCACTTAAAAGCAGGTTCCCAGTTCCTTTAGGAACAAAGTAAAACCCAATATATGAGCTTGCTCACAGACAAGGCAGCCTGGGTAAGTGAAA
Organism: uncultured Weeksellaceae bacterium; assembly: GCA_964508605.1. Classification (GTDB taxonomy): domain Bacteria; phylum Bacteroidota; class Bacteroidia; order Flavobacteriales_D; family CAZDUI01; genus CAZDUI01. The sequence continues at coordinate 2,868 of CAZDUI010000047.1, read as the reverse complement.
TCAAATTGGATTAAACCCAAAATCTCAAATAACTCCGGATGCTTTACCCGTAGAGGCTTTCTGCCCGGTGGAGCAAGCATGCATCGGCAACAAATATAATCAATTTTATTAAGCCGCGCCCGATGTTTACAATGAAACCCTTAAAAAGTTCCGGAGCATCGCAGTGAGAGAACGGAATGCGATTAAAAAGATGAAGTTTGTTGCGGAGAAATAGCCACTGCTATAGCAACGAGAGGAAAGCCGGTGGAACGCTTACTATTGCAACTATTCCGGCACGCAACAGATTTTCTGATGCATGTTTTGGGTTTAACGTAGTACACCGGAAATTCCTGCCGGAATTTCGGGTACTCCGTTAAATGTTATCGGTTCGCCCTTATTTTTCAGTCTTTGTAAGCCATTGTAATGCGTTTGTTTTTTTAATCCCGTTATATGTCCCTGTGTCGTAGTCCATTGTAATTAAAAGCTTTTCGTGATGGTCTGCAATACTGTCAAATGGTGCTAACTCACGTTCTAAAGTCGTTGCGTTTTGCACTGTTTGCGCAACTTGTATGTATTGTGTATAACCTTCGTTGTTGCGAACAACAAAATCAACTTCTAAATTATTGGTTTTTCCTATCCATACTTGGTTATTTCTGCGTTTTAGCTCAAGATAAATTATATTTTCAAGTAAATGTCCTGCATCGCTTGCTAATTCTTTTCCAAGTAAAGCGTTGCGAAAACCTAAATCTACCAAATAGTATTTTTCCAGCGTTGCCAAATGTTGTTTGCCTTTGATGTCATAGCGGCTTACTTTGTAAAACAAATAGGCTCCAACCAAAGTATCAATGTATTTCGACACTGTTTTGTTGTCAATTTTCTTTTTGTTTGTCGTTAAAACTTTGGCAATGTTCCCTGCTGAAACACTTGAACCAACTGAATCCACTAAGAAGTTTACAACTTCCTGGTAGGATTCTTCGGCATAAATAGTATAGCGCTTAGAAATATCGTTGTCGTAAATATTTTTAAAAACCATTTGCAAATATTCATTTGCATAATGATTTCCTTCTGCAGAAAGTCTTACGGCTTCGGGAAAACCACCTGTACGCACATATTCAGCAAAAGCACGGTCAGGGTTTGTGGTTTTACCCGTAAACTCTAAATATTCAGCAAAAGAAAAAGGCAATACATTTATTTCATAAGCTCTGCCTGTGAGCAAAGTTGCCAATTCGCCTGATAATAAAAATGCATTGGAACCAGTAACATACAAATCTATGTTTGGGTGAACGTACAAGCCTTCCAACAGTTTTTCAAATTCAGGAACATTTTGCACTTCGTCTATAAACACATAATTGGTTACGTTTTTTTTGAGATGCTTAATAATGTAATCATAAATCTCCTTCCAATTTTTTTCTGCTAAAAACCTAAAATCGGGCATATCCATATTGATAGCCAAAATGGAAACTTTGCCGTTATCTTTACGCAACAAGTCTTGAAATTGGGTCATTAAAGTTGATTTTCCACAACGTCTTACGCCTGTCGCAACTTTAATTAAATTCTTGTCTTTAAGAACACTAAGTGTTTCTAAGTAGCGTTTACGTGCTATTGTTTGCATAGTGCGAAGATATTTAAAATTCCTAAAACTATTCAAAATTTAAAACTTTTAGGAATTTAATGGTAGATTTATAGTGCTTTTAATAACCGGAGTCTTTGTCAACTTTAATTCATCTGTCTCGTCCTGAAAAAAGTTTACAGTTTTTGTTGTTAATCCTGATATACATTTACTAAATTAAATTTAATCCTGAATACGCTTTACATTTGCTTTACCGGTGAAAGCGGAAACGGGCTCTGCTGAGGAGCTAAATTGTACTTACGGCAGGTAGCTGTTTGCCCTTCACGCTGTCCTACCTGCAATATTGACAAGCGTTCTTCCGGGCTAAATGTTCTTTTTGTTCATATTTAGATGTAAATTTAAGCAGACCTAATCTGTTTTATTTTTTTCTCCAACCTTTTGGGGGTCTAAGACATCCTCAGCACCCAAACCACACCCATACTTTGTCCCCTAAATAAACTTCAGGGGGCGGGGTTACAGTCAACCCAAATCATGCGTCAGGGGATCGTAGTGAGTGTTGGAATGGCAAAAATAGTAAGGGTTTCCTCAAGGAGCAATAGCAGTGGCTATTGCAACGAGAGGAAAGCCAGTGGAACGCTTACTATTGCAGCTATTCCGGCACGCAACAGATTTTCTGATGCATGTTTTGGGTTTAACGGAGTACACCCGAAATTCCTGCCGGAATTTCGGGTACTCCGATAGATGTTAGCTACAGTTTTTTTCCTTTCTTGATTATGTTTCCTTCGTTGTCATAAATGGTTGTATAGTCGTCATTGTAAGTCCGACTTGTCACGCCAAGTTTGTCAAGAAGAGCATTTGCTTCTTGTCTTGTAGTAAGCCAAGTCTCGTGATTGTCGATAAACTCCCATTCCCAAATTTCGGAAGGAATGTCGTCCGTCCTTTTTTTAAATTGTAGCAACTCGTCCTTGAAAGATTTGTCAATTAAGCCTTTTCTGAATATTGTGTCGAAGCAAACCGGTGTAAACGCATAGTCAATTTCTGATTCAAGTTCGGTCATTGGATTAAATGCAGGTCCAGCAAGTTTCTCTAACTCTTTTGATGTCAGCGAAAAAAGAATTAGTGAGTTTAACAAGTTCGTATAATAAAAGTCAACGTGCTTATCATATTCAATTTCGTCTTTGTCGACTGATGATTTTTCTGTCGATGTCGGATTAATTCCAAATATTGATTTCAAGTTTATCTTCATTACTGTCGGTCGTCAAAATTGCAGCTAACGTTTGGCAGCTACCCGAAGGTGGCGATTTCGAAGCACTTCATTG
>CAZDUI010000046.1:26113-33211 GCA_964508605.1 uncultured Weeksellaceae bacterium | reverse complement strand
GTTATACAACAGCTTTTGTTAATAACGGCAGAAAAAAAGTATGAGTTTGCCCTGCATTTTTAACCTAACAACATGGCAAATCAGCAAACAAAACTGACAGCACAATACTGGGAAGAAAGATACCGCATTAAAAATACCGCATGGGACATTGGCTACGTTTCTCCTCCCATAAAAGATATAATTGACCGAATTGACAACAAAAACGCGCATATTTTAATTCCCGGTGCAGGAAGCGGATACGAAGCTGCCTATGCAAATATGTGCGGTTTTGACAACGTAACCGTGCTTGACTGGAGTAAAAGTGCAATTTTATCATTTCGAAGCAGATACCCGGAGTTTCCAGTAAATCAAATTGTACAAACCGACTTTTTTGAGCATACAGGGTGCTATGATTATATTATTGAACAAACATTTTTTTGTGCCCTGTCACCGGATTTGCGACAGAAATACGTATTAAAAATGAATGAGTTATTAAAGCCTGGTGGCGTCCTTACCGGTGTGTTGTTCAACCACGAAATGGAGAATCCGGGGCCACCGTTTGGAGGTACCGTTTTAGAGTACTTTGGGCTTTTTAACAAAATTTTTAGTAATACCCAGATTAAGGATTGTAAGAACAGTATTTCGCCCAGAGCAGGAAGAGAAGTAATTTTCAAAGCAGTGAAAAATAGTATTTAAAAATCCCCTTAAATGTTCTTGCACTACCGCAAGGTCTCCGGTATTAAATCTTTCGCAGTATATTTGTCATGTTGCTTCGGCTTAATTGCAAGGTTGAAAAACATTAAACTTAAATTATGAACGAAATATCTTCTGAAATACGCCATAACTGGACACACAGCCAAATTCGTGAAATTTACGATACTCCTTTGATCGAACTAATATATCGGGCAGCAACAGTTCACCGGAACTATCATGACCCCTTAAAAGTGCAGATGAGCACACTGATAAGTATTAAAACAGGAGGCTGCAGCGAAGATTGTCACTATTGTCCACAAGCAGCCAGATACCATACAAATGTAGAAGCTCATAAATTGCTTCCGGTAGAACAGGTTATTGAAGCGGCAAAGAAAGCTAAAGACGGTGGTTCTTCCCGCCTGTGTATGGGCGCTGCATGGCGCAACGTTCGGGACAACAAGGACTTTGACACAGTTTTAGAGATGGTGCGTAAGGTAAATGAACTGGATATGGAGGTGTGCTGCACCTTAGGTATGCTATCTGAGGAACAGGCAAAAAGACTTCAGGCTGCAGGTTTATATGCATATAATCACAACATTGACACCAGCGAAGAATACTACGATGATGTTATTACAACCCGCACGTACGACGACAGATTGAATACCATAGGGCATGTAAAAAAAGCAGGAATGGTGGTGTGCACCGGCGGAATTATAGGTATGGGTGAAGCCGTTGATGACAGAATAGGAATGTTGTTAACTTTATCTCAAATGAACCCACATCCCGGTTCAGTGCCCATTAACGCATTGGTTCCGGTTGAAGGGACCCCTTTGGAGCATCAGCAAACAGCCAGTATCTGGGAAATGGTTAGAATGGTAGCCACTGCCCGCATTGTAATGCCCGATTCAGTAATACGATTGTCGGCAGGAAGACAGCAAATGAGCATGGAAGGACAAGCATTATGTTTCCTTGCCGGAGCAGGCAGCCTGTTTGCCGGAGATAAACTTCTCACCACTCCCAATCCGGCATTTAATGAAGACCTTGAAATGTTTAAAATTTTAGGCATCAGTCCACAAGAACCTTTTGCGAAAGGACAGCGACCTGATATAAAACCAGATCCGGGAAAGTCCTTTGAAGAACGGGTTCACGAAAAAATGAGCCAATCCGCCTCCTGAAACCGGGCTGCCATGACCCTGTATCAAAAGTTTATTGAAAAAAGACTTACCGAACGCGCCGGAAAAGGTTTATTAAGAAGCCTTCAGGTTTATGAGAATACATTAGATTTTTTTAGCAACGACTATCTGTCCATGGCGCGCATTTCCATGCCGTCGGCAACTTTATCAGGTGGCACGGGGTCTCGTTTAATAAGTGGTAACAGTAAATTAAAAGAAACTACCGAGTCTTTTATAGCTGAGTTCTACGGTTATTCGGCCGCTTTATGCTTCAATTCGGGTTACGATGCAAATTTAGGTGTCTTCTCGTCTTTATTAACCCGTAACACTGCTGTTGTGTACGACGAACTTTGTCACGCTAGTATTCGGGACGGAATCCGTTTGGGAATGGGTAAATCCATTCACTTTAAACACAATAACATTATCGACCTAGAAAATAAACTAACACTATTACGACAATCAGACCCTGAAATGCCCTGCCTGGTGGCAATTGAAACCATATACAGCATGGACGGTGATGCCGCTCCGGTAGAAGATATTCTTGAACTATGTTCGAAATACAACGCTATGCTGATTGCAGACGAAGCACATGCAATTGGTATATCAGGAATTCATGGAAAAGGCTTAATGTTTCCCTACTCGGGCCATCCGTCACTTCCTGCTGTGGTAATAACTTTTGGAAAAGCTTTCGGACTTCACGGTGCCGCGGTTCTAGGATCATCAAATCTTATCCAGTATCTTGTCAACTATTCCAGGTCTTTTATATACACTACAGCCTTGCCTGACAATCACTTTCAATTGCTTAAGGACAGACACCTTATGGTTGCTACATGTGATGAAAAGCGGGAACAAGTAAAGTGGTTGACAAAATATATTGTAAGCCACGTTTCCAAAGAAAAGTGGATAATAACCGGAGGTGTGGCGACTATCATTTCTTTGCGCCCGCAGGCAGGAATAGATCTAAAAAGTGAAGAATCCAGACTTTTAAAAGAAGGCTTTGCAGTTAAGGCCATTTTTCCTCCTACAGTCCCTGAGAACAGTGAACGGCTCCGTATCAGTGTCCACGCCCACAATACGCAGAAGGAGGTGAACCAACTTATAAAAATCCTTAATAGCTGATGTCTGTATATAAACCTATATTTATTAGCGGAATAGGAACGGGAGTAGGAAAAACAGTTGTTGCCGCCTGGCTGGTAAAACATCTGAATGCAGGGTATTGGAAACCCATCCAAACCGGCTATCCGCCCGATAGTGACACTGATACAATAAATAAATGGGTTCGACCGGCTCCAATTTGTTTTCCACCTGCATATACTTTTCAACCGCCTCTTTCACCCCATCTGGCGGCAGAACAAAACGGTACCTGTATTCAAATCAACAATTTTAAAACTCCCATACACCCTGGTGAATTAATAATAGAAGGTGCCGGTGGCATTCTGGCACCAATAAACAGAAACCGGGAAACCATGCTAGACCTGGCCATACATCTGAATACCAGAATAGTAATAGTTGCCTCCCACTATCTGGGAGCTATAAACCACACTTTGCTTACGTTAGAAGTTTTAAGAATGAAGAGCATTGCACCGGCAGGTATTGTTTTTACCGGTAAACCATTTGCCGATAACAAAGAAATTATTACTCAATTTAGTGAAGTTAAAGTATTGGGTGAGATTCCGGAATTTGATTTAACACCCGATGGATTTAGCCATATGATTAAAAAAGCACCATTGTATGGACCTATTGAAACAGGATTTTAAGTATGTCTGGCATCCGTTTACGCAGTACAGCACTGAAAAGGATGTAATCCATATTAAGCGTGCTTCAGGTATTTGGCTTTACGCAGCCGATAAAAAAAAATACATGGACGTTAACGGGTCGTGGTGGGTAAACCTTTATGGACATTGTCACCCAGAAATTACAAGCGCAATCTCCAAACAAGCAGAGACACTAGAACATGTTATTTTTGCCGGGGTTACTCATACACCTGCAGTAACACTCGCTAAAAGGCTTGTTAAATTATCGGCACTGGAACCCGCCAGAGCATTCTTTAGCGACGACGGCTCAACAGCGATAGAGGTTGGCTTAAAAATGGCCATACAATACCACCATAATAATGGACGTCAGTGCGACACCTTTATCGCATTTCAGGACGCGTATCACGGTGATACCTTTGGTGCTATGAGTGTTGGAGCACGCGACAGCTTCAATAAACCCTTTGAAAACATGATGTTCAAGGTTGAATTTATTCCCCGACCCAATGCATCAAACCTTCAACAAGTACTGCAAACTATTGAAAACATTGCTCGCAAAAAAAAGGTGGCCGCATTTATTTATGAACCACTAATACAAGGTGCTGCAGGAATGAAAATGTATGAAGCGACCGATTTAGTACAAATACTGTCTCATGTAAAGAAATTGGGAATTCTATGTATTGCAGATGAAGTTTTTACGGGATTTGGAAGAACTGGAACTGTATTCGCGTCGCAGCAAATGTCAATTCAGCCGGACATGATGGTGTTAAGTAAAGGCCTTACAGGTGGCGCGCTTCCATTGGGCATTACCCTGGCGGGCGAGCATATTTTTAAGGCTTTCCTTCATCCCGAAAAGCAAAAAGCATTTTTACACGGCCACTCTTTTACTGCAAATCCAATGGCATGCGCAGCAGCATTGGCTGCGCTGAAGATTTTAAATCGCAAAGACACCCGAAAAAAAATTGCAATGATTACAGAAGCCCAAAGCAGGTTAACTCAGAACATTTTAGTCCAATTTCCTGAGTGCAAGGCCGAATCTAAAGGAACTGTATTCAGATTGGAGATTCCCGTTCAAAATAACCCCGGCTATTATAACAGTATCCGTGGTGAAGTTTATAATCATTTTCTAAAGAAAGGAATTCTGCTAAGGCCTTTGGGTAATGTTATTTACCTGAACCCACCTTATTGTATAACAGAAAAACAATTAAATTTAGTTCATCAGGAAATAATCAGATATTTATATTCAGTAATAAACAACCATAAAAATTTATAACAATGAGAACTATAATCTTATGTCTTTTTCTTGCAACGTATGCAGGTTCTTCTTTTTCACAAAAATGTACTCGCGCTGATTTTTAATTGGCCAATACCGGAAAAAAAGCAAAATACCTGAACAAACAAGAAAAAAAATTACTGATGTACGTAAATCTTGCCAGAATGTATCCAAAACGTTTTGCAAAAAATGAGGTAAACCACTACAACGAAATTTTTGCTTCCCCCGGCTCACCCTATATAAAAGGACTCTATGATGACCTGATGAAAACGGAACCCAAAAACGCGTTTATACCTGATTCCCTTTTGACCATTACCAGCCGTTGTCTTGCCGAACAACAAGAAGTTACAAGTGAAATTGGGCATAAAAGAAATGCTAAATGCCAAAAACTGTTAAATAATTACTTAGCATGGACAGAATGTTGTTCTTACGGAGCAAAAAAGGGTAAAGATGCAACTCTGCAATTATTGATAGATAATAGAGTAGAGTCGCTGGGGCATAGACGTAGTTTGCTGGGATCTTACGATAAAGCCGGAATTGCTCAGGGATATTCCTCAAAATTAGGCTATAGCTTTGTAATTGATATGACGCCTTTTAAACCTTTTTAAGGTCATTTTCACAAACAGATTTAACCTTGACAGGTTCCTTTTTTTTATGGCAAAAGATATAAGGGATCTTCTGAGTAGCCTCAGCAATAACAATTGCCAAAGATACTTTAGATGACATATACAAAGAACCCATTCATTCAATATAAGATATTATATCACAAATTATTATCTTCTTACAAAACATAAAAACATTGTAAATCAATAACTTCTCCCGTTTGAAGTGGTCTGGATGGAAACCAATTTACGATTCACTACTATCTAAATACCCATTATTTACATTTCCAAAAACACGATTTGTTCGTCAATAACGCAAATTGCGATTATTAAAAATAGGTCTGGACTGCGAACTCATATTGATCTATAAAAATTTTCTTAAATGGATTTATATTGTTCTGCTCGTAAAAAATCAACATGGCTTTTTTATATTCGATAGAATCTACGGTTCTGAATGAAATGGGACAATACCCTTCATTCATAAGAATTGCATTGCTTATGATGCGTGCCATTCGTTTGTTTCCATCCTCAAATGGTTGGATATAGGAGATCAACACTAAGACTAGCAGCGCCTTTTCAAAAACATTGTTCTTACTATTGACGATAACGCACAATGACTGCAATGCTTCGCGGATTTGAAATTCATTGTCAAGGGGTTTGTAGTTTGTTCCTGAAATACCAACGCGACGATTACGAAGGTTACGCCTCACATTCAGATTCTTTATCAAGATGCTATGTATATCTTCAATTCGGGCAATAGTAAGTGGCTGAACAAAATCCTGGTGTTCCAAAAGAAAATCAAGTGCTTCCTTGTGGTTAAGCAGCATCGTGGCTTCATCCTTTGTTTTACCTGAAGCTGTTTCTTGTTCTTTCAGCAAGCGCTCTGTCTCGAGCAGGGTATATGTATTTCCTTCAATCTGTGAAGATTTCCAACTCAAATCAATTGCCAGGCGCTCAAATTCTCTTTTGAATTCTAAAGGCGACAATTCAGCCGTATTTTTACTGAATATATTTTGGAGTGACCTTAAATGCGCATATTCGACATTAGTAAACAAATCCAGTTCAGTCAGGAGGTTATCAATCAGCTGAAGATTGAATTCACTACGGATTTTTCGATCATCAATTTCTTTCAGAAAGTATGTCTCAACATCCAAAGGAGCCAGAACAAAATAAGCAGGTGATAACTCATATTTTGTACCCCTTCCTTTTCCAAAAGTGCGTATCAAATTCTCAGATACCAGCGTCTTCAATGCACGCTTAACAGTTGCGTAACCAACTTGAATATCAATTCCTTCGTGAATTTCTTTAGAAGAAACACCCGGATTGACCGCTAAATAGTGAAGAATTGCTTGATTCTGTTCCATTACTTCTACCTTAATTATGGCATTTGTAGCTCACAATAATACGCAATAAAGCTCAAAATAATACAAAAATGAGCTTTAAATTCTTCTTATTTGAGCTGTAAAATTAAAATAGAGCGCATTTTTCATTTGTTTATAGCTAAAAATTGCTTCGAAATGTGCTCAAAAAAATATCTATAATGAACCATGTAAGGCTTCTCGGTAAAACTTAATAATAGCAATTGCCCACTGAGCTGTATATGATGTACACAAAGTACTCCTTCATCT
>CAZDUI010000046.1:0-26013 GCA_964508605.1 uncultured Weeksellaceae bacterium | reverse complement strand
CTTTTAATAAAGAAGCCCTTGAAATTCAAGGGCTTCTTTCGCTTTCTGCGGTCTGTACCCTCCAATATCTTGGGGACAGGCGGGACTCGAACCCGTCCCCAAGCCACTTGGGGATGACAGGCTCGATTCTTTATTTTGGTCCCAATAGATTTTTTGGTAGTAAAACCAGTTCAGAAATCTGAGCATGCGAGTATTTCTTCAGACCTTTTTCTCTTATCAAAGCTGCGCGTTTTGTTTCAAAGGATTCAAGATACACCATCTTCCAGTCTGTAAACTTCTGTGTGTACCGGCTTTCACCACTGTTATGCTGTGCCAACCTTCTTTCAGCATTTTCGGTATAGCCCCTGTAATAGCAATTGCCCACTGAGCTGTATATGATGTACACAAAGTACTCCTTCATCTTTTTTTCTACCTAATGCTTTTAATAAAGAAGCCCTTGAAATTCAAGGGCTTCTTTCGCTTTCTGCGGTCTGGACGGGACTCGAACCCGCGACCCCGTGCGTGACAGGCACGTATTCTAACCAACTGAACTACCAGACCAAGACTCCCAATTCTTTTATTAAAGACAACCGGCAACAGCAGGTTTTACGGGAATTGTCACCTCCTAAGAGGACTGCAAAATTAATACTTTTTTAATTCATGGCAAAAAAAAATCGAAAAATACATACACAACTGATTGCCAGTATGTTTTTACAGCATTTTTTGCCTTTTAATCAGGTATTGTAGCAGAACCTGATGATAGCCCTGCGCTATATCCGCTTCAACCAGATCTACCCTGAACTGACCGCATCGAAGTTTCAGTTTTTGCCACCATTTATCCATCGCCTCTTTATATGAATCTTTTATTTGATTCGGATTTATTTTAATCCGCTCTCCGGTCTCCATATCAATAAAGGTATGCGGGCGATTTCCATATTCCAGCTGCATCTCGTGGCGGCGGTCGGTTACATGAAATAAAACCACTTCATGCTTATTGTGCTTTAAATGTTGCAGGGCGCTAAAAATTTGTTCTTCATTTTGAGTATTATCCAGCATATCGCTAAACACCACAACCAACGAACGGCGGTGCACCTGTTCGGCAATATGATGTAGTGCTTCGGCCACATTGGTTTGTCCGGTTGTGCCGGGTTTATATTTGTCAATCAGCTCTTCCAGTTTATGCCAAAGCATTTTATGGTGAACCGTACTGCTTTTGGCATTACTGTGATAATGTAAATTACCGGCAAACAATGAAAGCCCAACGGCATCACGCTGTCTCTTTAAAAGCTCTATAAGGGATGCCGATGCAAATGCCGCAAATTTCATTTTATTTAACCCATCGGCTGCATCGACCGGAAAATACATGCTGGGCGAATGATCTATAACCAACTGACATCTAAGATTCGTCTCTTCTTCATAGCGCTTTACAAAAAGCTTTTCGGTGCGGGCATATAGTTTCCAGTCGATATGACGGGTAGATTCGCCGGTATTATACAGTCGGTGCTCGGCAAACTCTACCGAAAAACCATGAAACGGACTTTTATGCAGCCCTGTAATAAACCCTTCAACCACCTGACGTGCAAGTAATTCAATTTTACCAAAAGAGGGTAACTTCTCGCGATGTATTGTATCCATTGCAATGTATTATTGATAACGGAAAATTTCGACCATTATTCTCATGTCTTGTTGCAATTTTGGTCAGGGCTTCATTCTGTTACCTTTAGTGTCAATATAGTACTCTTCTCTGTTTTTCCTTACTCGTGCAGTTCCCTTTTCAAAGGAATCCACTTCGTCGTATTCACAAGGTATGATGAGACTATTCTTCAAAATATCATAAAATCCCCATTTACCTCCCTTCATGGTATATTCATACAAATCCGGTACTCCTCCTAAATTAACCGGAACATAAAAATCTTTGCTAAACCCAACATAATCGTAAATTAAAGGGACTAATACATTTTTACCTGAATCAATCAGACCCATCTTTTTATTTAGAAATACACCAAAATAATCTCCTCTGTAACATACCGAATCATACACAATTGGAATGAGTATTTCCAAAGACTTTGCATCAACAACACCCCATTTCACAGTATCCAAATTAGGATAAACACTACATTTTGCTGCGAACAGTAAATTCTTATCAAGCAAGGAAGCACAAAACTCGAAATCTTTATAAAGTATATTGTTTGTATCCACAATCTCGGTAAATTGAGCCTTCACCGTTTGGTCAGTAAAGGTTCCTTCTAATGGCCTTTCTATTTGTCCATTATTTTGTTTTAAAAATTTTCCACCTCCCAAACAGGTGATAACATAGTCGCCCGGAGGGATTAATTCACTCCCGTCAAAATCCAGTAAACCCATTCGGTCAGATTCAGAAATTTTTACAAGAAAACCATCCTTAGTAATCTCTAGTCCCCTGTATTCCGCAGGTATAATCACTGCTCCCTTTCTGTCGATAACGCCATACCGGAAATCTTCATTTATTATTTGACAGTATTCACTTGAATTGCAGCGGATATAATAGTACTTAAAATCAACCACTACACGGTCATGTGAATTTACCAGGCCTTTCATTCCATCCTTCTGCGCAATTACTGCCCCATCCAAAAATTCACCTATCCATTCATATTCTGTGTTTAGCCATGTGTTTCCAAGCGGATCTATTAAACCCCATTTACCCATCTTTTTTACACCAAAAAAACCCTCCTTATATTCCTTAATAGAATCATACAGCGCCTCTTGTCTGAAGATTTTCCCCATTTCAAAACCCCATAAACCACTATCATCCCGGTATGGAACCACTGTTTGACTATTCATTATACACGGGCTTAGAAACAAAGTCACAAAAAATATTGCCTTCATTATCATTTAATTAACACAGATTACTTTCCGTCGAATTCTTCATCAATATTCGTGAACCACCATTTTAACAAAGAAACGAAGAATAGTTGAAAATATCATACCTTTGGAATTATAAAAGCATTGACCATGGTAAAAGTACTTATTATAATCAGCCTGTTTTTCTCAGCTCATTCAGCAAAACCTCATACTCATAACATCGGTTTTTATACTGATAACTCCCGTTTTGATTTAAGCACCCCTGAAAAACTTTTGGAATCTTTATGCCGGATTGGCGAAGGCCCGGTTAATAGTCAAATTTTCAGCGTCTTTTATACACGCGAATCCAGTGAATCGCTTCAAAAATATGAGGCCACCCTGGAAGCATATAAATTAAAATTCAATGAATTTGAATCTTTTATGAAGAAGAATTATACTAATTCATACAAAGTGTCAGCAGTGGGTAAAATGGAAATTTTCACCACGGTAGAAGATTCCAAACAATCTCTTGAACTGAAATTAACAGGCACCAGCATACTGGAACAACTCGCCACCCTGCAGGGAGATTGTGCTACTTTTATTAGCTACGAAGGCGATGAGAATTCTGGAGTATTAAAAGCAAAGATGGCCAACGGACGCGAAACAAGTTTTGATTTGCAAAAAGTAGGTGAAGTATATCAAATTGCGCTTTCTCAAAAAAATCTGGATGCATTTGCTGAAATGAGAGGTATGTTTGAACGACAAATGAACATGTTAAAAACCGCAATGGAAAAAGGTCAAGGCGGAAAAAAGCAAGACTTCGACGTTATGTACGAATATCTGTCCGCTGAGCAGTTAAAAATCCTTACAGGTAACTAAAAATTAAAAGGGTTAACCCGTCCCCGGCCGAACCAGGATAACGGATTACACACCATTTAATATATGTTAATTACTGAAGATTAATTATTTCCGTTTTTACTCTTTCCAAAGAAACACCGAAAATATTAAAGAAACTGGAATCTCCTCCTGACTTCTCAATAATGTCAATCTCAGTTGTTCCTGATGGGGGGTGCGGAAAAAATAAACTGAATTGCAGGCAATCATTGTTCGACTTGTAATAATGTTTATGCGGTGAAAGTGGAATTCCGCGATAGCTAACCATTTCTAGATGCATACGTGTTCCTGAAGGTCTGATAAAAGTACCCCGTTGAATGCAAACCCATCCTCCGCTGATGAAAATCTTTGAGGCCTGATGCATAAAATCTATTCGGAGCAGCGGTACCGAACAATCCTCTGGAAATACAGATTCCAACGACAATATCTTTATACTTTTATCGGGCAAGTCATAAACGTACGGATTCCGCGATAAAATACGCATTGGCGCGATTTCAGTGATTAATTCCTCTTTCATTGCTATTTTTATTTAAGGGTTATACTTTTGGGGGAGGTGTTCCGGGAAAATTTAGCTTGCGCATCTCTTCTTCATGAACTTCAAGATATCTGCGCGCAGCCTCAATAAAAAATCTCTCAATACTTACCTGCTCTTTTTTAAGCAGATAGACCTGAGACTTGTACGTCAAAATCCGGTCGTACAATTCAGGTTCCATTTTTACCATTATTCCTTTTTCTGATTTCATAATATCAAATATACTATTCATACTAATTATACTAAATTTTGTTACATTTTAAGAAAAAAAATTTACAAAAACGTATAAGACAACAGCTTAAAATTTAAACCATCACAACCTATAAACACAATGGTTTTATAATTTCGGTAAAAATGTTCTAAAAATTAAGGTTTACCGGGTAGGGAAACATGGTCACCGAATCACAATAATTCTCATTTTTGCGTCAATGTCAGCTGTAAAGATTCTTATACTCTGTCCCTATCCGTTAAACTCAGCCCCCAGTCAGAGATTTCGGCACGAGCATTATTTAAAAGCACTTGAATTGGCTGGACACGAATACAAGATCAGTTCATTTATGAGTGAACGTATGTGGAACGTACTCTATAAAAAAGGAAACTTTCATTTAAAAACTTTAGGCCTATTTGCAGGCTTGTTCCGGCGATTTATTATTCTGTTTACTTTAAAACGCTACACTTATGTTTACATTCATCGTGAAACAGTACCCGTTGGTTTGCCATGGGTAGAATGGTTTATTGCCGTAGTTGCCCGCAAAAAGATCATTTTCGACTTTGACGACTCTATCTGGCTAAAGAATTATTCCGACAGCAACAAGGCATTCGCATTTTTAAAGCGCTATCGCAACGTACCCTATTTATGCGGGAAAGCATGGAAGGTATCGGCAGGAAATCACATACTTGCCGAGTACGCAGGCAAATATTGCAGCCAGGTTGAGATTGTACCAACAGTTGTAGATACTGAAAATTATCACTTTGGCGCCCGTCAGAACAACCAAAATATTTTCACAATAGGCTGGACAGGCAGCCATTCCACCGTTCAATACTTATTACACCTGGAAGATGTTTTTAGAAAATTGGAACAGAAATATAAATTCAGGTTGTTGGTAATATCAGACCGTGAGCCGGGCATGAATTTAAAATGTCTGGAATTTCTGAAATGGAATAAGGCAACCGAAATTGAAGACCTTATGAAATTTGATATTGGTATAATGCCATTAAAGGACGACCCCTGGAGTCGCGGAAAATGTGGTTTCAAGGCAATACAGTACATGTCGTTGGGTATCCCTGCCGCTGTTAGCGATGTTGGGGTAAACAGTACTATAGTAGACGATAGAATTAACGGTTGGATTTGCAGGACTGATAACGATTGGAAACAAATCTTTGAAGGTTGTTTTCAAGGTAATTATAATCTAAATTCCTTAGGGAATGCTGCTCGTAAAAAAATAGAGGAAAAATATTCAGTGAAAGCCAATACAGATAAATTTCTACATTTGTTTTCCAACGACTTTAAAGAAAATAATAATAACAAATAATTACTTATAAAAATGGAAGCAGGAACTGATATCCAATTAAAACGAACTGTGCTTTCTTCAGTTCACGAATCACTGAATGCCAAAATGGTTCCTTTTGCGGGATATCTGATGCCGGTGCAATATACCGGTGTAAACGAAGAGCATATAACTGTCCGCACCTGTGCCGGGGTGTTTGACGTTTCTCATATGGGTGAATTCCTGGTTCAGGGTCCAAATGCTTTGGCATTATTGCAGCGTATTTCCAGTAATGATGTATCAAAACTTATGGATGGCCAGGCCCAGTACGCCTATTTGCCTAACGATAAGGGTGGCATAGTTGATGACTATCTGACCTACCGTTTGAATGCAGAGAAATTCCTGCTGGTGGTAAATGCCTCAAATATTGAAAAAGACTGGAACTGGATAGAAAAACAGAATGCCGGAATAGATGCCGACCTTCAAAACATATCAGACCGATTTTCATTGCTGGCAGTTCAAGGCCCCAAAGCCACAGCCATACTTCAAAAAATCACATCCGTTAATCTATCTGAAATAGGATATTATCGTTTTGTTGTAGGACCAATGGCCGGAATAGACTACATTATTATTTCGGCTACCGGTTATACAGGTGCCGGCGGTTTTGAATTATATGTCCACAACGAGAATGCTGAAAAATTATGGAATGCCGTTTTTGAAGCAGGAAAAGAAGAAGGTATTCGTCCCATAGGATTGGCTGCACGAGATACACTTAGGCTGGAGATGGGATTTTGCCTGTATGGCAACGAAATTGATGATACCACTTCACCTTTTGCTGCCGGCTTAGGATGGGTAACTAAATTTACAAAAGACTTTGTGAACAGTGCAAACCTAAAACTGGAAAAAGAAGCCGGTGTTAAAACCAAACTTGTTGGTTTCGAACTAAAAGACAAAGGGGTTCCCCGCCATGGTTACACCGTGGAAAATGATTTGGGAGAAACCATAGGAACTGTTACCTCTGGTACCATGTCGCCATCTCTTAAAATTCCAATTGGACTTGCTTATGTCCCGGCAGAGTATTCAACACCGGGAAGTAAAATAAGAATCAGAGTGCGAGACAAAGCGCTGTTGGCCGAAGTAACCACACTACCATTCTGGAAGAACAATAAATAATGGAGGACGACCACAGACCTAAAGTTGAAGTTTGCTTCTCGCCTAACCTATATCCTTTGCACAAGGCAGGAGCCGAGATTGTGGTTGTAATTGACGTTCTAAGAGCCACTTCGGCAATGTGTGCTGCCTTGCATTATGGCGTGCTGGGAATTATACCTGTTTTGACCCTTGAAGAAGCGCGGCTTTATCAGTCGCAGGGCTATATTGTAGGTGCTGAAAGGGACGGGAAGGTAGTAGACGGATTTGCCTTTGGGAATTCGCCGTTTGCATTTATGAACGAAAAATTCAAAGGCAAAACTCTGGTATTAAGTACAACCAATGGAACAAAAACCATTCAGGTGGCCTCACATGCAAAAACCGTTGTCATCGGCTCATTACTAAACCTTGATGCCCTGGTGAAATGGCTGCATTCTCAGAAAAAAAATGTGCTGTGCCTGTGTGCAGGCTGGAAAGATAAATTTAATCTTGAAGACACAATTTGCGCCGGTGGTATTGCTCATGGCTTGCTGGAAACCGGCGATTTTACAAGCGATGAAGATGCATCGGTTGCGGCAAAGTATATTTACCTCAGTGCCCGTGAAAATTACATGGGATATTTAAAATCGTCAAGCCACAGAAGAAGACTGCAACACCTTAATATTAAAGAAGATATTATTTACTGCCTTACACCCAACCAAACCGAAGTTATTCCCATCTTACATAACGGAGTACTGGTAAGGCACGACAGTATTTGAAAATGAAAATATTTATCTGGCTGCTTTTGGTAGTTTTTTACCACCCGGGTTTTACCCAGACTGACACAATGCCTTATCAGTCCAACAGAACGTTTGAACACAGCGAATTAATTAAAAAATACGCACGGTTACAAAGGAATTATCCTTCAGTTTGTACCCTGGTTCAACAAGGCTCAACAGATGCCCTTTTGCCCCTGCATCTTTTCATTATCAATAAAAATGGTCAGTTCTCGCCGGAAGATCTTTCAGAGAGAAATACTGCCGTAGTTTTTATACTGAATGGCATTCATCCCGGTGAACCCTGTGGAATTGATGCTTCTTATAAACTGGCTGCCGAGTATGTTTCTGGTAAAAAAACCGTTCCTGATAACATTACCATATGCATTGTTCCTATATATAATGTAGACGGAGCCCTGAATCGCGGCTGCTGCAGCAGGGCAAACCAAAACGGCCCCCTTGAATACGGTTTCAGAGGCAATGGTCAAAACCTTGACCTGAATCGCGACTTTATTAAGCTGGACAGCCGAAATGCACGCACCCTGGTGGGAATGCTGCGATTTTGGAATCCTGACTTGTTTATTGACACACACACCAGCAACGGTGCTGACTATCAATATGTCATGACTTTAATTACCTCTCAGAAAGACAAGGCTGCTCCTGTAACCGGCCGTTTTATGACAGATACACTGGAACCTATCCTGTATAAAAAGATGGAAGAAGCCGGCTTCACCATGAGCCCTTATGTGAATACAGCCGGAGCAACACCTGAAACAGGAATCTATGACTACCTTGAAACACCCAGATATTCAACAGGCTACGCAAATCTTTTCGGTGCAATGTCTTTTGTTACTGAAGCGCACATGCTGAAACCCTTTGAACAGCGCGTACATGCTACCTACCATCTACTGAATATCTTTATTAATACTACGTCAACCCATGCAGGTGCTATTATTACATCGCACAGAAAACAATTGCATCATTTTGCCAAAAAACACCAGAATGTATTTCTTAATTACATTGCCGACACCACCACTTTCCAAATCTTTCCATTCAAAGGTTATGCAGCCGAATACCCTCTTAGCGAAGTTACCGGATTACCACAGCTTCAATACAATCAGCAAAAACCAATTGAAATAAACATACGCTGGTACCGAAAATACATCCCCGCCGATACCGTAGTGCTACCCGACTACTACCTGATTCCGGGAGCATGGTACAAGGCTATTGAATTACTGGATATTAATAACATACAATATAAAATAATATCCGCCGATACCACCATAAAAGCAGAGGTGTATTTTATTGAAGACTATAAAACTGTAAAGAAACCCTATGAAGGTCATTATCTGCATTATGATATTGAACTAAAAAAGAAAACCCAATGGACGAAGGTGCGTCCCGGGGATGTACTGATACCAGTGCAAGGTGATGCTGCACGATTTCTTGCCGAAGTTCTGGAACCTCACAGTGAAGATTCATGGTTTGCATGGAATTATTTTGATGCTACTTTAATGCAAAAAGAATGGTACAGTACTTACGTTTTTGACGACTATGCTGCCGAAATGTTAAAAAATGACCCTGAACTAAAAAAAAGATTCGACCAAAAAAAAGCCAATGAGGAACATTTCAGAATGAGCGCAGATGCTCAATTCTATTGGTTGTATCAACAATCACCACTTTACGAACCCGGTGTAAATCGTTATCCGGTAATAAGAATTGTTCATTAATTTTTATGTAACATATTTGCAAGTTAGCTCTTTAATGCTATTTTCGGCAAAATAAACCAAACCTTTAAACTGAAAAATTATGGACTTTCATGTAACACATCAGGAAAAGCATTCACAAGGTGAATTGCTGCTTCGCTCCTTTTTTGGATTCATTTACATTCTTATTCCCCATGGTATTTTGTTAATGATATTAGGTATAGGTTCTTTCTTTCACACCATAATTTCTTTCCTTTCCTGCTTATTTACAGGTAAATTCCCAAGAAGCAGTTTCGATTATCTGGTTAAGTACAACCGTTATAACATGCGCGTTAGCCTGCGTATGATGAATTTGCTGGACGGATACCCCACATTTGGATTAAACGGCGCCGATGACAAGTTCACTTTGGATTTTCCTTATCCCGAAAAAGTGAGTCAGGGCAAAGTATTGTTAAGAATGTTCCTTGGCTTTTTTATGATTATTCCTCATGCATTTATTTTATACTTCAGAATGATTGGCGTAATGTTTATAAACATTGCCGCATGGTTCAGCATCCTGTTTTCAGGTAAGTATCCTGAAGGAATGTTCAACTTTGTTGTAGAAACCCTTCGTTGGCAAACCCGCGTTAACGCCTACTTTAGTTTGTTCACTGATACCTACCCTCCCTTCAGCGGCAAGGTGCTTCCCGGCGAAAACACAAATGTAAAACAAGACAAAGCCAATATTACCGGTATAATTGACTAACGTGCTTCACCATTAGAAATTCTAATGGTTTAATCTCCTCTGATTACATCTAGGAAATTTCCAAAAACACTTTTTAATACCAAAGGACTGACAAATATGTCGGTCCTTTTTTTATTTGATTGAACCCATTTAGTTTGATTTTCTTACCTTTGCAAACCCATTTAAATTCTCATGAAATACTTATTAATAACCTGCCTGTTTTCACTTGTTTCTGTTTTAAATGCACAAAACAGCGATGAAAAAAAGGCTATGGAACTTTTTACAGCAGCGAATTTTACTGCTGCGGCACAAGAATTCATTGAACTTTTAAAAGATCAACCAGAAAACCAGTCGTGGAATTATTATCTGGGCGTCTGTTACCTTAATGCCACCGGCGATAAAGCAAGGGCTGCTGTGCCATTTGAAAAAGTAACCGATAAAGTAAATTTTCCGAACACAGGTTACATGCTGGGACGCGCCTACCATTACGCTTACCGGTTTGATGAAGCAATTAAGCTGTATGAAGCCTTTATAAAAGAAGCCAAAGGATCAACCGAGAACCTGAGTGATGCAGCAGTTCAAATTCAGTACTGCATAAATGCCAAAGAATTAATGAAGTATCCGGCCAATGTGAGTATTGAAAATCTGGGGAATGCCATCAACACGTCTTACGACGAATACTTTCCGTTTATTCCAAAAAATGAATCTTTTGTTATTTTTAACAGTCGTCGCGGCGACCAGAGTGCCGAACTACCCGACGGAAGATTTGCTGCCAATGTATACGTAAGTGTTGAAGCCGGAGGTAAATTTCAAAAACCCGTATTTCAGGAAAGTGTAAATACCTATGAATTTGACGAAGAGGTGGTAGGTGTTGCCAGCGACGGTTCTCAGGCCTTGTTTTTCATGGAATCAGTGAATGGCGGCGGAGACCTGTATCTGGGAGAAATTACGAATACCAAAGCATTGAAACCGGTAAAGCTACCCAGAGCCATAAATACCAAACATCAGGAAATTGCTGCTTGTTTGAACACTGAAGGTGATGCCATTTATTTTGCCAGCGACATGCCCGGCGGAGAAGGTGGAGTAGATTTATATGTTGTAAGAAAACTCCCCAATGGCGACTGGAGTCAGCCTTTAAATTTGGGTGCCGGCATAAATACCCGGTTCGATGAAGATTTTCCGAATCTTTCGCCCGATGGTAAATTCCTATTCTTTAGCTCAAAAGGGCACTCTTCTATGGGTGGATATGACATTTTCAAAGCAGCATGGGATCCGGTAAAAATGAGATTCTCAGGAGTAGAAAATTTAAGATTTCCTATCAATACACCCGAAGACGACATGAGTTTTATGCTTTCAGGAACAGGAAGATATGGATACATGAGCACCGTAAGAAAGGAAGGTTTCGGTGGCCTGGACATTTACAGGGTTACATTTAACGAAGTAGAACCTCAGCTCTCGCTTATTATTGGTAATGTTACATCAGACGATGACAAAGAAAAATTTGAGGAGGTTTTAATTACCGTTTACGATGCCCAAACCGATGAAATTTTTGGAGATTATCGCCCTAACCGTACCAACTGGAGATATGTTATGATTTTACCCCCGGGAAATTACAGGGTGGAAGTGTATGCCGATAACCACGAAATCCAGGAATATATACTTGAAGTTTTGGACAAGGCTTCCTTTAGGTCGCAGATACAAAAAGATATTCAACTTAAGAAAATTCGCTGAGTGGCCTCATATCCTGTTACTACTATAATCCTAATTGCTACTGTGCTGGTTTCATTGTCGGGATTCAATAACCGCGACCAGCAGTATAAAATGATGTTTAGTCCGTACAAAGTAACAACGTTCAAAGAATATTACCGCATCTTCTCCCATGCGCTGATTCACGCTGATGCCTTTCATCTTATATTGAATATGTACGTATTGTACGGCTTTGGTCAACACGTAGAAACCGCATTTATAGGGCTTTACGGAAAGACAGGAATGTATTTGTATCTGCTGTTATACGTTGGCGGTGTAGTTTTTGCAACCCTTCCGGCATTTTACAGGCATAGAAATAACGACCATTATTACAGTCTGGGAGCCAGCGGTGCCGTGGCTTCGGTTATTTTCTGTTTTATTATGATGGCACCCGACGCAGGTCTGTATCTTATGTTCATTCCCATTCCCATTCCTGCCTATATTTTTGGAGTTGGTTACCTGGCGCTCGAATATTACCTTGACAAAAGAGGACAAGGCAAGGTTGCGCACGACGCTCACTTTTTTGGCGCAGTGTTCGGAATCATCTTCATTACTATTCTTGATTACAGATATCTTACAAATTTCTTAAGTCATTTTTAAATCATGGTGCCGCAACAGAAGGCAATATTTCTTGACCGTGACGGTGTATTGAATTACGACCCCGGCACCTACACTATAAAATATGATGATATAACCATTCTTCCCGGTGTTATAGAGTTTTTGCAATGGGCTACCCGCGAAAATTTCCTGCTTATCATCATCACAAACCAGGCTTGTGTTGCCAAAGGTATGTGCACAGAAAGTGATATTGAAAGTTTGATGGAACAATTAATAGCCCGCTTTCGGCAGGAGAATATTAAAATTACAGATTACTATTATTCACCTCATCATCAAGATTTTGGCAATAGCTTACTAAGAAAACCCGGAAGTTTGATGATAGAAAAAGCTTTGGCAAAATACCATATTACAAAAAAATTAGCGTACTTTATCGGCGATATGCCAAGCGATATGCTGGCAGCAGAGGCAGCAGATATCAGGGGAATTCCGGTTGAAAAGAACGCAGGTCTTGCCCAATTTATCGGCACATTGTAATGACACAAGAAACATCACATACTGAAGACTACCTGATTCTGAACGGTAAGCTCGAATCATCCAATAATGTAAAAGGGGGGTATATGAACCGTGCCTTTTTAATGGGCGACGGTGTTTTTGAATCAATCCGGTTAATTGACGGAGCCCCATGCTTTATTGACATGCACATGAAACGGCTGCATTCGGGGCTGGAAAAACTAAAGATTGCAATCCCCTCAGGATTAAATTCAGATAAACTATCTTCAGAAATAAAAGTTCTCACCGAAAAACTGGGCATTGACAAAGGCGGTCGTGTGCGACTTACCGCTTTTCGGTCGTCGGGAGGATACTATATACCCGATAACAATTCATCTGAATACGTTATTACAGCCGCACCACTGAAAGAGAATATATACACACTGAACGAAACCGGGCTAAACATTGATTTGTACACCGAAATTAAAAAGCCCTATACCCCGCTTACTCCATACAAAACTTTGAACTCTCAGTTGTATGTGGTTGCCGGACTTTGGGCAAAGGAAAACCGGCTTGACGATTGTTTGTTGCAAAACGACCGCATGAATATTATTGAAAGCACCAGTTCCAACGTGTTTCTTATTTGTAATGGCGTACTATATACTCCGGCAATAACTGACGGCTGCCTGGCAGGTATCATGAGAATGCAGATTATTAATCTGGCTATTGAGAACAACCTGAAAGTATACGAGTGTCCCATAATGCCTCAAAATTTGCTGGTAGCCGACGAAATCTTCCTTACAAACTCTATCAAGGGCCTTCAGTGGATTTCAGGATATAAAACAAAAAGGTATTTCAGCACCATTACCAAAAGACTTACCGATTTGCTGAACAGGAAAATCTATGCATCGCGACTTGAAAAAGTTGAAACCGCAGGCTAGATAGAGAATTCTAACAACGCAGTACATTGTTGACAGATTTTAAAAACCCGTGGGTTACTCTTGGCTTTCTTTTATTACTTTCGTGGCCGGAACAGCAAAATAAGAAAAACCGCAGACAATGAATTATGACGTTATTGTATTAGGCTCAGGACCCGGAGGTTATGTAGCCGCAATCAGGGCAGCACAGCTAGGATTAAAAACTGCTATTGTTGAACGTGAAGCGCTGGGTGGCATCTGCCTGAACTGGGGTTGCATACCTACCAAAGCACTTTTAAAAAGCGCCAACGTATTTGAATATATTTCACACAGCGAAGATTACGGCATTAAAGTTAAAGATGCCAAATCAGATTTTCCGGCCATCATAAAAAGAAGCCGTGACGTGGCCAATGGTATGAGTAACGGTATCAATTTTTTAATGAAGAAAAACAAAATTGATGTTATCATGGGTACCGGTACGCTGAAACCCGGAAAGAAAATTTCTGTTACCGACAAAGAAGGTAAAACCACAGAATTAGAAGCGAAAAATATTATCATTGCTACAGGAGCGCGCAGCAGAGAACTGCCCAATCTTCCGCAGGATGGTGTGAAAGTTATCGGCTATCGTCAGGCCATGAATCTTGAAAAACAACCCAAAAAGATGGTTGTTGTGGGCTCTGGAGCCATAGGTGTAGAATTTGCCTATTTCTATAATACCCTGGGAACAGAAGTAACCATTGTTGAATATCAATCGCGCATTGTTCCCTTTGAAGATGAAGAAGTAAGCAAACAGCTGGAAAAAAGCTTCAAAAAGCAGGGAATGAATGTATTTACGGAGTCTTCTGTAGAAAGTGTTGACACTTCAGGCAGTGGGTGTAAGGTAAGAGTGAAGACAAAGAAAGGCGAAGAAATTATAGAATGCGATGTTGTATTAAGTGCTGCCGGCATTCAAACCAACATTGAAGGTATTGGTCTTGAAGCCTGCGGTATTGTTACCGATAAGGGCAAGGTGCTTGTTGATGATTATTATGCCACCAACATACCCGGATACTACGCCATTGGCGACATTACCCCCGGTCCGGCTCTGGCCCACGTTGCTTCTGCCGAAGGAATCATCTGCGTTGAAAAAATTGCCGGTCATCATCCTGAACCATTAGACTATGGAAATATCCCCGGGTGTACCTATTGTTCTCCTGAAGTAGCATCGGTAGGTATGACCGAAGCCCAGGCCAAAGCCGCCGGATTTGAAATTAAAGTGGGTAAATTCCCCTACTCTGCCTCAGGCAAAGCAAGTGCAGCAGGTGCAAAAGATGGATTTGTGAAGCTGATATTCGATGCCAAATACGGTGAACTTTTGGGCGGACATATGATTGGTGCCAATGTAACAGAAATGATTGCAGAAATAGTAGCCATAAGAAAACTGGAAACTACAGGCCACGAACTGATTAAAACAGTGCATCCGCACCCTACCATGAGCGAAGCCGTTATGGAAGCAGCCGCTGCTGCGTACGGTGAAGTGATTCACTTATAAATTACCGTTTATGATGAATATACGCCCGCGCCGTAACCGCATAAGTGAAACCGTGCGGAATTTGGTACGCGAAACCAGGCTTACGCCTGCCCAGTTGGTGCAACCTCTTTTTCTGGTTGATGGTTCAGGAATTCGCAATGAAGTACCTTCCCTGCCGGGAAGTTTCAGATTAAGCACCGACCAGGCTCTAAAGGAAATAGAGAAATGTATTGAACTGGGTATAAAGAGTTTTATTCTTTTTCCTTCGGTAGTTGAATCGCTAAAAGATAAAACCGGCAGCTATGGGTGGGACGAAAACAACTTTTATCTGAAAGCCATTTCACTTTTTAAAAAAGAATTTCAGGACATTACCCTTATCAGCGACGTGGCTCTTGATCCATACAATATTGATGGTCACGACGGGTACGTAGAAAATGGGCAAATACTTAACGATGAAACGTTGCCCTATCTTGCACAACTTGCCGTTGCTCAGGCCCGGGCAGGTATTGACATGATAGGACCCAGCGATATGATGGATGGAAGGGTTGGATATCTGCGCGAGTCTTTAGATGACGAAGGATTTCAGAATACCGGTATCATGAGTTATACCGCCAAATACGCCAGTGCATTCTACGGACCCTTCCGGGATGCGCTGGATTCGGCACCCAAAGCAGGCGACAAAAAAACATACCAAATGGATCCGGCAAATAAAGCAGAAGCATTGCGGGAACTAATGCTGGATGAAGAAGAAGGGGCCGATATTGTGATGGTAAAACCGGCGCTCCACTATCTTGATGTCATTCATCTGTTAAAATCACAAAGTTCTGTTCCGGTTGCTGCCTATCATGTAAGCGGTGAATGTGCCATGTTGCTTGCCGCTTGTAAAAACGGATGGCTCGCTTATGAAAAGGCTATGCCAGAAACACTGATCTCTGTAAAAAGGGCCGGCGCCGACATCATTCTTACCTACCTTGCAAAAGACTACGCACGCTGGTATAAAGCACACGCTGTATAAGTAACAAACAAAAAAAAACCTCCCGCAAGCGGGAGGCCTTTTGTCAAACAATCAGTATCAAACCTTATACCCCACAATCTTATCTATCGTCCCGGTTGAAACTGAATGGTAATTGGGTCGAGCCTTAACATAAACACTCTTTGCAAATGCTTGTGTCTGTGGCTGACTCATTAATGCATTATACATAGGTTGTAAAAACTTACGCCGACCCACCCTTATTAAAAAGGCTTCCATTTTATCCTTGTGATCTAGATACCCGTGGTTTATTGAAAGCACAAACCATGCGGCCAATATCTCGGAGTTTCCGGATGCACTGAAGCCAAAGGCAGCGTCAAGGTCCTTTAATTGCGCTACTGTTATGGTTTCAGGTAAATTACGAATGAAATGAAGCTTCTCGTGGGTTGTCCATTCAGGATTTACAATATCCTTGGCTGTTTTGCCACCGCTATATGCGGCTATGGTCTCTTCAACTTTGGTAAATTTGTCGCTAACGATGGGAACATGACTTGCTGGAAGCCCCGGGCCGTAAACCCATTCATCAACATTCGCTTGCAGTTTATATTTCTCCAACAAATTCTTCTTAAGATAACCTACAAAATCTTCAGTTGTTACATTAGTAAAACGATAATCACGGAAGTATTGACCCAGGAATGCATCAAATCTCTCTCTGCCGGCAGTATGTTCCAGCATTCGAAGGAAAAAAGCACCTTTTTCGTAACTTATGGCATTCATACCTTCATCCGGGTCGCGATGCGCAAGCCTTAGTTTAAGGTAAGTATCTTTTTCCTTGCCATCGGCCTGCATTTGGGCAATTTCTGCTTTTAACTCTTGTTCACTTAGTAATAAAAGCATATCAGCATATTCCTTACCGTAAAGTTCTTCCATAATACGGTTTTCAAAATACACGGTAAACCCTTCATTCAGCCAGAAATCACTCCAGGTAGCGTTAGTTACCAAATTCCCGCTCCAGCTGTGAGCAAGCTCGTGAGCTATTAAAGAAACAAGACTTCTGTCGCCGGCAATAATGGTGGGCGTTGCAAAAGTTAAGCGTGGATTTTCCATGCCACCAAAAGGGAAACTGGGAGGTAACACGATAACATCGTAGCGCTCCCACTGATATTTACCGTATAATTTTTCGGCGGCCAGTAACATCTTTTCCATATCCTGTAGCTCATCTGCACAGGCAGCCACCATATCAGGTTCAGAGTAAACACCGGTACGTTCTCCTATGGCTTCAAACTTCAGATCGCCCACGGCCAGTGCCATCAGGTAAATTGGAATGGGCTGCTTCATCTGGAACTCGTACACTCCGGATTCGTTGCGCGTTTGCGGATTCGTTGCCGACATTACTGCCATCAGTTCTTTGGGCACCGTAATTTTTGCACTGTATGTTACACGGCGCAAAGGGCTATCCTGACAGGGAATCCAGGTGCGGGTAAGAATTGCCTGCCCCTGAGTAAACAAATACGGATGCTTTTTTCCGGAAGTTTGAGAAGGTTCAAGCCACTGTAATGCAGGAGATTCTATGGTTCTGTAATAAACGGTTACTTTCTTTGTGTTTTCCGATATTTTAACGTACATGGGTTTGCCCAATAGTTCATCTTCCTCACCAAACGTAAACTCTGTCTTTGTTGAACCGTCTAGATATACACTGTCAACACCCAGTTTTTTTACGTCCAGAATCATGGTATCGGTAGGTTCTATAAAAGCCAGGTCGTAAGTTACCGAACCCACCAATTGCTTTGCGGTAAAGTCTACTGCTACATCCAAATGCAGATGTGTGGCATATACCTGATGAATATTTGCAAATGAATGCGGGTCTTTAACGGTGTCAACCGTTGGCATTGGAGCGTCTGTAACCGTGTCTTTTTTTTCTCCATTATCAGTGCCTTCTTTGTCCTTATCGCCTGAACAACTTTGGGTTAGTGCACCCATAAAGACACCTGCCGCCAGCAGAAACAACATTGAAATTTTTTTCATCAGTTACAGTTTGGGAACGCAAAAATAATCAGCATATTTATATTCCCACCGATTATTAGAGGAGCTATGTAATTAAAACGGTTAATTGTTCATTTCTGACTATGAACAGAAATGATTTGTTATCTACAGATTTTCACGATTGTTACAACAACACTTTCTTTGTTTCTCAACTTTCCTTACTCTATATATGAAGTGCCCACTTTTTGATGAGGTTTTTATCGGCCCTTCGCAGAAAGTACGTGTATTAATTCAACATGAACGTAATTTATCAGGAATGTTTATCTTCACGCTTTGTAAATTCACTATAATTTAACATGAGCAATTCTAAATCAGCAGCTAAAGGTCATCCGGTGGGATTGTATTACCTGTTTTTCTCAGAAATGTGGGAGCGGTTCGGGTATTATCTGATGTTGGGTATCTTCTCGTTATACATGCTTGACAGCACAGCAAACGGCGGTATGGGTTTCGACAAAACCATGAAAAGCGACGTTTATGGTACTTATTTGGGTTTGGTATACCTAACTCCATTTCTTGGCGGGTTACTGGCCGACCGGTTGCTGGGATACCGGCGTTCGGTGTTGATTGGCGGATTGCTGATGGCCGCGGGATATTTCGGACTATCGGTAGACAATAATGAATCGGTTCTTTATATCTCTTTACTGCTTATAATATTAGGCAACGGATTTTTTAAACCCAACATATCCACCCTTGTGGGAAATCTTTACAATGACGACCGTTACCGTGCAAATAAAGATGCAGGCTACAACATTTTCTATATGGGTATCAATATAGGTTCCTTTATATGCAACTTCGTAGCAGCATACATGCGCATAAATTACGGCTGGGGATGGGCTTTTGCCGCCGCCGGTGTAGGTATGCTTGTGGGTCTGGTAATTTTTATGTCCGGTACCAAAAGTTTGAAAGAAGCCGATGTAATGAAACCCCGTCAAAAGGAAGACAAATCCATGAAATCCATATTGATGACAGTTTTCCTGCCGTTGTTCGGTATGGGCATTGTGGGTTGGTTTATTCCCGGAAATTTACTGGGCTCTGATGCCAACGATGCTTTCATTTTTGGCTGTATTCCGGTGGTAATTTTTTACATCTCACTTATGACCAAAGCTTCCGACGAAGACAAAGGTCCCATACGTGCTTTGTTAACAGTATTTGCCTGTGTAGTAGTTTTTTGGGCCGTATTTCACCAGAACGGCGATGCACTTACTGTGTGGGCCGAAGAATATACCGACCGCGAAGTGCCCACAGCAATGGAGGGAACCTTTGATACCTTTGGTTTAACACAAACCGTTACCAACGATTCCGATTTTTTTGCCTTTACCGACGATGAATTTAAAGCGCGCGAAGAGCAGGTAACGGCCGAAATAGATTCCATGAAAGCCGCAGGGGCGAAAAAAGATGACTACAAAGATTTGCAGGAACAAATTACATTAGAGAAAAATTCAAGGGTGTATTTTGCTAACCTTGCCGAAGACCGCAAACCGGCTGAAGGTGAGAATCTAAAACTTGTATCTACAGAACTATATCAGTCCATCAATCCTTTCTGGGTAATATTTCTTACGCCCATAGTGGTAGGCTTGTTCAGAATACTGAAGCGCAAGAAACGTGAGCCATCAACGCCTACCAAGGTTGCCTACGGATTGCTGATTACCGGTGTTTCGGCACTGGTAATGGTTATGGCCGTTGAATCTATCAACATGGGTAACGAAAAAGCCAGCAGCTGGTGGCTGATAGCATCGTACGGTGTAATAACTGTTGGAGAATTGTTTCTTTCACCCATGGGACTCTCGCTGGTGTCTAAACTATCGCCGCCAAGACTAACGGCTTTGATGATGGGTGGCTGGTTTTTAAGCACCGCCGTGGGGAATAAACTAAGCGGTATGTTGGGCGGATTATGGGAAGGTATTGACAATAAATCTTATTACTTCCTCATTAATTTCGGACTTTGCCTGGTGGCGTTTTTACTGCTCTTCGCTCAGCTAAAGTATCTGAAGAAGGTAATGCGCGAGAAAAATGTTTTTTAACTTTTAATACTATTGAATAATGAGTAAGACACTAACCCTGGAAGAAATTCAGGATTTTAAAGGAAAGTATCCAAAACAACTATGGTATTTGTTTCTTACCGAAATGTGGGAGAGATTCTCCTTCTACGGCATGCGGGGTATGCTTATGGTATTCATGGTTACTCAGCTGGCATTTGAAGAAAAAGACGCAAACTTAAAATACGGTGCCATTCAGGCATTTGTATATGCCTTTACTTTTATTGGCGGCCTGTTTGCCGATAAAATTCTGGGATTTAAGAAATCGCTGTTCTGGGGTGGGTTATTAATGATTGCAGGTAGCTTTATTCTTGCATTTGCCCCCTCCGAAACCTTTTTTCTGGGAATAAGCTTTACCATTGTTGGAACAGGATTTTTTAAACCGAATATTTCCACCATGGTAGGTGCCCTGTACAAAAAGGGAGACGCACGCAGAGATGCCGGTTTTGGCTTGTTTTATACAGGTATAAATATTGGTGCGTTTTTAGGCGGATTGCTTTGTGTTTACATTGGAAAATTTCATTCCTGGGGATGGGCGTTTGGTCTGTCAGGAATAGGAATGACCATAGGTTTGATTTCATTTTTGGGTACTCAAAAAACGATGGGGCCCATTGGAAATTCTCCGATTTTTAACCTACCCGTCAATAAAAGAAAAATCAGAGAAATAGCTGTTTACATTCTAAGTCTGGCCTCCGTTCCTTTGATTATCACCATGGTAAAAAACACCGCGTATACAGACATTTTTATGTACACCATCGGACCACTTACTATTGTTTACCTGATTTACGAAATGACAAAACTGGAGAAAGGAGACGTTCTTAAATTAATTGCCGCTCTTATATTTATCGCTTTCTCTATTGTTTTCTGGGCGTTTTTCGAACAAAGCGGAGGCTCGTTAAGCTTGTTTGCTTTGTACAACCTGAATGACAGTTTGGCTGGCGTTAGCGGCATTGACCCGAATGTAGTAAACAATTCTGCCAACTCGGTATTTGTAATTGCCTTCAGCGCATTAATAGGCCTGGTGTGGCTTGCAATGGCCAAAAGAAAAATTGAACCTAATACCGTAATAAAATTTGGATTGGGATTTCTTTTTCTTGCCGTAGCATTCTACGTATTTTATGCCACCAAATTTTTTGCCGGTGAAGACGGAAAAACCTCTTTAGACATATTCACCATTGCATATCTGATTATAACTTTTGGTGAACTGTGCCTCTCTCCTATTGGATTGTCTATTATGACCAAATTATCTCCGCAAAAATTATGGGGGGTGATGATGGGTATGTGGTTCCTTGCCAGTGCCTATGGGCAGTACGTTGCCGGAATTCTTGGGGCAGGTATGGCATCGCCTAAGGATGACGCTTCGCCCATGGAGAAACTTCAGGGTTATACCGATGGTTATTTACAACTGGCCATCTATGCAGCCATTTGCGGAGGTGCACTTATTCTTATTTCTCCATTGGTGCGCAAGCTGATGGGTGACGTAAAGTAGTTTCTGACATGATAGCAGGAGGGTGGGGTGTGGCGCCTTATCACCTTATCGCCTAATCACCGGATTGCATCCGGTGTTATCACCTAATCACCGGATTGCATCCGGTGTTAATGCTTTTGGACTCCTTCGGAGTCCGGGGATAAGGCTTTTGGGCTCCTACAGATTCCGGAGATAAAAGTATTTTGTGGCAGGGGTACAAAAAAATATATACCTTTGTGGTTCGGGGCAAGTCCTGTACGACCAGCTCCCGCTGAACTCCCCCAGGTCAGGAATGGAGCAAGGGTAGGCGGTTGTAGCGGTGCGATGCAGTAAGCTTGCCCTTTCTTTTTGTCTTTT
The DNA here is from genome assembly GCA_964508605.1 of uncultured Weeksellaceae bacterium. GTDB lineage: Bacteria > Bacteroidota > Bacteroidia > Flavobacteriales_D > CAZDUI01 > CAZDUI01. The sequence goes on along the minus strand of CAZDUI010000046.1, from coordinate 3,873 downwards.
TTTCAGACAATTTCATCAAAAAATTTAGCTTATTTTGTGAAACAATGCTACGGCTTCAATATGATGCGTGTGCGGAAACTGATCTACCAGAGTAAGTGCACAGAACTCAAATCCGGCTTGTAGCAATTGCTGAATATCACGGGTTTGGGTTGCCGGATTACAACTAACATACACGATTCTTTCGGGCTGCAAATTCAAAATTTTCTCCATGCTCTTCACTCCTACTCCGGCACGCGGCGGATCTACCACCACCGTCTTTATCCGTCCTGCCATTTCAGGATGTAAGTGCAAATATTTCCCGGCATCAGCACAGTGAAATTGCAGATGCTCTAACTTATTCAATGCAGCATTTGCCCGGGCATTCTGTATGGCTTCCTCCACAATATCTACGCCTGTTACCCTTACGCCATCGAGCCTTGCCGCCAATATTTGTGCAATGGTTCCTGTCCCGCAAAAAAGATCCAAAACCTGTTCTCCGGCAATATAATCTATATCCTGGTGCACATATTCGGCCACCTTATTGTAAAGAACCTCTGCCGCTGCCGGATTGGGCTGAAAAAAGCTCTCCATACTCACCCTGAAATTGAGTCCGCAAATAGCCTCTTCAATAAAATCCTTACCGTACAACAACATACTTTGTCCGTCTTCAACCTTTCCACGGTCGCTGACACCGTCATTTACCGTATGTATAAACCCGGCAAGACGCTCGCCCAGAATTTGTTGCACTGCATTCAATACCAAGGACGCATTGAAGTTTTCCAGTCCGTTACTGGTGGTTACAAGGTTTACCAGCAACCGGTTCTGCTCAAAACTTTTGCGAACCACTAAAAACCTGAAAAACCCTTCCTTCCGGGGGGCGTGCCACGCCGGCAAACCGGTATCATAACACACCTTAGATATCAAATGAAGATGATTCTCCCATTCCGAATCAAACATTCCCGAATCCTTCAACAGCGGATCTACCTTCCACCAGGTACCCCGTGCTTTAAAACCCAGGGCAAAGCCGTCATAATCGCCGCCATTTAACGGATTATGCACAATGCTACCGAAACTGTATTCCATTTTGTTTCGATAGTGATACGGACGTGGCGACGAGATGATGCCCCTGTATATCGCGCTTATATTCTCAATTTTACCCAGTCTGCGATAAACGTCAATGGTAACCTGTTCCTTCCATTTCAGTTGTTGTTCTACAGACAGGGTAATGTACGGGTTGCCGGCAATATGCTGATAATCCGTTTCCATTTCAAGCGCACTGCGACGCAACACGTTAACCAGACGGCAGTTCATAAACCGGTTTCTTTTTTCAGTAATCTGCGCCTTTACCAGTTGTCCGGGAATGGCTTGTTCCACAAACACTACCATGCGGCCCTGCTCGTCCTCAATATAACCCATTCCCTTGCCACCAAAGGCCATTTCATGAATTTCCAACGCATCAATATATCCGCCTCTTTTATACCCCATGCTGCGAAACTACAAATTGCTGCCGGAACAAAATACCTACCGGTATACCTTTTATGCAAAGTACTTATTCAACCCCGTAAAAAAAAGATTCATCGCACTATATGCTGCACCCGCAGAAAATAACAATGGAACCTCTGTTCCTTAATATTGCCTTAAAGCACTCCCGCTGTACACAGACTATCTTTGCTACATAAATATTTTATGTTCAAACTGATAACCATACGTCAAAAGCTACTGTTGCTACTTATGGGTTACACAGCTGCAGCATTTATTCTAATTTTTTTATCGGCAGGATATTTCAGAAAGAAAGAAGAAATAAAAAATGTAAGCGACAGAATCCGCAAAATAGAGCTCACCGTACGAGAGGCCATTCAGGCACAAAACGACTTTCTGCTGCACGAAGCCATCAATCCCGACTTTTTCAAAAATAAATACAGCGTATATGCCGAAAAATACGATTCGCTGATTACCGATGTAAACCGGGAAATCAAGACCCTGCAACGCGACGACCTGATTGCCGACATGGAAATTAAAAACGCATGGAAACAGACAGAAATATTAAATGCACGGTGCAGGGGTACATTTAAAAAACTGGTTAACATTCTATTAATACGGGGATTTCAGAATTACGGTCTGGAAGGGGAAATGAGAGAATACGCACACCGTCTTGAAGTAGAATTCAGTGAGGTAATACCCGCTGAAGATATACTTATGCTGCGCCGTCACGAAAAAGACTTCATTATAAGACGAGATGCAAGGTATCTCGATAGATTTAATCTACAGGCCGAACACATAAAAGGAAAAATTATAAACGACACGCAAACCATGCGGTCTGTTCAACGTGACATCATCACACTAATTGATAACTACAAAGCCATATTTACTCAGTTGGTAGCGGCCGAAAAAAGTATCGGTTTAAACGAAGCCCATGGTTTGAAGGCCGAAGTGGATATTCATTCAAAACAGTTGCTGAAACAACTTGAAAATATTAACACAACGGTAAACAAGGCCCAGGCCGGAATTCTGGCCGAAATGAAAGTTTGGTTTTATGCATTGCTATCCGTTTTTATGGTAATTAGTATTATTTCTGCTTTTATTCTGTCGCGCAATATGACCCGCAGGCTTGCAGCTCTGAAAAAAAATCTGCACGACTTTGTGAACAGCAACTTCAAGGAACCATCAAAATATCCGGTACATACCGGCAGCGATGAAGTTGGCGAACTGGCACGGAATTTTAAGGTACTTGAAGATGAAATTGTTATTCACTTTAACCGATATCGAAACCGGGTAGAAAAGCGAACCGAAGAAATATTAACACAAAAAGAAGAAATTGAAAAAACCAAGGTGGTTATCGAGCGCAAAAATAAAGACATCCTGGATTCCATTAAATATGCCAAGAAAATACAGGACAGTATGTTGCCTGATGACCGGTTTATTCGTCAGTTGCTACCATACCACTTTGTATTATTTGAACCCAAAGACATTGTATCGGGCGACTTCTACCGGGCTGAACGAAAAAACAACAAGGTATATCTGGCCGTGGCCGATTGTACAGGTCATGGCGTACCCGGTGCTTTCATGAGCATTATTGGCCACAACCTATTAAACCAGGCACTACACGAAAAACACATTGAGCAGCCCGAACTCATACTGAATTATTTAAATGTTAGCATATCAGACACTCTGGGACAAACTACAGGCAATCAGTCTACCCGTATCAAAGACGGCATGGATATATCGCTGGTAAGTATAGATTTTACGCAACATGTTATTGAATACGCCGGTGCACAACGCCCTTTGCTTATCTTCAGACCCGAAACTGAATTCTGTGATAAAGAAACCATTATAGAAATCAAAGGCGACCGAATGCCCGTGGGAGGCTATCTTTTTGGACAACACCTACGATTTACGGGCCACCGGCAAACATTCTACCCCGGAGACACCTTTTACCTGTTTACTGACGGTTACTCTGACCAGTTTGGTGGCGAATTCAACAAAAAATTCAAATACGCCAAAATGCGCGAGTTATTACACTCTATTTATCGCGACGATCTTCAGCAACAACGCGAACTTCTGCTTGAAGCACATTATCTGTGGCGCGGCAAAAACGAGCAGGTCGATGATGTCTGCGTTATAGGCGTAAGACTGTGACTTGCAGCATCACAATCCTGACCGAAGCTCAGCAGGGTGTCGGCATGGATGCCCCTGATGAAATCGAAGCCGACAGACAGGATTAATCTCTGACTCTCCAAAAATTTAACTTAGCATGTAGGTGTATGCAAGTAAAATATGTATATCTTTCGGGAGTGATTCGGGTGAAATAAGAACTTACAATAGAAATAAAAAAATAGACATATCATGCCATTTTGGACAAATATGTCTACTTATAGAGGAGAAAAGTAGATGTAT
>CAZDUI010000045.1:0-35195 GCA_964508605.1 uncultured Weeksellaceae bacterium | reverse complement strand
ATGGGATGAAAACTACCTCTTAAAAATCTTAGGTTTTTAAATGCGTTTGCCCTGCGAATCGCGTAATAAAAATCTGCATCAATATAAAAAATATTTATCTTCGGGGTTCATTTTGTAACTTTTAGCGTATTTATTGTTTTAAAGAATATCATCGCTTTCAATAATTCAGAAAATCTGAACTAGACATGAAAAAGAGTTTTTCGCTTGTAATTGCAGTAGTTTTACTACTGATAAACCATGCAAACAGCCAGTTATATCCGGTAAGAAAAGCAGGGAAATATGGCTACATTGATAAAGCGGGCAGCATGAAAGTTCAACCTTTGTATGCTACTGCCTTTGATATGGTAAACGGAATGGCCAGAGTAGGTAACGGCGGTAAATTTGGTTTTATTAATAGTTCAGGTACATTAGTTGTGCCCATTCAATACAGCAGGGTTACCGATTTTGCCGATGGAATGGCTGCCGTAAAAGACGGAACAGAATGGAAGTATATTGGAACAGATGGCAAGGTAGTTTTCACAGTTAGCGGAGCTGAGTTTGCTTACACCTTCAGTGAGGGTTTGGCTCGTGTACAAAAAAATGGAAAACTTGGCTTTATTGATAAAACCGGGAAATGGGTTATTGAGGCTACCTGGGATGGCGCTTACGAATTCAAAGAGGGAATGGCCCGCGTGCAGCAAAAAGGACTGTGGGGCTTTATTGATAAAACCGGTAAAATTGTTATTCAGCCACAATACCAGTATGCCTGGGATTTTAATGAAGGGTTGGCCAATGTAAGAAAAGGAGATGAAAACACCGGAAAATGGGGATATATTGACAAAACAGGTAAAATAGCCATTGAATTGAAATTCGACCGCTCATGGCTATTTAAAGAAGGTTTGGCTTTGATTCGCGTAGGCAGCAGTAAAACAGGAAAATTCGGTTACATAAATAAACAAGGTCAATTTGTAATTGAAGCTACCTACGATGGGGCATATAACTTCAATGACGGACTTGCCAATGTGGCTCTGGGTTCCGGTAAGGACCAAAAATGGGGCTACATTAACAAAGAAGGAAAAATTGTTATCACACGACAGTATCAGTATCCTTCCGATTTTTACAATGGACTTGCCAAGGTGCGGTTTGGAGATAGCCAGGCCGGAACAGAAGGTTATATCAATACAAGCGGTAATTTTGTTTGGAAAAACGAATAGCCCGTTTGACGATTCTCTCGTTTTCAACTTTTCTGAAAATCGTTTATTCCTTATAATCTAACCGAAATGTATGTTTCAATAGCTGTGTTGAACAGAAACTTCGTAAATTTGTTATACAATTCAAATTAAATTTTACCAATGAGTGACACCAAAGAACGTCTTTCTTACAAAGTAAAAGACATCAGCCTTGCCGACTGGGGCCGCAAAGAAATCAGACTGGCAGAAGCCGAAATGCCCGGATTAATGGCATTAAGAGAAGAATTTGGTGCAGCAAAACCACTGAAAGGTGCACGTATTGCAGGTTGCCTGCACATGACCATTCAAACGGCGGTATTGATTGAAACACTTGTTGAACTGGGTGCTGACGTTTCATGGTCTTCATGTAACATTTTCTCTACGCAAGATCATGCCGCTGCTGCCATCGCCGCCAGCGGAATTCCCGTGTATGCCTGGAAAGGTATGAGCGAAGAAGAATTTGACTGGTGTATTGAGCAAACACTATACGCCTTTCCGGGTAGTCAACCCTTAAATATGATTCTTGATGACGGCGGTGACCTTACAAATATAGTACTTGACCGTTACCCTGAGCTTATCGCAGGTATTCGCGGAATCTCTGAAGAAACCACCACAGGTGTTCACCGTCTGGTAGAACGTCAGCATAAAGGTAAGTTGCCACTTCCGGCAATCAACATTAACGACTCGGTTACCAAAAGTAAATTTGATAACAAATACGGTTGTAAAGAATCTTTGGTTGATGCAATCAGACGCGCTACTGATATAATGATTGCAGGTAAAGTTGCCGTTGTGGCCGGATACGGTGACGTTGGTAAAGGTTCTGCTGCATCTTTACGTGGTGCCGGTGCACGCGTTATCGTTACCGAAATTGACCCTATATGCGCTCTTCAGGCATGTATGGACGGGTTTGAAGTAAAACGCATGGATAACGCCATTCCTGAGTGCGATATTATTGTTACAGCCACAGGAAATAAAGACATCGTGAAAGGTCATCACTTTAAAATGATGAAAGACAAGGCAATTGTTTGCAATATCGGTCACTTTGATAACGAAATTGACGTTGCGTGGCTTAAAAAGAACTATGGTAATTCACACATCAATATTAAACCTCAGGTTGATTTATACAACGTTGATGGACACGATGTTATTCTTCTTGCCGAAGGTCGTCTGGTAAATCTGGGCTGTGCAACCGGTCATCCATCGTTTGTTATGAGTAACTCCTTTACAAATCAAACCCTGGCTCAGTTAGAACTTTGGACAAACCACGGCAAATATGAAAACCAGGTATATATGCTTCCCAAACACCTTGACGAAAAAGTAGCACGTCTACATCTGGGTAAAATCAATGCCGAACTGGAAGAACTTACACCAGATCAGGCTGAATATATAGGCGTTACGCCTCAGGGGCCGTACAAACCCGAATACTACCGGTATTAATCTTACCTTCTGGAAACGCCGTAATTACGGCGTTTCCACTTTTACGAACATTACCGTATATTATCTTGGAATTTTGGCCATATTTTTGATAAAATCATACTCATGAAAATTCAAATACTAATTGCAGCAGCAATACTTTGCCCAACAATTGTTTTGGCGCAGCCCAAAAAAATCAATCAGGCCGACTACGCCAAACTTCCACCCAGCACTTCTCCGAGAATGGAAATGGATACCGAAAAAAACACTATGGTAATAAGCCTGAAGGAAGATTTGTACGAAAACGGGCAGAAAAAATCCAGCGGTGCTCATACCATGGATAATAAAAAAGACGGACAATGGTATTTTTTTCGTGAAAATGGAACACTTGAAAAAATGGTGGTTTACGCCCGTGATATTTCCAATGGTCCGGTGGCATGGTATTACGAAAACGGTATGCTTGAAGAATCTGGAAATTTTACCGAAGACGTAGCAACAGGAAAATGGTCTACGTACTATGAGTCGGGGAAACTTCGTCAGGAAGGTAATTATATTAACGGTGAACGCGATGGTAAATGGACAGTTTACTTTGAAGATGGAAAGACCATGCAGGTTGGAGAGTTCAAAGCAGGTAAAAAACAAGGACTACATGTCATTTATCACGCCAACGGCAAAAAGGACTCTGAAGTGGTCTATAATCAAGATGTTTATGAGGGTCCTGCCAAACAATATTACGAAAACGGAAACCTGAAGATGGAAGGTAACATGAAGGGGGGCAATCAGGTAGGAGAATGGAAATATTACGATGAAGAGGGTAAGCTTACACAAACCTACAACCACGACGAATAATTTAACAGATAAATAATTCATAAAAGCCTGATATTTAATATCAGGCTTTTTCATTTTTACCAGAAATACCCCCATGAATTGCCATTTAACAAAATTCGGGTTCTTATCGTGCATTCAAACGGAAATCACTACTTTTGCAGCCCATGCCTTCAACCCCCGACAAAGAGAACCGCAAGCGGGCTTCCCCAGGAGAATTACGTAATTTACTATCATTACTGGGTCCATACAAAGGCGTGTTTTTCGTCTCAATGATACTGTTATTTCTTTCTTCGCTCACCGGAATGCTATTCCCATGGCTCATGGGAAAACTATTCGGTTCTGCAAATCCATTTTCTTCCGGAAATGGTGATCTGAGTATTGGAAACCTGGGATATACTAACTCAGTAGTTGCATTGCTGTTTATTACCTTTGGAGCTCAGGCATTATTAAGTTTTCTTAGAATTTTATTCTCGGCAAGAGTTACTGAGGGCGTACTCAGAGATTTAAGAATTAAAGCTTTTACCCGTTTGGTAGAAGCACCCATGAGTTTTCATCACCGCAACAAGGTGGGTGAATTAACCAGCCGCATTTCGGCCGATATTACCTTATTGGAAGAGACGTTTACCTCAACCATAGCCGAAGTAGTTCGTCAGCTGGTTATGGTTCTTGCAGGGATTGCCTTGCTGTTTGTACTTAGCTGGAAATTGAGTCTTGTAATGCTAGCCGTCATTCCTGTCGTCGCCGTGGTCGCAGTAATTTTTGGCCGATACATCCGCAAATTAGGCAAACAGGCACAAGCAGCAGCAGCAAAATCAAATTCAATTCTAGAAGAGGCGCTTACCGCTATTGTAGCCGTAAAATCGTACACCAACGAATTGTTTGAACTGCGCCGGTTTCAGTCTGCAGTTTCTGAAATAAGAAGTCTGAGTATACGAAATGCAATCTGGAGAGGGGCCTTTGTTTCGTTCATAATATTTTGCATTTTCGGGTCTATTGTTGTAGTGATATGGCAGGGAGTGCTAATGGTTGAAGAGGGTACCTTAATGCAAGATGATTTTTTTGCATTTGTACTTTACACAATTTTTATAGGTGCCAGTTTGGGTTCACTGCCAGATATGTACGCCAAATTACAGCGAGCTTCCGGCGCAACTTCGCACCTCATGGAAATTATCAAAGAACCTTCTGAACCCGGCCTGGAAAAATCAGGAGAAGTGTCTCTGAAAGGTGAAGTGTCATTTGAGAACGTAAGTTTTTCATATAGTAGCAGACCTGATATACAAGTATTAAACAATCTAACTTTTAATGTGAAACCCGGAGAACGGGTTGCCATCGTCGGTGCATCTGGTGCAGGTAAAACTACCATTACTTCTATGTTACTGCGTTTTTACCATCCAACAGATGGCAAAATACTCTTTGATAACATACCGGCTAAGGATATTCCACTAAAAGCCCTGCGCACAAATATGGCAGTAGTACCTCAGGAAGTCATTCTTTTTGGTGGCACCATTCGGGAGAACATTGCATATGGCAAGCCCGGAGCGTCAGAGCAGGAGATTACTGATGCTGCTACCCGTGCAAATGCCATGGATTTTATCAGATCCTTTCCTGATGGGTTGGAAACCATAGTAGGCGACCGCGGCATTCAGCTAAGTGGCGGGCAACGGCAAAGAATTGCCATTGCCAGGGCAATATTGAGGAACCCACGAATACTGATACTTGATGAAGCTACCAGCTCGCTGGATAGCGAAAGCGAACAACAGGTACAAATAGCGCTGGAGGCCCTGATGGTGAACCGAACCAGTTTTGTGGTTGCCCACCGCTTGTCAACCATACGCAGCAGCCATAAAATAATGGTGATACAGAATGGAAAACTTGCTGAAATGGGAACACACGACCAATTAATGCAAATTGATAATGGTGTTTACCGCAAGCTAACCGAACTTCAGTTTGGAATGCAATAAGCATCAATTTGCCTGTACCCAGACAACCTGCTTGGTTTCAAAAAAAGCTTCTGAAAAATGTTCTTTCAGGGGATATATTCTAAATGGACGTCTCACCTCCTTCATTTCGTCCTTCAGGTCTCCACCCTTAAGGTATAAAACTCCGTTTGGCAAAGGACCCGGTTGATCTTTACAAAACTTGCCGCGTGTCCAATTTAAAAAACCACTCATTTCGGTAACTGCACGACTCACAACAAAATGAAACGCTCCGGGTGTCTTCTCGGCACGAATATGTAGCGCTTGAACATTCGTTAATTGTATTTCGCTAACAACATTTTTTACCACCTGAATCTTCTTGCCAATACTATCAGTAAGTACGAATTGCGAACCTGGAAATAAAATAGCCAGCGGAATTCCGGGAAATCCACCACCAGTACCAATATCCAATACGCGGGTCCCCGGCTTAAAACAACAAACTTTGGCAATACCCATACTGTGAAGAACATGACGTTCATACAAATTCTCTATATCCTTTCGGCTTATAACATTAACAACTTCGTTTTGAGCGCAGTAAACTTTATATAAGGCGCTCAATTGCTCAATTTGATGTTTAGTAAGTTCAGGGAAATAATAAAGAATACGGTTCATTAAAGCTTATCCTGTGAGTGCTTCATAATATTATATAAAAACTCGCGAGCCCTGAAAAGCTGAGCCTTGACTGTACCCAGGGGCAAATTTAGTTCCTCTGCAATCTCTTCATAACTAAATTCTTCAAAATAACGCAGCTCAACCAGGCGCCGGTATCTTGGTTTCAGTTTTTGAACAACCTCCCGCATCAGTTTTACTTTCTGCTCATGAATGGCTGTTTCCTCAGGGTTCCTCTCGTGATCTTTAACATCAATGGTCATTTCATCGCCGTCGTTGCCATAGATTGGATTATCCAAACTAAGCGTACCCTTTTTGCGTCGGCGAATGAAATCAATACAATTATTGGACGCTATTTTAAAAAGCCAGGTACTGAAAGCGTAGTTGGGCGTGTATTGATCGAGTCTGTTAAATGCCTTGCCAAATGCTTCAATGGTTAAATCTTCAGCATCGTCTTTATTATTGACCATTTTAAGAAGCATATAATAAATGGAGTCCTTGTAACGATCCATCAGTTCAGCATATGCCGACTGGTCGCCATACTGCACCGCCCGCTGAACAAGGGTGTAATCGTAGCGCGCTTTGTCCGATAGATGTTCAGTTATTTCCATACTTTAGGTTTGGCAATGCGGTTACTAAGGTGAATTATCCCTGTTAGCAACACCCAAAAGGGCTCAGCCAAAGGATATATCCAGCCCAAATTTCCGGCTTTTAATTTCTTAAATATCATTCCAAAAACCAATGAAGCAGATATCAGCCTTGTTGCTAATAAACCTAAACCCCAAAACATGGTCTCTGTATGAAAAGCCAAAAGTATACTTCCGGTTAACCACAATAACATAGTTAACGGATATGTAATTAACAACAACTTATGAATAACCCTGTAGTGTGAGGATGTAGAGTAATGTCGGCGCTTTCTTCGCCACCAGACACCTAAATTGGTGGCTGCATCGGTCAGTACAAAACTATCAGGGTGCACCACCACCGAAGGCTTTTCGTATTTTACCGCCTGATTAACAAACAAATCATCGTCGCCGCCCTGAATCTTGTAATGGGTCTTGAATCCACCGGTTTCAAAGAATAATTCAGAACTGTAACCCATATTTCGACCTACCCCCATATAAGGAATACCAGCCAGGGCAAATGACAGGTACTGCATACCTGTAACTGATGCATCAATCTTAGACAAAAACCCCGTAAGGCCTTTACCGTTTACCTCCGGACTATAACCAAGTACCAACTGGTTACCATCGGCGTAACCCATACTCATGTGGCGCAACCAGGATGTACTCACGGGTCGGCAATCTGCATCAGTGAATATTAATAAATCGTTACCGGCACCCTTAATTCCCAATGTGATAGCGAACTTTTTTCCATTCCGTTGATTGAACCTGTTTTCTTCAATTTCAATCACATGAAGATCTTCATATTGTGCTTTCAACGCCTCAAGTACATCTTTTGAATGATCCCAACTACGGTCATTTACTACTACAATTTCAAAATCAGGATGATTCTGCTCAAATAATTTAGGAATTAATGTTTGAAGCTCATTTGCCTGATTTCGTGCTGCAATAATTACGCTGATAGCAGGATAATCTTCAACTGTTTCGTAATTTTTCTGTTTATAACCAAGTATTCTGCTAAAAACACCTAAAATATATAACAACTGAATAATCAGAACACCCGCGGTTGTCCAAAATATCACATTAGTAATTACATCCGAAAACATAGCGATGCAAAGGTAATAGCGAAATCATCAATCATTACGGACAGTTTAGAAATTCAATTTACAATTTAACCCCACCACAGTGCCATCGTGAATATTACTCCGCCGGTTATCATTAAAACCAGCGAATAAGGTAATATTTGACGTGCTTTTAACCCTGTAATACCCAATAAAGGTAATGCCCAAAACGGCTGCATCATATTGGTTATCTGATCTCCGTATGCTAATGAAAGCACTGTTTTTTCCAAAGGAACCCCCAGGTCCGTTGCTCCCTGAATTAATATAGGACCTTGCACAGCCCATTGTCCGCCACCACTGGGCACCATTATGTTGGTAACACCCGCGCTGAAATATGATAATACCGGAAAAGTATCCGGATTGGAAATACTGCTGAATGCATAGCTTATCTCTGTAATAAGCCCTGAACCCTTCATAACCCCCATAATTCCAAAGTATAGCGGAAATTGTATTAATATTCCGCTACAGCCCCCAATTGCTTCGTCTAAAGCGCTTAAGAATGAAGAAGGGCGTTGATGAAACAACAGTGCCATTCCTAAAAGAAAGGTATTCACAAAATTCGGGGTTATAAATCCCAAACCACTTTGGTTTTCCATAAAATCGGAAACCTGAATAAATGCCAACAAAATCACTGGAACCGAAGTAAGGATTAATACCCATCTTCCACTGTCCATCAAAGCGGCCGGTGATTTAATTCTATTCATATTATCACTCCCTATTTTGCTCGGAGCCTTTACATTCAATAGTGTTCCTTGTTGCCTTTTTCCCAGAACCGACACTATAATCGGTAAAATAATCAGACATGCCAGTACTGCCATTAAATTCATGCTGCTAAACATAGTAGATTCCATAGGGATGGAATTGGGAATCAATGCAATTTGTTCCTGAGTCATTCCGGAACCCGTCATCATTTGTTTTAACGCACCCGGCTCTGAAACTTTTAACAAAGCCGAGCCCGAAAGACCGGCATGCCATATCATCATGCCACTATAACCCGCTGCTCCAACAAGTCCATAATTTAAAGGCAGATTCAAAGTGGTTGCCCTTTCTGCTGCCCTTCTGGCCAGTATGGCGCCAAAAACCAAACCCAAACCCCAATTAAACAGGGACAATAACATGGTGAACAATGCAATGCGAAATGCTGTTTTTGATGTTGAATAACAGTCTACTATAATAACATCAATGAGTTTACTAACCGGCGGTGACAAGGCAAGAATATGCCCAAGTACCAGCATCAGCATCATCTGCATTGCAAATTCAAGTCCCGCAGTGCTCCATACACCTTCACCCCAAAACCGTATCAAATCAGCACAGTAATCTACCGCAGTAGACTCGCCGCGGGTTATAAAAAATGCAAGTAAAAAAACCAAAAAAGTAAGTAATACCGCAATTACAAAGGGTTGCGGCAACCAGAAAGTAAACAGCCGGCCCAAAAGGCCGGCCGTATCGTTATCAGATTTTTTATCAGAAACTTTGTGCATTAAAATGGCAAATCATCCGTGTTACCCTCCTCTGCATTCGTTTCAAATGCACTATTATTGGAAGAGTCAGAGGATGAAGAACCTGAAGAAGCCAGTGGTTGCGCTGCAGAAGACTTGCTGCCGGCACTTACCGGGGCACCCATTGTTGACCCTGAATCAAGACGCCATGCATCAAGACTAACAAAGTACTTTGGTTCGCTGCTATCCTTGGGTGTCCATTCCCTGCCACGTATATCAAAAGTAACCGTCAGCTGTTCTCCAATATTAAACTTGTCAATCATATCGCATTTATCCTGCGAAAGTTGAAATAAATAATGCTGCTCGTATTTGCTGCTGTTATCGGTAACTACAAATTCGCGCTTCTTAAAACTTTCACTTACATTTTGTATTGGCTTTACCAACTTCAATGTTCCCGTAATTTTAAATTGTGTCATAACTTATATTTATTGATTCAAAGATACTTAATTATTAAAAGCCAGCAATGTTTTCCAGGCATCCTGTGCTTTGCCCGAACGTACAAATTCCTGCGCTTTCCTGTGAAGCATTTCCTCAAGTTTCAATGGTTCATTCTGCAATGTAAGAAAAATATCGGCAAGTTCTATCAGTTTCCATTCGTTAACATCGGTTTCATCGGGCAGCGTCTCGACATTCGCCAGCAAACCCAAATCGTTACCTGTAAGCACTTTACTTGCAAGAATATCTTGTGGCAGATTATTAAAACCAATTCCCTTGGTGGTTAATGGTTTATCAATCTCAAACATACTCTCGGGGGTACTGCGGCAATACCAATTACCTCCCATTCTGGCCACAAAATCCATTTTTCGTTGATCGATACTACCCGATGCATCCAGCATTTCTTCAGCAATGTGCATCATAACCACCCTGCAAATGATAAGATTGCCGGCACCGCCTCCGGTTCCCAACTCAATAATATCATCTACCGTGCACTCCAGATGCACAGGAGATTCTTTAACCCGCGCAGGCTTCACCTTTACAGAAGGCACAGGAGTAAATCCGGCTTTTACAAATTCACTTTCTCCGGGGTCGTAGGGCGAACTGGCCAACGAAGTTTGCGCAACAATAGGATAATTAACGATATTTATAACAACTTCCCGGGTATCCTTGATATTATTAAAAGTGTCCTTTGATGCTCCGGTTCTACCACTTCGGGCAGGCGAAAAAACAGCTACGGGTGGGTTTGCACTAAAAACATTGAAAAAACTAAACGGAGCAACATTTTGACGACCAGCAGAATCTATTGTACTGGCCAGCGCAATGGGCCGGGGTGCCACTGCCCCCAGTAAATATCTGTGCAAAGTAGGAACATCAACCTGTAATGGATCTATCGCCTTCATATTAAAACTCTTTCAACGCGGTGTACTTTACTACTTTTAATGGTACATTTCAAAAGTACCCATTTTTCAGGTTCACCTCTTCATCTGTTCATAAGTTTGGGTTTGTCTTTATTATTTATTATTCACTGCCTCACGACGGCTTTGAATTTATCGTTTTGAGTAAACCCTGGCCTGAATATTCTCTGATTCAGAGCGGATGGTATATGTTGGGATCAAGAAAAATCAGAAATACCGGGTCGTTATAGTAGCATTTTAGATTGCACGATATGTTAAGCCCCCTTGGGGCGATATTATTCTCGATTGAGAGATTGTTTGCCTTTTTGTTTATGTTCCGTTAAACCTTATAGTTGGTAAACCAATTGGAATATTTGATTTACAAAATAAATCCACTCCCTACGATTCAATGAAGCCAATGCGGAACAAGGCATTTGCAATATCAGGGTTGTAAAGTCGTGAGATGTGTTTCTCCAAAAGGGTTTTCTCTGTTCGGTTTTCGCGCAGTGTTTTTCGTTCCAGAAAATGAATTTGTCGGTGTAAACGCTGATTGAATGGGAATCCGCCTGAGTGGTCTTTGCTTAAAAAGTTCTCATTTTGTTTCCAAATTATTTCTTCTTGCCCTTTTTTTCAGGAAGTACTTTCTTTTGCTCTATAGCTTTCAATGCATCCTTTGCATTTAAGGCTGTTACTACTTTTTTACCCGTTTTAGCTTCCAGTTCCATCCTTGCCACTTTAGCCACATTGCCGCCTTGTTTGGCTACTTTTTTACTTTCTTTAAAATCTTTTGGATTGGTGGCTGCGGATATATCTTTGGTAGATGCTTCGGCAAGCATATTCAGAATCAGCTCAGTATTGGTCATGTTATCTCTTAAATTCTCTTTTTTCAAGCCTTTTAACACCTTGTATTCTTTGGTAGTTTTATCGCTCCAGGCTTTCGTTATAATATCAGTAAGTGTAGCAAATTGAACGCCTTCATTCAATCCCTGCTTTTTCCATTCATCGGTGAGTTCTTTGCGTATCTCTATGCTTTTTAGCCTTTGGTTAATCCAATTTTCAGAATAACCCAATTTCAGGTATTGCTCCAACCCCCGGTCTATGCTCAATTCCGGGTCTTGCATTTCATCTAATCGCTCTGCTGCTATCTGTGCCAGCCATAGTTTAAACGGCTCTGCTTTGGGTGAGGGAATAGTCTGAATAAGACGGAATAACTGCTCGGTATCGGCTACATCTGTCATTCGCATTTTGCCGTCAGCAGCCTGCATTTTCAAACCGTGACAATTCGTCACGGTTTCGTTTCCTTCTTCTTTTAGTCTTTGTTTCAGCTTTCTCCAATAGGCGTTAGGGTCAATGCTTTCAGTGAGCACGGCAATTACATCCACAATAGAAATATACCACTTCTCCCGCTCGGTATCCCAAATGGTACGCACTTGCTTTTCTTCAAATAATTTTATGGCGGTTTCTTTGGTCATTGGCTATGATGTTATGTGTTCTCAATGATTATAATTTCTTCATTCCTCAATTCATAAAATTTATCTGCCTTGCGGTAGGGCAGACACACGCCGGCACCAGGTTTTAACCTACGCGTCGGTTTGTGCGAAATAATATTAGCAATTCTGTCAATCTATTATTAGGACATGTCATTTTTCGTTCACAATTTAAAATCATACTCAAATATGGCATTTTTTCGAGTACAGAAAAAAATATCCAACAAATTTCAATTTCTCGTCAGCAATAATATAAAGCCTGTCTGCATTGTTGCACGTGATTATCTTTGTAGCATGAATACATTGAAAGAAGCTTTAAAACAGCGCATTCTAATACTTGATGGTGCCATGGGTACAATGATTCAACGGCACACTCTGTCGGAAGAAGATTTTCGGGGTGAGCGTTTCAAAGACCATAAATATTCACTGAAAGGAAACAATGATTTGATGAGTATTACCCGTCCGGATATTATATATCAAATTCATTGTGAATACCTTGAGGCCGGTGCTGATATTATCGAGACCAATACTTTCAGCGGAACCACCATTGCCCAAAGCGACTATCACCTGGAAGATGCCGTTTACGACATCAACTACGAGTCGGCAGTGATTGCGCGCAAAGCAGCCGACGAATACACGCAGCGTACACCTGAAAAACCCCGTTTTGTTGCCGGTGCCATGGGTCCCACCAACCGCACCGCCAGCATGTCGCCCAATGTGAACGACCCGGGATTCCGGGCCATTACCTTTGATTCATTGCGCATAGCATATCGCCAGCAAGCCGACGCTTTGACCGATGGTGGTTGCGATGCACTGCTGGTAGAAACGGTTTTCGATACGTTAAATGCCAAGGCAGCGCTGGTTGCCATTCAGGAAATGAATGAGGCCCGTGGTATAGCTATTCCCATAATGGTTAGCGGTACCATTACCGATGCCAGCGGAAGAACACTGAGCGGACAAACCGCCGAAGCCTTTCTTATCAGTATTTCGCATGCTCCATTGCTCAGCGTAGGATTTAACTGTGCCCTGGGTGCCAAACAATTGCTTCCCTACCTGCAGGTGCTGAGACAAAAAAGCGACTTAGCCATCAGCGCCTATCCCAATGCCGGACTACCCAACGAGTTTGGAGAATACGACGAATCACCTGAAGCCATGGCAGCGCAAATCAAAGAATATCTAGACCTGGGGTTGGTAAATGTAGTAGGCGGGTGCTGTGGTACAACACCAGCGCATATTAAAGCCATTGCTGAGCTGGTAAATGCCCGCAACCGCTAATGGAAAAATGAAAGACGTTGTGCAGATTACTGTATAGATTTGCGCTATGAAAACCCTCTATTTCCTTGTTATAACTTTTCTTGTTGCAGGTTGCGGCCATACCCCCGAAACCCTGCGGCCTGAGAAAAAACCATTGGTAATTGCCGTTTACGCTTCGGGTGAACTGGAACCTGACGGATTGTATCGCAGCTACGCAGGAACTACAGGTACTGTAGAAAAAATTTATGTTACCGAAGGTGACACTGTAGGCGCAGGAGTGCCACTATTTACCATGCGCAAGGCCGAAAACGGTTTAAATCTGGGCAAATTCATGCCCGGAGGAGACAACACTCCCAAAACATCTACCGTGCAAAGTGCCTTGCCCGGAATGGTTTATGCGCTTTTGAAAAAAACCGGAGAACCTGCTTTGGCACAGGAACCGATTGCTATCATTGGTTCGGCAGACAAATACAATGCGCGGCTTACTATTGATGAAATGGATATCAGCAGAATTAAAACCGGGCAGAAAGTTTACATTAGCATAGATACCTATGGCGACAGCCTGTTTGAAGGAGAAATAACCCGTATTTATCCGCAACCCGATATGCGTACCCGTTCCTTCAGAGCCGACGCACGCTTTACTTCAAAAATGCCAAAATTATATCCCGGACTTACTCTGGAAGCGAATATCATAATAGAAACCAAACAGGATGTTTTAACCGTCCCTGCTGAATATATTAAAGACGGCAAATTTGTAATGCTGCCCGACGGCACATTAAAAGAAGTTGTTACCGGCGAAACCGACAACCGGTTAATTGAAATTATTTCAGGAATCGACGAGAATACGGATATTATTCTCCCCATTACCGAACTATAACAACACGGTAAAAATGAACCGAAGGCTTCTTTTCCGAATTGTAAAAACCCATCTGTTATCGCGGCGGAAACAGACATTGATTGCCGCTTTGGGGGTAACTTTTGGTATTGCCATTTTTGTAAGCATGATTGGGTTTATGACCGGTCTGAACGGCTTGTTGGACGGCCTGCTGCTGCAAAACACACCGCACATTCGCATGTACAATGAATTGCAAATGATGCGTCCCCGAATTGCTGACCGCATTCCCGATTACGAAAATCATCATCGTATGGTTAGGCATCAACGCCCGCGCGATGTGCAGCGAAAGATAAGAAATGCAGGCTCTATTATTATGCAACTGCAGCAGGATCCCAGAATTACCGGCGTAGCCCCACGCATTATGACACCGGCATTTTATGTTTTCGGAGCCACCGAACTCAACGGCTCATTATCGGGAATTGACCCGGTACAGGAAAATAAACTATTCAATATCAATTCATATCTTATTTCAGGATCGTTTAACACACTGTACAGCAATCCCAATGCAATTGTAGTAGGTTCTGGTTTGGCCAAAAAACTGGGTGTAGGTACCGGCGACAACATTACCCTAACCACCATTGCAGGTGTACGCCGGCAAATGAAAATTGTAGGTGTGTTTCAAATTGGCATCTCGGCCATTGACGACATGCAAAGCTACACAACCCTGAAAACGGCACAGGAATTAATGGCGCAGGGAAAAGACTATGTAACCGACATCAACCTGAAGTTGCAAAATCTCGCAGATGCCCCGGCGGTGGCCATTGAACTGGCTGCAAGATACAATGTAAACGCGGTTGACTACAAAACCGCCAATGCCCAGATGGAACTGGGAATGCGCATCCGCAGCATGATGACATATGTAATTGCCATTGCGTTGCTGATTGTTGCGGGTTTTGGTATCTACAACATTATGAATATGTTTATTACCGAAAAAATGGACGATATTGCCATTTTAAGAGCAACAGGTTTCAGAAAGCGGGACATTCGCCGGATATTCATTACAGAAGCCCTGATGATAGGTGTTGTTGGCGGGTTTCTCGGCATTCTTACCGGACTTGGGCTTGCTGCCGTCATTGATAATGTTCCCTTTGAACAGGAATTTATGCCAGCATTAAAAACACTTCCGGTAAATTACGATGTACGGTACTATATCATTGGCGTTTCCTTTGCACTGGTAACTACATTACTTGCAGGGTACCTGCCTTCGCGCAAAGCCGGAAAAATAGATCCGGTGGATATTATCCGGGGGAAATAATCAAAGTATAAAAACACCCGTATTTCGTTTGTTTTCAATTGTTTTTTGAAACACAAGAAGCATTTTAGTGCTTTATTTTTTAAACCGTTGCTAAACGCTAATACTCATTACTGCTTCATTTATTACCTTTGAAACTATGATTGCTCCGCTCACTTCAACACACGAAACATTCCTGAATCGCTACAACGACGCATTTAAACACGGACGAATTGCCCATGCACATTTGATACACAGTCTAGACGGAGGGGGAGGAATCGCATTTGCGCTGAACCTTGCAGAAATACTTATAAACAAAGACATTAAAGACACTCCGGGACGTACTCAACTTGCAAAATTTGAGCATCCCGACCTTACCTTTTCATTCCCTGTAATCGCATCCGGCTCTTCTTCAGAACATGCCGATTCTACCCTGTTTATTGATCAGTTTAGAAATCAACTTCAAAAAAATAGCTACTTTACTTATAATTCCTGGAGCGAACGAATTTCAGACGGCACCAATAAAAAGCCCATTATTTATACAGCCGAGAGCAAGTACATCTCTAAAAAACTATCTCTGAAATCTTTTACCGGAGGAAATAAAGTACTTATGATGTGGTTGCCCGAGCTATTACACGAATCTGCCGCCAATAAACTACTTAAATTAATTGAGGAACCACCTGAAAATACATATTTCATATTAATTACCCATGAACCGGAAGCAGTATTGCCCACAATCAGGTCGCGATGCCAGTTATTAAAGTTGCCGGCAGCTGCAGTAATTGAAATTAACAACTATCTGCTTCGTGAATATCCTGAAAAAACCGAAAATTTTACTTTTATATCCAACGCTGCCGACGGAAGTATAGGTAAGGCCATTGAAATGATGAACGATGCCAGCGACCACCACAAGGCTTTTGAAACTTTCAGAAAAATATTGCGATCACTGTACTCCGGAGATATGATTAGCACAGTAAACCGGGTTGAAGAGCTAAGCAGTATGCACCGTGTAGAAATTAAGTATATGCTGGACCAGGCTTTGCGGTTATTCAGAGCTAGCATGTTACACCAGGCCGGTATTTCACAAAACAATACTCTGCAGGGTGAAGAGCTCGATTTTGCAGTAAAATACTCCTCATTAATAACCCCCGATGGACTCCAGGAAAAATACGAAATATTGAACGACGCGGTATATCATTTAGACCGCAATGCCAATGTAAAAATTCTGCTTCTGGACGTGTTTTTAAAAATTGGTGAAGTAATGAAGCGCACCAAACCAAAGAAAACTGCAGTATAATACTTACTTTTGTTTTTGGTCACCTCTGTGGATTTATGACCTGAACGATGCTAACAGTACCGTTGTAATTATTAATATTGTTGATATTAAATAGAATATGAGTTGTAGTTCGTGTGCACAACGGAAAAATTCCGGCGAAACCGGGGACCTGGATACGCCGGGTGGTTGTCGTAATCACGGGCACTGTAGTTCCGGAGGCTGCAACAAGCTGGAAGTTTACGACTGGCTGGCCAACATTACGCTACCATCGGGTACACGTCCTTACGACATTGTTGAAATAAGATTTAAAAACAGCAGAAAAGGGTTTTACCGTAACAGCACGGCACTTGAATTATTTGAAGGAGACATAGTTGTTGTAGATACTGCCCCGGGTTACGATATAGGTGTCATTTCGGTTAGCGGTGAACTAGCCCGGTTGCAGGTTAAAAAAAAGCAACCCGATTTTAAACCTGTTGAAGCGAAAAAAATAATACGGAAAGCCACACGTGAGGATATTGAAAAATGGCAGGTTTATCGTAAAACTGAAGAAAATTTAATGCATCGTACCCGTCAGCTGGCGTTAAAACATCAGTTAAGTATGAAAATTTCGGATGTTGAATATCAGGGTGACGGCTCAAAGGCAACATTTTACTACACTGCTGAAGACCGGGTAGATTTTAGACAACTTATTAAATCTATGGCCGAAGAATTCCGTATTCGCGTTGAAATGCGCCAGATAGGAGTACGGCAGGAGGCAGGACGTCTGGGTAGTATTGGTTCGTGCGGAAGAGAATTATGTTGTTCTACATGGCTAACCGACTTCCGAACAGTTTCAACCAACGCAGCACGGTACCAGCAACTTTCTATCAATCCACAAAAACTGGCAGGACAATGTGGTAAATTAAAATGCTGCCTTAATTTTGAGCTGGACCAGTACACTGAAGCCTTGAAGGATTTCCCTGACCACAGTCAGCGGCTTGAAACTGAAAAAGGTCGCGCCATTCACATGAAAAACGACATTTTCAGAAGATTAATGTGGTACGTTTATGAAGATCAAATGGGAGGAGATTTTGTTCCTGTTCCCGTTGAACGCGTTAGTGAAATACTGAAGCTAAATAAAAACAATCAAAAACCATCTGACCTGCTGGAAGGACAATGGATAAAACAAGAGCCCCGCAAAATTGACTTTTCAAAGGTTGATGCTCAGGACGATCTTACCCGTTTTGACGACAGCTTTAAAAAGAAGAAAAAGAAGAAAAAGAACAAGAATAGAGGCCAGCAGCCGAATCCTCAAAATCAAACGAATACGCAGAAACAAGAACCCAAATCGCCCGGTCAGCAACCGGGACGTTCTTCCGTTAACAGGAATAGTAATAGAAACAGAAATAATAACAGGAACCCAAACCCAAATAAGCCAAAGCCATAGACAATGGTAAAACCCTTATATATTTTATTGTTGCCTCTTTTTATGTTGCTTTTTACTTCGTGCAGTGAAGAGCCTTTTTATAGCGCTACAACCGATATGCAAGGAGAAGTCTGGCATTACAACGAACCCGCCGAATTTAGTATTGAGGTTACAGATACCGTTTCAGCTTATGACGTTTTTATTGATGTAAGAACCAATAAATCGTATGCATACAGTAATCTTTACGTTTTCCTGGACATGGTCTCGGAAGATGGCGATCCCTTATTGCGGGACACTGTTGAATTACCCCTTGCCGACAAAACAGGAAAATGGACAGGTACCGTAACAGGCAGTCTGGTCGAAAATCATGTGCTCACATATCAGGGCCTTACCTTTAAAAAAAGCGGTAAATACACTTTTATCCTTACACAGGCAATGATGCGTGAAGACGACTTACAGGGAATTGCAAGCGTAGGCATTAGTTTATATTCTGCTTCGAAATAATCATTTTTGGCAGTCTCAGTTGTGTTCTGTACATTTACTAGTCTAATATATAAGTTATGAGGTTTTTATTAGGTTGTATAATCCTTTACGTATGGAGTGCAACAAACCTGTTCGCTCAAAACAGCGAACTGCATTTGTTAAGTGAAGCGGGTAATTACAAAGAAATTACTGAAAAATTCGGACAACAAACTGAAACGCTTTCGGGTGAAGATTTATATACCTTAGGCATAGCCTGGTTTCAAATGGAAAACGACCAAAAAGCCATTGAAACGTATCAAAAAGCCATTGAAAAAGGTTACAACCACGATTACGTCTATATGTATATTGCATTAGCGTACATACAAATGCAGAAATTTAACGATGCGCGTAAATTTCTTAGAATTGCTCTTAGTTCAAATCCAGAAGGACAATTAAATAACACTCAAATGTGTCTGGCTTTTTATTATGACAAACAATTAGATTCTGCCCTATTTTACGCACGTTATGCCCGGGATTTAGAATACGAATCGGGAGAACCATACTACATGACTCCACATATTCTCCATGTTCAGGAGAAATACACTGAAGCTTTGCAGGAGTATTACAAAAGTCTTCAAATGATGCCCCAGATTAATTCGTACTATTTTGAAATATTAAAAGAAATCGGCGTACTGGAATTTGTAGTAACAAAAGACTACCAAAAATCGGTAGATGCCTATACCAGTTATTGCATGCAATTGCCTGCCGATTACGATATAAAGCTGAAACTGATAAAATCTTGTCATGCATTGGGCAGACAACACGAAGCTGACAGTGTCTTTGCCGTCATTCAGCAAGCCCATGCCGATGGAACATTAGAAGGACAATATAAAGATAAAAAATCGGCACCCGTGCACGAATTCGATTGGAACAATCAAAAGGTAATAGTTTATCAAAATTTCAAAGAACCTGCTGATGTAATTGACGTGAAATACACATTTTACGTTTTAAGTAAGGAACGCGACAAATACGAGCGCATGCTGGTTACCGAGAAAACCTTTAAATTCAGTGACGACGGACCGGAGCATTTATTATGCGAGTGGGCAGAGAGCGGAGCACACCTGAATTACGGTATTGGATGGACACAGGAGGTATTCACACTTGCTAACGTACAAGCAACCGTACTACAGGTATTAAACAAAAACTCTTCGCCTGCAGCCTCCAGTAGTTTTGGCAAACCGTCCAAACAAAAGAAAAAGAAAGAAAAGAAAAAATAAAAAGTAACCAGTAAAATCATGTAATAATGGAACTAAACATGAATGACCCGGCAACTTTGGGTATGATTACCGGAGGTGGATTTTTAATACTCTTTGTAATTATTATGATAATAGTTATTCCACGTCAGATGCGTAAGGCACGCAACCGTGGAAAAGAAGCCGGAGAGGCCATGGCACGCGACATTGAACAGCGACTGGGTTTAAAATTCGATGGTCGTGTTTTCAGAGGTAATTACAAGGGCTATCAGGTTACATTGGAAAAAAGACTTGGCAGTAACAATACCGCTTTTCGGGACCAGGGCGCAGCCATGATTGGAAGTGTAATCAGTGGAAAACCAATGAGCAGCAGCATGCAAAACAGAACACACGGACGCGACATTTATTTTCCGGTGGTAGAGGTAGAATTATTAGTAGCAGGTGCTCAGTTTCCAGACCTCCGGCTATATGAAAAGGTAAATTATTTTGTAAATACCGATCAGAAAAGAGACGATTGGCGCGACGGTAGGGAACCTTCAGCTCCTTCTCTGGATATAAATACTGACGCGTTATACAAAAAGGCAAAATTCTATGGAAATGATTTTGCCGCCGCCGAAAAACTGACAAGCAGTCCGGCCCTTAAATCCTTGCTCGATTCCTGGATTTATCTCGATTTGCGCATACAGGGCGATAAGGTTAAATTGTTGCTAGATAATAACAACATCATCAATAAATGGGGGCATAAAAAAACCTCAGATACCGATTGGCTGGTACAAGCTGTTGATATTTGTGCCACAACAGCAGACGCTTTGAAATGAAGAAATTTCGACGGCTAAAGATTATCTTTTGGGGCTGTCTCATTATTCATTGCCCTCTGTTTTCTGATTATGCAAGTGCGCAAATCAATTCTTTTTCGGTAGGATTTCCGGTTACAGACAGCACTCGTGTTTATCATTACAACGGCTTTAGTTTACAATATCATGTAACTCATAAACAAGCCGAGTGGGTGGCCTATTATATTTGTCCCGACCGGCTGATAAAAAACGCTTCGCGCAGCAGCAAATTCTACTTTGATGAAAAGGTACCCGGTGGTTCGGCAAAAGACTCAGACTACAAAGGCTCGGGTTATGACCGCGGACATCTGGCACCGGCTGCCGACATGGCCTGGAGTGAGAGGTCTATGAAGGATTCTTTCTATTTCACAAACATGAGTCCGCAAGCGCCGGCATTTAACAGAGGTGTATGGAAACAATGCGAAGAATGGGTGCGGCAAAAGGCCCCCGCTTATGATACCCTCTTTATTATTACCGGCCCCGTGCTGGGGGACAGTCTGCCTTATATTGGCGACAGCAAAGTATCAGTACCCCACTTGTACTATAAAGCGATTATAGGCAAAAAAGATACTACAACAGTAGGTATAGGCTTTTTAATACCCAACGAAGCTTCTAAAGATTCACTTATGCATTTTGCAGTGCCTGTGGATAGTATTGAAGCCATTACCGGGTTCAATTTATTTCCGTTATTACCCAAACATCTTGATAAGGCCGTAGAAAAAACCGCAGGATGGGGGTGGTAGAATTAAACTCTTTTGCTGTTGGAAAAATTCTAAATGGCGTTACCCTTCACAAAATATGATGAATATTCGTATTTTTTTACTATATAATGATAGCATCCCGCAAACTTCCAGTCCTAGTTCAGCATATTATACCGGTGTCCACGTGCACTTTTGCCGGAATCAAACAGCAGGGCAATAACCGATTCCAGGGCATTAAGAATAGTTGAACCAACAATGTTTTCATATCCCTTGGTTTCTTCTCCACAACGCCTTGATATTCTTTCAAATGGCGATGAGTTATCGCTCCCTGTATGATCTGTAAAACCCCGCTTTTCACAATCTAGACCGTGACTCCTTGCCGCCTGATAAACACATTCCTTGGGTTGCAGTGCTGTCAAAGGCTTGGCAACCCAATATCTTCACGATATTTTTCTATAAATGTCTTCGAATTACTTCGCGCTTCATTTATTAAATGCAACGCCATTGCAGCGCGTCCTGCAGGTTACGCTATTGTCTGAAATGAGCATGAAACAACACAAAACAAAAAGTAGAGAATTTTAAATTTCATAGTTAAATTAATTGATTTCTGACGAAACGAGATTGCTAAAACCGTGCTGCAATTTTTAAATTGATTCTTCGGGGCGTAAGAAAATTTGGTATTGCCCACTGGATTCCCTCTACATCTTTCACCCATGTATAACTGATGGTATTATTAATTCCCAATAAATTAAAAACCTCAACACTAAATATTAAACTTTTCAAATAAGTCAATTTGCTGCCTTCTCGTAATTTTCTGTTCTTTAGAAAATCATATGTAAATCCAATATCTACTCTGCGGTAAGGTGGAGTTCTCAGGGTATCTGCAATACGTTCAAATCCAGACGGTCCAAAAGGCAGCGCCGTACCGAACAATCCACTAAGCTGGACTGTAAGAGCCGGTATACCCGGCATTTTATCCTGAAAGAATATACCAAAATTAAAACGCTGGTCCGTTGGGCGCGGAATGAATCCGGGTTCCACACGCATGCTGTCGGTAATGCTGTCGTTTAGGGTATAGCCAAAAATAATCTTCTCGCCGTCACTGTTAAAATAATTGATGTAATAGTCATCCAGCAAATCTTCGGCGGTTGACATTACAGATGCTTTAATATAACTTTCAACACCCTCCACAAGCTCTCCGTTTAATTTAAAATCTATTCCGGTGCTATAGCCCCTGGCATTGTTGGTTGCGTAATATCTGATTCTAACGTTATCAATTTCATAAGGTATTAGTTTGTCAAGATATTTATAATACAATTCTGTGGTAAACTTAAAGGGGCGCTTCCACATATCA
Source organism: uncultured Weeksellaceae bacterium (assembly GCA_964508605.1). Taxonomy (GTDB): domain Bacteria; phylum Bacteroidota; class Bacteroidia; order Flavobacteriales_D; family CAZDUI01; genus CAZDUI01. The sequence goes on along the minus strand of CAZDUI010000045.1, from coordinate 12,436 downwards.
AAGGTATAGTCGTTGGCCAGAACAAAATGCACCGACCGTTGGGCTCTGATATCGGGATTTAGAGAGCCGTCAAAGTACCGCATTTCTCTATAAAAAGGAGGCTGATAATACAAACCGGTACTAAACCGAAACTCAACATTTCTGCGCATCAGGGTATCGTTGCTGAAATAATATAGCCTGGGCTTATAGCTAATTCTTACACGGGGGCTCACTACCACTTCCCGGTTATAACTCCACCAGTTCGCCCTCACTCCGTATGCCAAATTCATTATTGCATTGCTGTAAATTGTGGTATCGCCCACTTTAACCGAATCTCCTTTCAACAGGGTATAGGTAGCCTGCACATGTGCCTGTAACCTATGACTTTCAAGTCGGGCCGCACCTTTAATTACTTCAAACAGCTGTATTTCATCTGCCGGGTTCTGTGGTATGCTGTAACCGGCCGAATCAATCATTTGCCACTCGCTCAACCGGTCATTAATTAACTGATATTGGTACCTGGCACCCCAATGCAATAAATGGTTGTCATTTAACTTATAACTCACTCTATAAGTAAGGTCACCCAAATTAGCCTGAAGCTCATTGCGCGCATGATTTAAAAACGCACCTACCCCACGGTTAAATGCTACCTCACCAAAATTATCGCTGCCCAGATTATTATCCAGCTCACCAATTAAATATTCACCAAGAACATCAAACCGCTCACTCTCGTTACTGCGAAAACCGGATATAATATACTTGGCTTCCATTTTATCGTTGGGACGGTGTATAAATGCTGCTGCGCCGGTGTACGTGTTAAATATATTCTGTTCCTGCCCTTCAAAAAACACGGTAAATTTCAGGGCGGTACTAATGGTTCCAAAAGATGTCTCGCGCGTTTCGGGTACAAAACGGTAATTATTTGATGAAAAATGCCCTAACACCTCAAGTTTCCAAAATTCATTCAGCCAATACGTTGTTAAAAACTGCATATCGGCAAATACAGGCTTATAATCTCCCTTGGTTTGTAACCCACCCAAAACATAGCTGTTAGCCCGATATCTCGCACCGGTTAACCAGGTAAAACGCCTGTTTTTTGATGTGCCTTCCAGATGAAGGGTGCCCCCCATAAAGCTGGCCTGTACCGAGCCGGCAAATTTCACAGGATTTCTGTACCTAATGCTTAACACCGAACTCAACTTATCTCCATAGCGGGCTTCGAACCCACCGGCACTAAAACTAATGTCTTCCACAAGGTCGGAATGAATAAAACTCAATCCTTCCTGTTGCCCGGCACGAACTAAAAATGGACGATATATTTCAATATCATTTACATAAATAAGATTTTCGTCGTAGTTGCCGCCCCTTACATTATATTGTGAACTTAACTCATTATTACCGGTTGCACCAATAAATGTTGTCTTGATTAAGTCCTCAAAATTCATGGTTGGACTGGGTACAAGTCCCGGATTGATGGGTTTGATGCGTTCCATTCCCCCTTCATACTTTCCAAAAACTTCAACGCGCTTTAAACTGATATCTTTTAGCTGAATCGTCAGATTACGAGTCTCTCCGGGCTTTAAAATAACGGTGGTAGTGTACGCGTAATACGAAGCGTGGCTTATTTCAATGGTTGTAAAAACGTCAGGCAAAATCTGAAGCAGAAATTTACCATTGCGGTCTGTTTGTGTTTTCAAGCCGCTTTGGAGGTCTGTAATGGCCGCATTTTTAACCGGAGAGCCGGTAGAATCGATAACAACGCCCTGAACAGTTTGTGCGTACATATACCCCGGTGAGACCGAACATAATACAATAAAAAGTAATAACCCGATAACTTTCACAGCCAAAGATAAACTACAAAAGTGCAGATTTATTCTGTACATATTTTACAAATGCATTCTGCTGTTTTGGGGAATCCCCTAAAAGAGCCCTCTAATAAATGTTCTTAATAGTTTACAAGTAATAATGCAGAAAACAATAATAAATCAGGTAACGGTATTGAAAAAAAACAAGAATAAAATCCTTACTTTTGAACCCGTTAACAAGCAATAAACCACTTCATCAGATAGTTTAATAATGCACAGGAACGAACTAAAAACAAAACACATCGCCAAAACTTTTCTTCCATTAATTGAAAAACTCTCGCTGGATGAATTGAGCGACCTGAACCTTTTGGTAACCGATCGTATGCAAATTATGTTGAAAGCTAACACATTATACAGCATGTCACAATTTGCATCCGGAGACCGGGTAAGGTGGATCGGTAACGATGGAAAAGAACACACTGGTATTATTACCAAGTTTAATCAGCGCAGTGTTATTGTAATGTCCTCTGAAAATGTAAGATGGAAAATTTCACCGGAATTGCTTACCAGAATTCTTTAAATGTATTTAACATGGAAGACGAACATTACGAATATATGAACATAGCCATCAGAACCGCATTAAAAGGAGTATCAGAGAATATTGGAGGACCTTTTGGGGCAGTGGTTGTAAAAAACGGCGAAATTATAGCTGAAGCATCTAATTGTGTTACATCCACCAACGATCCCACTGCACATGCCGAAGTAACTGCAATTAGGAAAGCGTGTCAAAAACTGGGAACTTTTCAACTGGATGATTGTGTTATTTATACCACCTGCGAACCTTGCCCTATGTGTTTGGGTGCTATTTATTGGGCGCGGCCAAAAGCCGTGTATTATGCCGGAACAAAGGACGATGCATCGATGGCAGGTTTTGATGACAGCTTTATTTACAAGGAAATTGAATTACCCCTAGAAAAACGAAATATCCCGTTTATAAAATTAAATAATACCCAAGCAGGTAAGGTTTTTGATGTGTGGAAACTTAAAGATAATAAAATTGAATACTGATGAGATTATCAACATCCACCCTTTGCCTGTTTGTCTTACTGTTTACAGAAAACATCTATGCGCAACCCACAAAAACCTATAATTCTACCGAGTCCCGCAAGACATTTTATGCAGCTCAGATTAAAAAGTATCATTCAGAAGCCATCAAGGAAATTTGGTACAGCGATAAAAATAACATCTTTGATTCTTATGTGGATTCAAGAGATGAAGCCGGGATTATTAACGAATTTTCTACTGTAATTCATGAACTTTTACATGGCTATAACGATACCGATTCAAAAGGTCATAATTATTTTATTGAACCCGGAGTGAAAATTACCGTGCCTACCGATTCGTATTATGCCAGTTCCGAAATTGATAAAATGGTACCTAAAGCAAGACGTGACAGTATACTTAGGTACAGTCTATATGTAAGTGGAAAATCCACGCTCCACACCATGGGACTAAAAATTGATACCGGTATTAAGGAAGGACATGTTATGTCTTGCAGTATGGGAATTTTTGGTATGGTTGAAGAATTGGACGCATACTATTACGGTGCACTTTGCGCATACGAACAACTACCCTATTTTGAAAGTGCATACGGCAAGGAAAATGCAGAAGGTCTTGAAGCATATACAGAAGAACTGGCCGGAGAAACGGTTGCATTCTATGAATTCCGCTTATTTATTGGTTGGTATTTACTTTACGCAAAGAAAAATAAACCGGATATTTATAAAAAAACCCATGATAATAAAGCACTTAGAGTTGCCTTTACTTTAATTTACAAAAAGTATGAAGATTTGATAGCAAAGGCTCAGGAACGAATGGATTTATTGAAGCAGTTTATTGAACCCAATGTATTGGAAACAGTAAAATTCGATGGAAGCGAACAGGATATGATTGAATTTCTGGAGTATTCAGGTTGGCCTGCCGAATATCTTTACCGTACCGAAACCAAAACTGTGAACGGAACTACTAAAAAAGTTAAAGTTTTAATTCTGGATGAAGAAGAGCTTGCCGAAGCAAAACAAGAATATATGGAGGTTATTAAAGAATTTAAAGAAGCTACCAACGGAGATTTTATGGCTCTGTTTTTTGGCAATTATTCAGCACAGAACGAATACCTTGAGCGTTTATATAACGCTGAGGCTGCTGCCGAAATTAATCACTTCATGATTCCGGGAGTTACAGTAAAAAACTGGCAGCAATACGCCAAGTAAAATGAGTTCACACTTGGTATAATCATTGCCTTAACCCAGGCATGAAACCATTGATCGTTTTCTTTTCTAGCATCTGTTTTGTATTCAATTACAATACCTTAGGCGCACAAAGTGATGCCGAAAGATTTGACAATTGTACTGCACACTATTTTAAAAACAGTGACCTGAAATCGGCCGAAATATGTTACGACGAAAACAGATACCACGGAATAGCAAGGGCCTTTAAAATAGATGGTAGTGTGTTGGAAATCTGGCAAATCAGTCACATGCACGTTATTTCATCAGTGCAATTTACTTTCCATTCTAATGGAGCCGTGCATCGCGCCATATATAGCAGTCATCCTGATGCAGGAATTCAATGGTACCGGAGTGAAACCACTTTTGATATGGAGGGCAATAAAACCGGATTTTTTGAAGAACGCCACGATGATATGGTAACGTCGCCACATTTGCACATTGAAAAACATAAGGAGCCCACTCAAAAACAGGAAGTTATGGAGTGCGCACCCATTATGATTTCAGAATTTCATTTGTAAAATCAGACAAAAAAATCACTCATTATACAATGGAATACTCTACAGCGCGACAAAGCATCAGGTTCCATCTTACTAAAACCCGGTAAAACCATAAAAATTCACGATCACTACATGGCTGCAATTTTTCAGGAACCGGCGCAATACTATAGTATTAAAATCTACCGCAAGAACGGTATTGAACTTAAACACACATTGCTAAAACCTATCCTAAAAGAATCACCCGGTCAAACGAATATTCGAAAGTATATCTACGGAATTTCCATTGAAAAATAACAAGATACATTGCAGCACAAGGAAATTTTAGCGTAAGAACCTATCAACACCCGAAAACAGGGGGTGGATATACAGATAACTAAAATACCTCTATATCTTTGCAACATGTCAAAAGTAAATTTTATTGAAGAGTTAAGGTGGCGGGGAATGGTACACGACGTTATGCCGGGAACCGAAGAATTGCTTTCATCCGGTGTTCAATCAGGCTACATTGGTTTCGACCCTACCGCAGATTCGCTGCATATCGGTCATTTGGTTCAAATTATGACTCTGGTTCATTTTCAACGTGCCGGACACAAACCCATTGCACTGGTAGGAGGTGCCACAGGTATGGTTGGTGACCCCAGCGGCAAATCGCAGGAAAGAAATTTACTGGATCTAAAGACTTTACAGCACAACCAGGAGTGTGTTAAAAATCAGCTTTCCCGTTTTCTGAACTTTAATAACGATGAGAACAGCGCTGAAATGGTAAATAACTACGACTGGTTTGGCAACATGTCGTTTCTGGATTTTATTCGCGACGTAGGTAAGCACATTTCCGTGAACTACATGATGGCCAAGGATAGCGTTCAGAAACGCCTGGAAACAGGATTATCTTTTACGGAATTCACATATCAGCTGGTTCAGGGCTACGATTTTTATCATCTTTTTATAACAAAAAATTGTCGTTTACAAATGGGTGGCAGCGACCAATGGGGAAATATTGTTACAGGTACAGAATTAATACGCCGTAAGGCCGGCGGTGAGGCCTTTGCCGTTACCACACCACTCATTACCCGTGCAGATGGCAGTAAATTTGGCAAAACAGAAGGCGGCAATGTGTGGCTCGACAAAACACGTACCTCAGCCTATAAATTCTATCAGTACTGGCTGAATGTAGCTGACGATGATGCCGCAAAATACATGAGAATTTTTACCCTGCGCAAAAAACAGGAGATTGAAGCGTTGGAGACCGAACACAAAACTGCCCCTCACCAGAGGTTGTTGCAGAAAACATTGGCAACCGATATAACAACAATGGTTCATGGCACTCAAGAGTTACTTGCAGCCCAAAAGGCATCCGAAATCCTGTTTGGTAAAGCCACTGCCGAAGTTTTACGAGAACTTAGTGAATCGGAATTTATGGAAGTGTTTGATGGGGTTCCCGTAACCGGCTTACCTGAATCTGAATTTATGACAGGTATTAGTATAATTGATGCGTTGGTTTCTAAGGGAAAATTCTTACCCTCCAACAGCGAAGCACGGAGAGCAATTCAGGAAAATGCAATAAGCATAAATAAAGAAAAATGTACTGAAGATAAGATAATTTCACACCAGGATTTAATCAATAATCGGTATTTATTACTCCAAAAAGGTAAAAAGAATTATTACGTGCTCAAAGTTGAATGAAATCAACCTTCTGCTGTGTAAAATACTTTTCCGGAATTACGAATTTCCTGTAGGAGTTCCTCACTGGTAATCTGACCAAACAAAGATAAATCTATAGTATAGGGAAGCGACAAATCATCTAATTGATTTTCAATTCTTTGCAAAGTGTGCTGTTCGTTTAATTCTCCAATTATTGTTAAATCAATATCAGATCCTTGTCGAAAATTCCCCCGGGCTCGGGAACCATACAGGATTACACTTTTTATTTCAGGATACCCCCTAAAAACATTGCATATAGAAAGTAAAACCTCTTCATTTAAGCCAAACCTATGTACAACATTCTTCATTATTTACCGGCAAGATTTGACATCTGTTCCTTAAAATCAAGAAAAGCGGTAAGGTAATTATTCTCTATCCGGGTCACTATTTCATCGGCAACTAATTCATTATAGGTATGTGAGGTTTTATTCCGGCTTTGAATCATGTCCATCCATATTTCCCCGTCGTCAATAAGACCCAATTGGAAGAAAGCTCTGGTAGCATCTTTTGAACCATAAACTGAATTGTTCCCGGCATGTATTAAAAAATCTTTCATTACGTTCCAGGCAAGTTCATGGGTGTATTCAAATCGTTGAATCAATCCTTCTTTAATAATATCATCCAAAAATGGGTCGGGGTGCTGTCTAACACTTGAATTTAAACTGAACTGCGCTCTTATTTGAATGATTGCCTCTTCAAGTTTATCGAGTGCTTTTGAAAAATTACTAAATCGCTGAACCCATCTTATTTCATTGTCTTTCATAACTTATAAACTTAGCAATTATACAGCATACTTTCAAATTTCAACCCAGTTTAGGATTTTCCTTATGTCGGGAGTGGTCTCTTTTGGTTTTTTTATCCAGATTTTTCTGCAATGCCTTTTCCAAATCTACACCCGTTTGGTTGGCCAGACAAATCAATACCCAAAGCACATCGGCCATTTCATCGGCAAGGTCCTTATCCTTATCGCTTTCCTTTTCGCTTTGTTCACCATAACGACGAGCTATAATACGGGCCATCTCGCCCACCTCTTCGGTAAGCAAGGCCATGTTTGTCAGCTCGTTAAAATACCTTACGCCGTAGGTTTTTATCCATTGGTCAACGGTTTGCTGTGCTTCTTGTATGGTCATATATGTAGCTTTGAATTACTGATTTTGAAAAACTTTGTCAAGACATTGCATGAATGCGTGTGCGGCCTCTTCAATATCCTGTTCACTGTGTGCTGCATTCATAAAACCTACCTCATATCCTGATGGCCCGAGATACACACCATGCTCCAGCAAATGATGGAAAAATTTTGCAAAATGGGTCATGGTATTGCCGTCTATTTCGTCGGCGCGGTGAATATTGGCTTTTCCGTTAAACGACATCCAGAAGATACTGGCAATATGGGTTATTTCAAAAGGATATCCTTTTTCTTTGGCAAAAAGGTTCATTCGCTGAACAAATCCTGAAGTTTTTTGCTCGAGATTTTCGTAGAACCCGGGTTTCAGACATTCGCGAAGCTGTGCCGCACCGGCCGCCATGGCCACAGGATTACCACTCAGTGTTCCGGCTTGATATACAGGGCCATCTGGAGCAACCATACTCATAATTTCTCGGCGTGCGCCATAAGCTCCAACGGGCATTCCGCCACCAATAATTTTACCAAATGCCATCACATCAGGCTGAATGCCATAGTATCCGGCGGCTCCTTCAAACCCTACTCTGAACCCGCTGATTACTTCATCAAAGAACAGTAAAACGCCTTCTCGGGTACAAATTTCACGAAGGAACTTAAGGAAATCTTCACCTTGAATCAACAATCCGTTATTTGCCGGAATGGGCTCAATAACAATGGCTGCAATATCATTTTTATAAGTTTTTACGGCTTCTTCAACTGCCTGTTTATCGTTCAGGGGCAACACAATGGTTTCGGCTGCATAGGCAGGAGGGATGCCTGCACTACTTGATGTTCCCAGAGTAACCAATCCGGAACCCGCCTTTACCAGCAATGAATCTACGTGTCCGTGGTAGCATCCCTCAAATTTGATGATTTTATTCCTTCCGGTATAACCTCTTGCTAGACGCAAAACACTCATTGTAGCTTCTGTTCCACTGCTAACAAACCGAATCTTTTCAATGTATCGGTGGTTTGCCAGTATCAGTTCAGCAAGTTCATTTTCTTTACGCGTGGGTGTCCCAAAACTGGTTCCAAGGTTTACTGCATCTACAATAGCTTTATTCACAGCAGGATGGTTGTGCCCCAAAATCAGCGGCCCCCAGCTTCCGCAAAAGTCAATGTACTCGTTGTCGTCTTCATCCCATATACGGCATCCATTGCCTTTTCTAATAAACAATGGGGTACCTCCAACACTCTTAAACGCACGCACCGGCGAATTTACACCTCCGGGAAAATACTGTACGGCTTTCTGAAATAACGATTGTGATTCTTTGAACTCCATGTCTTTTTCTTTGTTTGAATTGGTATCTTTGGCCTGATATACCTATTAAATGCACCGGCCAAAAACGTGTCAAAGTTATGAATGTTATTGAAACCGATAATTACAGTAATTCTGCTGAATATGCAGCAGCCTGCGATAAAGCCGATACTCTGGCAGTTTTCAGGGAAGGATTTTGCTTTCCACATTTTCAGGGAGAGCCGGTTCAGTATTTTGTGGGTAATTCACTGGGACTTCAACCCAAACGCGTAGCTGAATACATTCAGCGTGAACTTGACGATTGGGCTACTTTTGGTGTAGAAGGACATGTACATGCGCAACGCCCGTGGTTTTCTTACCACGAAACGCTAAACGAAACGCTGCAGCATATTGTAGGGGCACAACCGGGTGAAGTAGTGGTTACACACAGCCTGACCACCAACCTGCACCTTCTCATGGTTTCCTTTTATCGTCCAACACAGCACAGATATAAAATCCTTTGCGAACATAAGGCTTTTCCCAGCGATTTATATGCATTAGAGTCGCAACTCGCATTTCACGGGTACTCGGTTGAAGAGGCATTCATAGAGCTAAAACCACGGGAGGGAGAAGCGTGTTTAAGAACCGAAGATATACTGCAAACCATTGAAGACAATAAGGATACGATAGCACTGGTAATGATGGGTGGTGTAAACTACTACACCGGACAGTTGTTCAATATGAAAGCGATTACTGAGGCAACTCACCGTGCAGGTGCCATTGCAGGGTTTGACCTTGCGCATGCCGCCGGAAATGTTCACCTTGAACTTCACAACTGGAACGTGGATTTTGCCGCCTGGTGCTCATACAAATATTTGAATTCAGGACCCGGGGGAGTGTCGGGCTTGTTTGTTCACAACCAACATGCTCACTCTGAATTGCCACGCTTTGCTGGCTGGTGGGGACACAACAAGCAGGAAAGATTTAAAATGCAACCCGGATTCAAGCCCATTGCAGGTGCCGAAGGCTGGCAGCTGAGCAACGCTCCCGTTATTAGTATGGCGGTTCACAGTGCTGCCCTGGAAGATTTTGAGAAGGCCGGAATGAATGCTCTGGTTGAAAAAAGCAAACACCTTACGGGTTATATGGAATTTTTAATTAATGATATTATCAGAAAATCAATGCGTAATGATATATATATTATTACGCCTTCAAACCCTGATGAAAGGGGATGTCAACTTTCTTTGGTCATAAAAGGTAACGGTAAAAAAGTTTATGATTATTTAAACGCACAGGGTGTAATGGCCGATTGGCGGGAACCTGAAGTGATCAGACTTGCGCCCGTTCCTCTTTATAATTCTTATAAAGATGTCTATGTTTTCGCCCAAAAACTGGAAAAAGCACTTCAAGATTCATGAATTATATTGAAAAAATAGCAGTTATCGGAGCAGGACTGGTAGGCAGTCTTCAGGCCATATATCTTGCGCGAAAAGGATTTAATGTGCACGTACATGAACGCAGACCGGATTTGCGTAAGGCTGAAATTGTTGGTGGAAAATCAATCAATCTGGCATTGAGTGACCGCGGTTGGCGAGCGTTGGATGCAGTAGGTGTAGGTGATTCCATCAGAAAAATTGCCATACCTATGTTCGCCCGGAAAATTCACAATGCCGACGGCAGCCTCACCGAACAGCCCTACGGGAAACCCGGACAGGCCATATACAGCGTTTCCCGCGGAGGATTAAATCAGCACCTTATGAATCTCGCTGACGCATATACAAACATTACTTATCACTTTAACCAGCGCTGCGATGATGTTGATTTGGATACCGGCATACTGCACATTACCGATACCGTACTTAAACATCAAAACCAATTGCATTATGATAGAACTTTCGGAACTGACGGTGCTTTTTCGGCAGTCAGAAACCGAATCCAGAAGGTAGATCGGTTTAATTTCAACCAAACATATCTGGACCATGGCTACAAGGAATTGAACATTCCGGCAGATGCTCAGGGTAACCATGTGCTCCAGAAAAATTTTCTGCATATATGGCCACGTGGAGAGTACATGATGATTGCATTGCCAAATCAGGACGGAAGCTTTACCTGTACTCTGTTTTTCCCGTTTGATGGACCTGAATCGTTTTCTACACTTCAATCGCCTGAGAAAGTTATTGCTTTTTTTAATAAAATATTTTCTGACGCCGTTCCCCTGATGCCAACACTGGTGGAAGACTATTTTAACAACCCAACCTCAAGCCTGGTAATGGTACAGTGTTCGCCCTGGCATTATAAAGATAAAGTAGTTTTGATGGGCGATGCAGCGCACGCTATTGTTCCGTTTTATGGTCAGGGTATGAATTCAGGGTTTGAAGATTGTACCGTTTTCGAAAAAATATTCAGTGAATCGTCCGGAGATTGGCGTGCAACATTCAGTCGTTTCAGTAAAGAAAGAAAACCGGATGCCGATGCCATTAAGGAGCTTGCATTGCGCAATTATATTGAAATGCGCGATTTGACCGGAAGTACAGATTTCCTGAAACGCAAAAAACTGGAAGCCCGGCTGCATGAAAAATATCCAAATCGTTGGATACCTTTGTATTCGCAGGTAACATTTTCTGACATACCATACAGCAATGCTCTTGCCAACGGACTGAAACAGGATGCAGTAATGGAACGTATGATGAGCCGTCCAGATTTTGATGAAATTTGCAATACAGAATCGTTTGAACTTGAAATACTGAATTTACTATGAAAAAATGGATTATCCTCACTTTTGTAATGATGGTTTTGCACTACAGCCATGCGCAATATGCGTATAAAACGGGTCACACCGAACTTGTGAGAATGAACGGTGTACGCAAACTTTCAGGCTGGCATCTAGAACCGGGTATTAATTACACCTTAACGAGCCTGAGAGATTTTACGGACAAGGTGACACTCGATTCTACAAGGTCATATACAGCAGATTGGAATCCTGCCGGTAAACTAAGAGGAAATTTTGGTATTGGCAGACACCACCTTTTGCCGTATATGCGTTTTCTTCATTATTTGGATTACGGATTGCATTGGAAATGGCTTGCCGGGGGAGAAAAATTCAATGGTGTTTTAACCGATCAAGTTTTGGGCGAAACATTAGACACTGATGAAGGAGATGGAAAATTCAGCAGCCATCACCTGGGTGCATATTTTAATATCAGCAATGTATGGCAAATCAGTGCCCGTCACTTCATTCAAAACAGCATAGGATTGAATTTCGATTTTCGTTTTCTTGGCAAAGTAAACTATAACGGGGGTTCACCGTATCACGAACAAGTTGATGTACCACGCTTTTTGCTTCAGCCTCACTATAAACTAGGCTTCGGCTTCAAAATCAACGACGGATTTTTTATCATCCCCGCTCTTGAAACACCCATTTTGTCCATCCTTCCCTGGCAGAAAGGACGCGCCGCCATTGACACCTTCAACAGCCGATATCGGCCGGTGATGTTAACGGTACGCTTTGCATTTTTGGGCAAGAACAGTGGTGCAGGCTGTAATACACCCAATCTGTCTGACGACGAAAGAAAAAAACAAGACCAGTTTTTTCAGGAGCGATAAATGGTTTGCTTGGTTTCCGGAAATGCTAGTTTTTATTGCACGAATTGATTAATTTTATTATGACATGTTTTTAGAAGTCACGGTAAGATACTACCTTAATTTTGGAGAAGTTTACATTCCCTGTAATTAAAACATCGTTATTGATGCAATACGCTTGATTTGGC
>CAZDUI010000044.1:0-35496 GCA_964508605.1 uncultured Weeksellaceae bacterium | reverse complement strand
CCCCCACCCCCTTGCACATTTAAAATGATTGTGTTACATTGCATGAAAATTTTGGGGTATGCTAATCGTATAGATTTTTATTAAAACTATATTATCATGAAAAATTTTATTACCCTTTTGGTTATTGGGTTACAAAGCACATCGTATGCACAAACAGGTAGCTCATGCGCTGATGCTATACCTTTGAATATTTCATCCGCATGCAATTACGTATCATTTAGCACGACGAGCAATGAATTTTGGTTCTCTTTTGTTCCCAGCAGTGAGTTTTGCTCAATATCTTTAAAAACAGTGAAATTCGGGATCAATGCACCTCATATTCATAACATAAGTCTTTTCAAAGGACTTTGCTCAAATAACAAATTACTTACGGAAGATGAACTCCCCTTTGTTTATGATGCCGACCGGCTGGAGGTTTCGCTGGATGCTTCTAACCTCATAGTTGGCAACACCTACTATATTGTGGCGCACAGGAAACCAACCTCACATGAATGCGACAAAGCCTCCTGCTCCGCAGCTAATTATACCTATCCAACAACCTTTCAAATTTGCGTTCAGTCGCTGGATATTATCATTCCGCCAGATTTTAACTCCGAGCCGGCAGCAGCGTCGCACGGATACATTCAGAACAAGGGTCAGGTAACGGATGCTAACGGTTTTGTTGCAGGTAATGTGCGGTTCTCTACTTTCAATGTGGCTCCCGACCTGTATATTTTAGATTCCACTCTGGTAATGACATACTCAGATATTGATGAAGACTCCCTGACCATTGATACATTGCAAAGGGTGGACTGGCAATTCAACAACGTAAATCGCACAGTGAAAATGGTCAAGACAGAACAACGCAGGGAGCGCACTAATTATTACCTGCCACAGGCACCAAAAGGCATTGCCAACGTGGGTTCTTTTGACAGAATTATTTGCTATAACATGTATGACAACACGGATGTGCACTACTATAGCAGTGTTGAAGGGCTGAAGATGTATTTTGTGGTGAAGCCCGGTGGCAACCCTGCTGATATTCATTTCAGCGTCAATGGAGCAAATAACGTTGTTATCAATTCGCAGGGAAACCTTATGGTTACAGGGTTGTTTGGCGATGTTGTATTTGGGAAACCGGTTGTTTACCAGATTGCACCGGGCATCGCTCTACCGCCGGTTGTTTCATCCGGCTATATTACCAGCAACGGGGGGTACAGAATTAGCATCGGGACGTATAACCCTGCTTTGCCGCTGGTTATTATGGTGCGTAGGAAACAGGAATTCAATACACGCGATACAAGCGTACCGTTTTGGGGTACATACTTCGGCGGAACACAGGAAGACAAGGCGCACGACCTGGTAGCCAACCCTTCCGGCAACCTCTATATGGTGGGAGAAACCAAGAGCCTGAATGGGGGGGCAAATCCATTTCCTATATCTTCAGGCTTAGTATACCAAGATGTAAATAATGGAGGCTCTGATGGTTTTATTGCAGCTTTCGATACTGACTATGCTCTTATATGGTCAACATTTTTGGGTGGAAACAATGAGGATGTCTTGCTTGGAGTATCATTCACGCCTTATAACGGTGGGAAATTGTTTGTTGGCGGCTATTCTAATAGCAGTTCCCTTTTCTCCATTCCCTTCTTGGGGGCATATAATGATAATAATATTGGGGGCACCGGTGTGATTGGAAGATTCGATCCAATTTCAGGAACCCCCGACTGGCTTACAGCATATGGGGGAATAGAAGGCCCTGTGCGGAAACTGAAAGCCGACAGCAACGGCAATCTGTATGTAATTGGTGAAGCGGCCTTTCAGTTCGCCCCCTTTAACAATTCCTGTGCCCCTGTGGCCGGAAAACTATGTATATGCAATGGCACAGTGGCGGCCTACCAGCAGTTCCCGCAAGGCGGTTCGATTATCTTCCGGTACAGCGATGCCTATATGGCCAAATTCAACAACCAGTTGCAACTGCAATGGAGCACCGCATTTGGCGGAGCAAGTGGCGATGAAACCGGAACCGACCTAGTAATTGACGAACAAAATAACAAGGTTTATTTTGTGGGTTATACCACATCAGTTTCTGTATCACCATTCAGTTGTACTAACAATTCCACAGGTAGTTTTCCTTTGTGCAACAATGGAACTGGTTTTTTTGACAGTAAATTGAATTATGCAAATTCAGGTACAGAAAGCGATGGATGGGTAGCTAGATTTTCAACTGATGGCACATTGGAACACAGTACTTTTTTCGGAGGAAATAATGAGGATTATTTATCATCATGCGCCATAAATTCTACAGGTGAACTTTGGGTAATGGGGGCTTCCAATACAAGTTTTAATGGCGATTTGTATTGTGTGCCTCCATCCGATGGCGGATTTCCTGTATGCAATACACTTTTCGGTTATTTTCAATCTTCCAATTACGGCCTGTATGACTATACGGTTTTAAAATTCAATAATAATTTGCAGTTAGAATATTCATCCTTCAATGGATATACAATGAATGAAGGCAGTCGTTTTATTCTTGCTCCATTGGCACCACAACCCGCGGGGGTAATTGAACTTAATTTTATGGATGAAGTATTGATTGCTGGAGAGACATCAAGTGGAAGCGATGGCAGTCCGCCAAATCCATTGTGGGATGGGGGAATGAATGTATATTCACAGGCAATTCACGCCGATGCCTTAACTGGTTCTGCCAAATCCGACGGTATCATAGCAAAGTATGCACCGCCAATGGGTCAACAATTTTCGACGTACTTCGGAGGAAAAAGCACAAGTTCTGCCCCGGATGGCGATATTATTGAAGGGTTGGCAAATGTGAATTACAATATCTTTGTATCCGGATGGACCTACAGCACCACCATGTTCCCCTACAATTGCCCTTCGGGCGGCACCATAACCAGTCCCTATTGCCAGTCCTCCACCACTGTAACATCAAGCAATGCTGATGCCTTTTTGGCACAGATCAATGAAGGGATTATTGCCCAGGGGGTAGAGGAAAACTCATATGGCAACCTGATGCTGTACCCCAATCCTGCTACCAGTAAAGTAACCGTAGAATGCACTGCCACAGCCCCATCTGTAGGAACCGTGCTTCTTTTCGACCTTTCCGGGCGTCTGGTTTATGCAACCACGGTACAAGCGCAGGCGGGAGTTAATCGGTTTACAATACCAACCGGCGCATTGGGTGCCGGGGTATACACAGTAACTGTAACCCTGAACGATGCAGTATATACTAGCCGGTTGATAAAGAACTGATGATATTGAAAATCAAACATATTCTTGCACTTTTCCTTGTTTGTACCGCTAACTACGTTCATGCACAAACATGGGAAAAGGTAGGGAACGGTGTGAGCGGAAATGTTCGTTTGTTGTTTTCAGATACAGTAAGTTCATCATTAATTGTTGGTGGAAAATTTCAGTACGCATATACAGTTAACGATACTTTTGAAGTCAATACAATTGGTAGTTGGGATGGAAATTCATGGAATGCTTTTCCGCCAGGAGATACATTATGTCCGCATACATGTCCTTGGGCCCCTACCTCTGCAACGCGTATAGGAGATTCACTATTAATCGGTGGTATTTTTCCAAATTTTGGTGGTAGCCCAAATACCAGATATGTTGCTTGCTGGTATAACAATACTTGGCTGCCTTTCGGTAATGCAAATGCTCCTTTGGGTCTTGAGCGTATCGGTGACACAATCTATGCTGTGGGTTGGATGGACAGTATTGGCGGCATTTATGTAAATGGTCTTGGAAAATACCCGGCGCACGGCTCAGGTGGATGGCAAACCTTATCGAATACACCTTTCTCGATCGGCACGGCCTGCGTTGAAATGTATAATAGTCAATTGATTGTAGGTGGAAATTTCAATTACAACGGCATCAGCGACCTTGCCCGCTGGAACGGGATGGCATTAGATGATTTCGGTCATCCGGTAGTGGGGGGGCTTGCTTCAGTAAGCGACCTGCAAACCTATGGCGATTACTTGTTTGCGGGCGGGTATTTTCAACAAGCTGCCGGCAGTGCTGGAGACTGGCTGGTTTATTATGACGGCACCACATGGCGCGGACTGCCAATGCCTATACAGTATGTTGGTACCGTGTTTCGTTTCAAAGTGCACAATGGCGTGTTATACATTGCTGGTGCAGTTCAGGTGGGCAGTTCTGTTTACGGCCTAGCATCATACGACGGCCAGAATTTCTGCACCTATGGAGGCGCCAATAATTTTCCCATTGACATTGAGTTTCACAATGGGTACCTATATGCCAACACAGCCAGCCTTGTGTTTGCAGGCGACACGATGAACTGGCTGGCTCGTTTGCCATTGCCTTTAATACCCGATACGTGCGTGTCTATGGTGTTGGGGGTTGATGAAGCCATTCATGCCAGTGAAATGATGCTGTACCCCAATCCCGCTTCCGGCGAAGTAACCATAGAATGCATTGCCACAGCGCCATCTGCAGGAACATTGCATCTTTTCGACCTTTCCGGGCGTTTGGTTTATGCAACCACAGTACAAGCGCAGGCGGGAGTTAATCGGTTTACAATACCAACCGGCGCATTGGGTGCCGGGGTTTACACAGTAACTGTAACCCTGAACGATGCGATATATACAGGCCGTCTTGTAATAAATTGATTGCGTTGAAAATCAAATCAACCCCACCGGCGGCAACGCTTTTATAGAATCGCCAACCCTTACAAACTACCACACCGTGCAGGTTTACAACGATGCCGGGCAACTGGTGTATTCCACAACCATCACCCCCAACGCAGCAAACCGTCTGGAAATTCCGTCTTCAAACTGGGCAAACGGTATATATGTGTTAACGCTGGAGGGAGCGGAGCGGGTAGAGAAGGTTGTTTTGATGAAATACTAGCTTTTCAGTTGCCTTATACCGAAGGCGAACTATCAGATAAACTCGGAAAGTTCAAGCCAGCGCATTGTTTTGGTATCAATGTCCTCTGAGAGCAAGGCAAGGTTTTTAAAGAATTCTGTTGTATCCTGTCCGGGTATTTCGCCTGCTGCTGCCTTACGGTTCATTTCAGTACGGTTTGCTTCAAGAAGCGGAATTTCTTTATCCAGTTGCTCAAATTCCAGCTTTTCCTTGTAGGTGAGTTTGCGTTTTTCTTTGGCTTCATTTATATTCCGGACGGAAGGGTTCGGGGTTGATTCAGTTTGTGTTGGAAGAGTTCCTTTTACAGTTAATTGCAATTGTTCCCACTGTCTGTATTGCGTATAGTTACCCGGAAAATCTTTAATTTCTCCTGAGGGTCTGAAAGCCAAAATATGCTGGCATACCTTATCAAGAAAATACCTGTCGTGAGAAACCACAAGTACACAGCCCTCAAATTCCAGAAGAAAGGATTCCAGCACGGTCATGGTGGCTATATCAAGGTCGTTAGTGGGTTCGTCCAGAATCAGGAAATTAGGATTAGCCATCAACACTGTAAGCAAGTAAAGTCTTTTGCGTTCTCCACCGCTCAGCGTGTTCGCGTACCTGTAGTGAACATCACGCGGAAAAAGGAATTGTTCCAGTAACTGGGCTGCGGTTAGTTGCTGTCCTTTTTTTAGTGGAATATATTCTGCAATGTCGCGTACAACGTCAATAACCTTTTTGCCGGCCATATCTTCGGGCAAACCGTCTTGTTTGTACCAACCTGTTTTTACAGTCTCTCCAACCACAACTTTTCCTGTGTCCGGTATCAGTTCGCCACCTATAAGCTTAAGCAGCGTTGTTTTACCGCTCCCATTTTTACCTACCAGACCTACCCGTTCTTCGCGTAAGAAATTATGGGATACAGGCTTGAAAAGGGGAGTGTTTTCAAAAGATTTGCTAACCTTATGCAATTCAATGGTTTTTGTTCCCAATCGTTCGGTGTTCACCATAGGTCGCATTTCATTTTTCCCTATTTTGGTAAATGCAACGTCTCTGGTTCTTTCAAAAGCGTCTAATCTTGCTTTTTGCTTGGTGCCTCTGGCTTGTGGCATCCTACGTACCCACTCCAGCTCGCGCCGGTAAATATTTCTTGCTTTGTCAACGGTTGACGCCAGTTGTTCTTCTCGTTCGGCCTTATGCTGCATGTACATGCTAAAGTTACCTTCGTGAGCGTATATTTTTCCGTCATCCAGCTCAAAAATGGTATCGCAAACGGTTTCCAGAAAATATCTGTCGTGGGTTACCATTAGTAAAGTTAGTCCGGACTGGTCCAGGTGGTTCTCCAGCCATTCAATCATTTCAAGATCCAAATGATTGGTAGGTTCGTCCAGAATCAGAAAATCAGGATTCTGCAGCAGCACTCTTGCCAGTTGAATTCTTTTGCGCTGCCCGCCGGAACAGGAGGCAATGGAGGCATCAGAATTATGAATTCCCAGTTTGCCCAATATCTCTCTGATGCGGGAATCTAAGTCCCATGCGTTTAACTCATGCATCCTGGCCATCACTTTTTCCAACTCGGGCCCATGATTCCCTGTTTGCATTAAATGTTCGTATTCACGAACGGTACGTATGGCATCGGCTTCTCCCTGCAGTACTTCCTGCATCACCGTTTTTAAAGGATTCAGGTCGTCTTCCTGCGACAGAAAACCTATACTAACTCCATTGCGGAATACAACTTCTCCTTCGTCAGGTTGTTCCTTGCCTAAAAGGATTCTTAGTAAGGTACTTTTTCCGGTTCCGTTGGCTGCTACCAGACCGGCTTTTTGACCCTGATGCATACCAAAACTCAAATCGGTGAAGAGTGTTCTTTCACCAAAACGCTTAACAAGTTTGTGAACGGAAAGATAATTCATGGTGATATTTCCTGCGAAAGTGCCAAATTTGCAGCAATAATTTTTAAATAAAAAAGATGAAAAAACTAGGAATTGCTTTTTTGGGCGCAATGTTGGTGCTACAATCCTGCGGAGGTGGCAGTGAATCAGAAGAATCGGGAGATAAGCTGACGCTGGATAAAAACGATGTGAAAGGTACGATTGACCTGCCGGCAAATACCCAAACCATTCCGGGTTCCTTAACAACCAATGATGGCTCCTTTAAGTATTTAGTGCTTGAACTGGAAGATGAGAATGAATTGAATATATTTCCGGGTGGGAAAAATTATGAGGATGAAATTGCAAAATTAGAGCAGGTTGGAACAGAAGGTAAGTATGAAAAGGTGGAAATAATAGAGAAGACCGAAAATTATATCTTTTACAAACATTCGGTTCACCCTTTTGGTAAGGATACGCCAATGGAGGAGTTGGAGGACGGATACGGATTTTTGTTAAAAATTAGCGGTGACGGTAAGGAATACGTTATTACTTGTAACGGGCCAAAAATTGGTGAACCGGTATGGCAGAAGGATGCAGCTGAGAAACTGTTGAAAATTGCGCAGACCTTTAAACCGGAATAATCAGGGGTGTAGAATTTGTATTTCGTGAACCCACTGCTGTCCGTTTGAATTAATATGCAGGAAATACTTTCCTGATGAAATTTGGCGAACAGGAATCATTAGCAAGCCATTGCGGCTTTCTGTGAATATTTCAACAGATTTTCCGGCCATATCTACCATATTAATCATTGAATGTGGCGCAACACCTTCCAGAATAAAATATTCTGAAGCCGGATTAGGATAACATTTTATAGTCGAAACTTGAGTGAACTGGGAATTTAGTGTGCCTGCATTCAGCGTGTATTCCCAGATACAATTATTGGCGTCGGTAATAGTAATGGTATGCAATCCGGCACACACTGCAATGGGTAAATTAATAGGTGCAGAATTCGAGTCAACAGTAATCTGGTATGGTGGGATACCTCCTTCAGGTAAAATGTTGAGCAGGGCATTACAGCAGGTGTCGCAATCAGAAGGGATAAGGTTTATAATAGCATCCAGAGGATAAGGTGCAGAAATAAAGGTTGTGTCGGTAAAAGTACCACAGAACCCCGTGGAAGAAATAAAATAATTCCCTGATGGTAAATTAAGAACTGAATCCGGTTGGTTAGCTGAAAATACATTCTGTCCCAAAGTATTTGTAACGTTATAATTCCCTTCATAAGGGATATACAGTGCACCGTCCTGGGCACCGGAACACGTAACAGGTGAGGCTTCAGCGCTCACTTCAGTATGCAGGTGTAATAGAAATCTGGGAGAAAGGGTAGTATCGCTGTGGGTAAAGCTGTAAACAGGCGTAGTAAGTAGATTGGTGAACGTACCGGTATAGGTATCTTCCAGCAACAGGCAGTGTCCGGCAGCGGTTAAGTTGGTTGCCGAAATTACTCCGGTTCCTGCTGTTGGGGTTGTTACTAGTATTGGTATGGAAATACTACCGGAAATTAGAGGTAAAGCATTAATTGCGAATTTATTTCCTTGCCATACACTGGCAATGTGCGGCGCTTCGGCTACAAAATTTGTAAATTGTAGAGCATCCAGGTTGGGGTCGGGGAGGTGTGTTGCCTGAGAATGAAAGCGAATAACGGTTTCATCGCTGATACCATTGAAGCTAATATTTAAACGAATCAACTCTGAGGGAAGAACAGGAGATTTCAGGAAAGCAGCTTCCTGATTGATTTTCACTCTTTCGCGGGCGGTAAGCACAGGAGAAGCAGAATTGCTGTGAACCATAAAGGCTTGCCATGGAGCTATATATCGGTCTCCGGCATTAACACCAATACCGCCTACATAAGCAGCATATTGCTGAAGATCGGGGTTCCAGATGTACAGTGCGTCGTCAATATTGGTTTTGGTCCAGCCTGAAGCCGCCAGCCAGTCTATAGTGCAGGGATATGGGTTGGCTACCATATTCCATCCGTCATCGGTAGGATTACCCGCAGCAGGCGTGTAGGTAACCGGCAGATTAATATTACCGGCATTTATTGAACCAAAAGCATCTATCAAAAAGGGTTGTGTTCCTGTAATGGTATCTCCGCACCAAATCCATATTCCCTGGCCGGTTTGCGGTACATCGGTCATGTTTGTTGGTGGGTAATACCCGTCGCTATAGGTCGTTCCTGCAGTTTCGTTGTAAAACCACAGTGAACGCCAAGGATTAGAAGGTGTAGGCCATGTCGGGTAATCGGAACCGGGGATACCACTGGTTATAAAATCATCATCAAATTGTTCAAGGTTTGCCCCAGCAACCGGAAATGTGAGAAATCGCCAGTTTGTGGCTCCGGCATCTATGTGCCGACGCGCCTCAACAGGGTTGGTAAGTGGATTTATAAACGAGCAATTTGCCGACCCGGAATATGCTAAACCTGTTGCCGGAGGGGCAGGGTCGTTGTACAATACACTGCCTCCGCCGTCACGAAGTGTATAAGAATTTTCATTTTCGTAACTACCGGCAGTATAGGTCAGGGTAAAAGTACTGCCATCGGGAACTGTAAAGTACTCTGTTTGACCTGAACCGGAAGCGGCGTAGTATGCAGTGACAATACCATCAATACTCAGAGTAAGATAGCCACCATTCCAGCCATCGCCATACGAATCGTTCATTTGTAAAGAAAACGTGCATGGATTTTTTATACGGGGAATTCTTGCTGTACCGGCTGCATCAGATAACAAGATAATCTGGTTATTTTGCGCAAAGGCACCTCCTTCCAGCATGAAGGCATTTCTTATCAGTGCTGTTCCTCCGGTAAAAGTTACACCCGCGGGATTCAGGATTCTAAGGTCGTAAATTTGTGTGTTTACCGGAATGCTGAAATTGACAGCATTGGTGCCGCTAAGTCTTAGCTCTCCGTTACATGTTAATGTACCTGAACAGGTAAAATCGCCATGTGAAATCAGCTGTGAACTATTGTTAACGGTAACTGATGTAGCTGCTGCAGCATTCAATGCCCGGCATTTGGCTGTACCCGAAATGATGGGATAGTTGGTTAGTCCTGCAGGAATTACAGCGTCCATTTTGTCGGTAGGTATCCCGGCAGTCCAGTTACCTGACGTAAACCAATTGGTACTAATGGCACCGGTCCAGGTAGTAGAAGTACCGGGAACAAATACCATTTGCAATTGCGGACGGGATGTAGTGACCGTAGCCGGGGTATTTCCGCAACTATTTCCGTTGGCGTCTGTCCAGCTATATCGGTAGCCGCTTGTGGTAGGTATAATGCGCACTTTGCCTGAAGCGTTGAAGTTTGGATTCACTCTGCTCCAGCAAATTTCAATGCCTATGTTACTAACCCCATCCCACTGAAAGGTTCCGCTAACATTTAACATATCAAAACCGCCGGCTGTAGGGGCATAGGTAATACCATTCACCAGTGTAGTCCATCCGCCGTTGGGTATCGCGGTGGCTACATTGCTCTGCGCTACATGTTTAATTCTGATGCGATACCCCGGAATGTTATAAATGGGTGCCTGGGTAACGTAAAATCCTATTTGTGTGATGGGGGAACCTATAGGCATCCCTGCTGCCTGAAGCTCGGCAGCAGTATAAACAAACTGACAAACCGTGCGCCGGTAATAAATATTTACCGGACTGCTCTCGTAATTTGATGATTCTACTGTCCCTGAACCCAACTGAACCGTTTGGCCAATTAAATTACCAAATGGCAAAAAGAAAAGTATAAGTATGAATCTGGCTATCATAACCTCTATCGCTCGAAATATAACACACAAAATTAAACTTTGTTAAATTTTTACGATTAAAATTCGTCGAACTTTGAAATCCTACCGATACAGAATCTGATTTGAGTTACTGAAAACTCCAGTCGTATGAATTAATATCGGTTATACAAGCGATTAAAAGATCAATACTGCCACGGATGTCTTTTTTGTTTGCCATTTCAACCGTTTGATGCAGGTGCCGGGTAGGGATGGAAACCGCCCCGGTTATGGAACCACCTGCAGTCATTCTTTGAATCCCGGAAGTATCAGTACCTCCACGCGTTAAAATCTCGTCCTGGTACTTTATCTTGTGTTTTACGGCTGTTTTTCTCATGAAATCAACCATTCGGTAATCGCATATGGCTGAAGAATCCATAATTTTAATGGCAGTACCTTCACCCAGTTTGGTGATCTGGTCGTGTTCAGGGGCACCGGGAAGGTCGTAAGCAATGGTAGTGTCTAAACCGAATCCAAAATCGGGTTGAATGCGCAATGCACTTACGCTGGCACCTCTTATTCCCACTTCTTCCTGAACTGTGAAAACTCCGTGTAAATCGTAGGGTATTTTTTTCTTTTTCAGTTCTTTCAAAGTTTCAATCAGGATGAATACAGCCAATCTGTTATCAAGACTTTTACAATTTACACAATCGCCCATTTCAATCAGGCTTCTTTCACGAGTAATAGTATCGCCCACTCTGACAAATTTTTCTACCTGCTCTTTCCCCATTCCCAAGTCAATAAAGTAGTCAGTAAGTTTAGGTACCCGGTTTCTTTCCTCATCGCTCATAACATGAATGGGTTTACTGGCCATTACACCAATTACATCCTTTTTACCATGTATGATTACTCTTTGAGAGGTTAATGTTTTTGGGTCAAAACCGCCCAAAGTTGTGAACCGAACAAATCCATTCTTATCAATGTGGGTTACCATGAATCCAATTTCATCCATGTGCGCGGCCACCATTATTTTTTTCTTTTCCTTGCCTTTTTTAAGCGCGGTTACATTACCCATGTTATCGATGCTTATCTCGTCGGCCAGTCCTTTAATTTCTTTTAAAATCAGTTGACGGATTCTCTGTTCGTGGCCGGGAGCCCCTGGCGCTTCACAAATTTTTGAAAGCAATTCTACATTGATTGACATAGTATGTGTTTTATATATAACTTAAT
Organism: uncultured Weeksellaceae bacterium; assembly: GCA_964508605.1. Taxonomy (GTDB): domain Bacteria; phylum Bacteroidota; class Bacteroidia; order Flavobacteriales_D; family CAZDUI01; genus CAZDUI01. The sequence goes on along the minus strand of CAZDUI010000044.1, from coordinate 23,750 downwards.
TTCAACATATTAGTTTGTCCCTTCTCTTCAATGGGCATACTTGCAATATTAATGATTAAATCACCCGAAACCACCAGCCCTTGTTTTTTAAGCAGATACTTGCTATCGGCAATGGTGTGGTCGGTACTTACCATTTTATCGTAATAAAAGCACTTAACCCCCCATACTAAGCTTAATGTGCTAAGAATGTGTCTGTTTGCGGTAAATACATAAATCATGCTGCGGGGACGCTGGCTGCTTATTTTTAAAGCTGTATATCCCGAGTGTGTCATAGTAACAATGGCTTTGGCGCCCACTCTTTTTGCCAAACGTGCTGCATTAAAGCACATGCTGTCGGCAATAAAGCGTTCCTGGGTTTTATCAGGTTCTGTTTCTCTGAAGTATATCTGGTCGCTGGTTTCTATTTGTTCCACAATTTTCCGCATGGTTTTTATTACCAGAACGGGGTGTTCGCCAACGCTGGTTTCCCCGCTCAGCATTACCGCATCAGCACCGTCCAGAACCGCATTGGCAACGTCGTTTACTTCGGCACGGGTAGGAGATGAGTTGGTAATCATACTTTCCATCATTTGTGTGGCTACAATAATGGGTTTGGCCTGCATCAGGCATCTTTTTATTAAGTCTTTTTGAATCAACGGAACATTTTGAAGGGGAATCTCAACACCCAAATCTCCGCGAGCTACCATCAGGGCATCAGCTTCAGCAATAATTGCATCAATATCATCTAATGCTTCCGGTTTTTCAATTTTTGCCACCACTCTGTGCGTCTTGCCGGCTTTAAGTATTAAGTGTTTTAATTCTATAATGTCGCGGGCTGAACGCACAAATGATAATCCTACCCAGTCTATAGATTGCTCAAGGATAAAATCTAAATCGGCAAGGTCTTTTTCAGTGAGCGATGGCAGGGAAACTTTAGTATTGGGTAAATTAACACCTTTCTTACTGGATAATTTTCCTCCCTGAATTACTTTTACTCTTACCTCATCCTTGCCATTGGTGTGTAAAACCTGCATTTCCAATTTTCCATCATCCATTAGTATGGTTTCTCCCGGTTTTACATCCATAGGGAATTGCTGGTAAGTCATAAAAACCCGGCTTTCGTCGCCTTCGCATTCGTGGGTTGTAATCACGAATTCGTGACCTACGGGTAATTCCACACCGTTATTTTTCATAACGCCTACTCTCAGTTTCGGCCCCTGCAGGTCGGCCAGAATTGCCGTATTTGTATGAAGTTCCTGGTCTATACTTCTGATACTCTCAATGATTGCGGCATATGACTGATATGCGCCGTGACTAAAGTTGATACGACATACGTCAACTCCGTTCATAATCATCTCTTTTAATACTTCTCTGGTATTTGATGCAGGACCCAGGGTAGCTACAATTTTAGTTCTTTTCAAGTTCTATAAACATTAGGTTATCAGCAAATTTACAATCTTCCGGCCTCAATTGCGCTGCCATCAGAATGTTTTCAATATTACGCAATGATTTTATGAGTTGTGTAATGTTAATGTTAAAATTATCGCGCAACATCAAAATATAGTCGGCTTTAGGGTGGTCGGGAAACAGGAAACCTGTGCTAGATTTATTTCTCAATAGCAGGTATTCTGTATGCATAACTTCATCATACCATTGATAACATGTGTGTTCTGAATATGCTTGTTTTTTACCAACCGGAATTCTACAGGGAGTGGACGATTTCTTGAAGTCCATATTAAGCATTCTGTTCATTGCCCAGCACAGTTTGTATGCTTCAGTGTGCGTGTATAGGGCAATCAGCGCAAAGTCGTATTCACTTTCAACTTTCAGAGTAAGTTTCACAAAGTCAAATATGCTCAGTAATGAGTTTTATATCACTACAATATTGCAAAGTAATGAGCGGTGTTATGTGAATACCTTTTTTTCAAAGAAAGGAGGCGTCACTGTTCACCCATTCGCATTTTTTCAATTGCGTCTTTTGCTGCAAGTTGCTCGGCTTTTTTCTTCGATGAACCCTCTCCGGTTCCTAATATGTTGCCTTCCAACACTGCGTGAATAATGAACCAATTGGCAGCTTCCTTTCTTTCCACTTTTTGAAAATCGAACACCAGTTTCTTTTTTTCTTTTTGCGACCAGATAATCAATTCGCTTTTGTAATCGTTTTGCAACTTTAGCAATTCAGCATCCATTAGTTTGGGAAGCATTACGTTGTTTATGGCCTTAAAGGTTTTTTTATAACCTTTCTCCAGATATATGGCGCCAATGATAGCTTCCAACGCATTGCCTGCAATGCTTTCAATGTTTATTTCTCTTTTGTTGCTGTATATTAGCAATTTATCTAAGCCAGACCGCAGTGCCATCTGTGATATGGAATTCCGGTTAACAATTTTGGCTTTTTGACGGGTTAGTTCACCTTCATCTTCGCCTGACAGCTGATTATAAAGTCGGTCGGCAATAACGGCATCCAAGATGGCATCGCCAAGAAATTCCAGGCGTTCATTATGAAGTGCAATGTTCTTTTCTGCGGTAGATTTATGGGTAACGGCAATCAGATACAAATCCAGATGGCTGGTTTTAATATTGAAATACGTTCTGAGAAATCTTTTAAGATTTTTTTCTTCCGGATTTTTTGATTTGGGAATCAGTTTCAATCAGCGGAATATTTCTTAACGATTACGGATGTATTATGCCCACCAAAGCCGAATGTATTGCTAAGAGCGGCATTAACTACTTTTTTCTGAGGTTTATTGAAGGTGAAATTGAAACGGCTGTCAATTTCAGGGTCATCTGTAAAGTGGTTTATGGTTGGAGGAATAATATCTTCCTTTACAGCCATAACACAGGCTATTGCTTCTATTGCACCTGCAGCTCCCAAAAGATGACCGGTCATGGATTTTGTAGAACTGATGTTCAAACGAAAAGCATGTTCTCCGAATATTTCTTTAATAGCAATGGTTTCGGCAATGTCACCCAATGGAGTAGAAGTGCCGTGTACATTGATGTAATCTATTTCTTCGGGTTTCATGCCTGCATCATCTAGTGCCATTCGCATCACAAGCAAAGCTCCCAAACCTTCGGGATGCGGTGCTGTCATATGATAAGCATCGGCAGACAGCCCTCCGCCAACAACTTCAGCATAAATTTTAGCGCCTCTTGCTTTGGCATGTTCCAATTCTTCAAGAATAAGACACCCTGAACCTTCACCTAGAACAAACCCATCTCTGTCTTTGTCAAAAGGTCTTGAGGCTGTTTGTGGCTCGTCGTTTCTTGTTGAAAGGGCTTTCAGGGCATTGAAACCTCCGACACCTGCTTCCCAAACAGTAGCTTCAGATCCTCCTGTAACAATCATATTGGCTTTACCCAAACGAAGGTAATTAAATGCATCAATCAGCGCATTGTTAGAGGAAGCGCAAGCAGAAACTGTTGTAAAATTGGGACCTCTGAATCCGAATTCCATAGAGATATGACCACTGGCGATGTCGGCAATCATTTTAGGAATAAAGAAAGGATTGAATCTTGGCGTTCCGTCTCCCTTGTTAAACTCGGTAACTTCGTCCTGAAAAGTTTTTAATCCGCCAATTCCTGACCCCCAGATAACACCTACTCTGTCTTTGTCAATGGTTTCCAGATTAATACCGGCATCTGCAACCGCTTCCTTTGAGGATGCAATAGCATACTGCGCGTATAAATCTAATTTTCTAGCTTCTTTTCTGTCCATGAATTGCTCAGGGTCGAAACCTTTTACCTCACATGCAAACTGTGTTTTAAATTTGCTTGCATCAAATTTGGTAATAGGCGCAGCACCGCTTTTGCCCGCGAGTAATGCAGACCAGTATTCAGGTAAGGTATTACCAATAGGTGTTATTGCACCCAAGCCGGTGACAACGACGCGTTTTAATTGCATAGCACAGAAGGAACGGTAAAGTTAATTACTTAGCGTTCTGTTCGATATAAGAAATTGCGTCCCCAACGGTAGCAATTTTCTCTGCCTGATCGTCAGGAATAGCGATGTTAAATTCTTTCTCGAACTCCATGATGAGCTCAACGGTATCCAAAGAATCAGCTCCCAAATCGTTGGTAAAACTTGCTTCTTTGGTAACTTCACTTTCTTCTACGCCCAATTTATCTACAATAATTGAGACTACACGTGACTTAATATCAGACATTGTTGTTTAGTTTTTCGTTTATCAGACCGCAAAGAAAATACTTTTCGGTGGTGCAACAAAACTTTTTTTTAATCCGTGGCCTATTACTCTTGTAGTACGTTGTAATATAGGATTGTATAAATGTATTCTGTTTACTAATACAAATGAAATATCTTAACCATTCTAAATAAAGTCCTAATGAAGGGTAAAGGCAGGGAGACATCAAAAATTAGAAAGATTTTGATATATTTAAGATGGTAAAAAAGAAAAAACCTGCCCTTCCAGGGCGGGCTTTTTCTTTTCGGGTGGAAGATGGGGCTCGAACCCACGGCCTCTAGTGCCACAAACTAGCGCTCTAACCAGCTGAGCTACATCCACCATTTAATCCTCTAAAAAGGATTTTGGGGATGCAAATATACAAAATTGTATGAAAATGAAAAAGGATTCAAAGAATTAGAGAGGTTTCATATTTATCCGGTTTTCGAACCCTCAAATTCCTTTCTGTTATATTCTTCTTAATCTCAAATCATGAAGGACAAAATCTTTTTCCCTGGCCAAGCGCAGCCCTTGTGGTGCGTTAAATGTTTCAATTTAAGAATGATAATAGCACAATTCATTATATTGATTATGCGAAACATCAAATTAGAGTACCATAACTTGGAGGTTATTATCTATTAGGCCTTTTTTGTCTGTATAATCAATATGTTCGTCAATTTAATATTAAATTTCAACAAAAGGAATCTGTAGATCACTGAAATATATATATCTTTGATATTAATTTTTGTAAATCTGCTTCTATGATGTATAACAGATTCTTTTTGTTAATAGTATTTGTATTAACAGTTATTGATTCCAGAACTCAAGTGGTTAATGGATATGCAAGTGTTACTGGTATAACTGGAACTGAGTTGACGGTTTCGAATGTTAATGAAACTTTTGATAGTTTTGAGGATGGTGATTATGTTATAGTTATGCAAATGCAGGACAATGTGATAGGAACTACCACTAATGTAGCCACATTTGGTGATATGGGTTCAATTCTAAGCGCCGGCTTATATGAAGTCAGGCAAATTTCATCTCATACGGAGGCGGCCGGAATTCCATTAACCATAACTTTGAATTCTCTCACAAATTCATACAATATTGGTGCAAATTGCAGTGTTCAGGTAATAACATTTCCACAATTGGGTTCTCCGGATTATACTACATCCGGCACACTAACGGCGCTTGACTGGGACGGAAATATTGGTGGCGTTTTAGCGTTTGAAGTTGCCGGTGTTTTAACGATTGCTAATAATATTAGTGCAGATGCACAAGGGTTTCGTGGTGGAGATAGATCGGCAAATTTTAATGGTCCGGTTTGTAATGCTGCCAGTGTAACAAGGTACCGGGAGAATAATAATCAATTAGGATATAAAGGCGAAGGTATTTACAAATCGACAGATCCTTTATACACTAATGGACGTGGTAATATTTTAAATGGTGGCGGAGGCGGGAGTAATCATAACGCCGGTGGTGGTGGAGGAGGTAATTTTGTTACTGGTGGTTTGGGTGGGAATGGATATAATAATTGTGTTGCCAATCCTGCCGGTGGTTTTGGTGGTTTGTCTTTATCTGCAAACATTAGTGCTAGCCGCATTTTTATGGGCGGCGGTGGAGGTGGGGGGCAACAGAATAACACTCAGGGCAGAGCCGGAGGAGATGGTGGCGGAATAATTTTAATTAAAGCCAATGAAATTACTACCGGCACCTGTGCAGGGCTTAGCATAACTGCCAATGGTGCAGGCCCGGCAACAAACGGCACGAATGACGGTGGCGGTGGAGGAGGAGCAGGTGGTACTATTATTTTGCAGGTACAGAATTGGAACGTATCCGCTTCATGTCCATTGACAATTTCCGCAAATGGAGGAAATGGTTCAACAAGTAATAATGCTTCTCCTCATGCCGGTGGAGGCGGCGGTTCGCAGGGTGTAGTTATTTTTAATGCGGCACAACCTAGTACGAATATTACAACAAACACAAACAATGGTACTCCGGGTTGTAACAATAACTCATCACCATGCACTAATTCAGCCGGCGCCCCAACCGGTTCAAATAACGATGGTATTTTAGATAATTTGACAGGACCTCTTCCCGTTGAATTATTATATTTTTCTGTGGAACTTGAGGATATTAACAATGCATTTTGTTTCTGGTCTACTTCTTCTGAAAAAGACAATAGCCATTTTATTGTTGAGCGAAGTTTTAATGGATGGCAGTGGTATGAGGTTGGAAGAGTTGAAGGTAGTGGCTCCTCTGTTCATAGAAACGATTATTTTTTTAGGGATTATAACTTAAGTCAGGGTGTTTGGTATTATAGGTTAATACAAGTTGATTTTGATGGTAGTCAAAGTGCTTCAGCTGTTGTTTCTGTTGAAGTTGATATCATCGGCTATCCCTCCGTTTATCCTAATCCCACAAATGAAATTCTTAATATTACCATGCCAAAGGACCATGCGATTATCAGTTACGAAATAACTGATGCTGCAGGTAAAAGGGTATTGTGGGAAAACTCACTTCCTTCCGGGGAATCGCAAATTTCACTTGTAAATTTTCCTCAAGGAATCTATTTCATCCGGTTTTCGAATGTCAACGGATGGGTATCAGTTCAAAAATTCGTCAAAAAGGATTGAGGTTTTATTCGAAAATGTAATGGTTGTCATTGCTTAATTGTTCACTGCATAAAATAGTGAGGGGTGGGGATATTTGTTTTATTTAAATTTTGACCAATTGTTACTTTCCGGAATCCAATCCTTTTCTAAATGTTCTTTTCGTAAGATTTGTTTCGATTCTTCTACATTTGCAGAATGGCCATTGTTATTAAGAGTTTTGATGAGATAGAACTAATGCGGTCAAGTGCCTTATTAGTAAGTAAAACATTGGGTATGATTGCACGCGAAATTAAGCCCGGAGTTACCACGAACCATTTGAATCAACTGGGAGAGGAGTTCATCAGAGATCATGGGGGAATCCCGGGTTTTTTGGGGCTTTATGACTGCCCCAGCACGTTGCTCATATCGGTAAATGAGGCGGTGGTTCACGGATTACCTAACAACAAGCCGTTACGTGAAGGTGATATTGCATCAGTAGATTGCGGTGTGCTGATGAATGGATATTATGGAGATCATGCTTATACTTTTCAGGTGGGCGAAGTGAAGTCTGAAGTGAAACTGTTATGTGAAAGAACCCTGGAATGTCTGTACAAAGGAATTGAGGTAATGATTGAAGGAAATACGGTAGGCGATATTGGGTTTGCTATTCAAATGTACGCTCAGAAATTTGGATATGGTGTGGTACGCGAACTCGTGGGTCACGGCCTGGGAAAGCAGCTTCATGAGGATCCGCAGGTGCCTAATTACGGAAGAAAAGGTAAAGGTGCCAAGTTACAGGACGGAATGGTACTGGCCATTGAACCTATGATTAACATGGGCACTTACAGAGTGAAACAATTAAGCGACGGATGGACAATTGTTACTGCTGATGGAAAACCCAGTGCACATTTTGAACACGATATTGCTATTGTGAACGGAAAACCTGAGATTCTTTCCACTTTTGATTTTATTGAAGACGCGTTGGGCCTTCCCCGTACAACACCACCCAATCAGGTGCTTGTATAGCTGATGTGAATGCAGCTACTTTTTTTCTGTAGCGGCCTTTATTGTTCTGATAACAGTGGTAATAATAATTCTGGAATAAAAACCATGTTTTTACTACAAGAGCGTAGACTTTATCGACCCATGACGCTTTGGTCAGAATAGTGATTCTACACAATTCATATTCTCACGCCTATGACGCACACATCATCAACCTGCTCGTATCCGGTTTTCCAGTTATTAAATGCCTCTTCAATCAATTTTCGCTGCCGGTCCATAGTTTCGTGTTGTATGGTTAGCAGCAATTGCTTCAGGTTAGCAGCTTTGTACTTTTTGCCCTTTTCGCCGCCAAATTGGTCCTGAAATCCGTCGGTAAATATGTAAATGGCGTCTTCTTTTTGCAACGCAACGTTGTGGGTGGTAAAGGGTCGTGTGTCTGAATATTTGCCTATGGGTTGTTTGTCAGGTTTAAACTCCAGAACTTCTCCATTTCGAATAATCCAAAGCGGATTATTTGCACCAGCCCATTGCAGGGACAGAGGGCTATCTGTCCCTACATGGGTCAACGCCACCAATGAAATGTCCATGCCGTCTTTCACATCGTCTTCGCTTTTTTGAAACTCCTCTACTACAATCTCGCGGGTTTTATCCAAAATATGGCCGGGGTCGGTTAATCCAAATTCCCTTACAGCCCGGTTCAGAGCGTTGTTGCACACCACACTTACCAGAGCGCCCGGTACGCCGTGCCCTGTACAGTCGGCAGCGGCGAATAATATTACCGCTCTCTCTGACTCCCCTGTATTGGGGCTTTCCACCCAGTAAAAGTCGCCGGCAACAATGTCCTTGGGTTTATACAGAATGAAGGATTCGGGAAGATATTCCTTCACGATACGTGCTGGCGGAAGGATGGCTGCCTGAATGCGTTTGGCGTAGTGAATGGAGTCTAGAATTTCTTTGTTTTTTTCTTCAAGTAAATCGTGAGCTTTTTCAACTACTTTTTTCTGTCCTTCTACTTCACTTTTTTGCTGTTCAATTATTTTCTTCTGTTGACGTGTAACCCGGAATCGATTGTAAACAAATGCAAGAAAAACGAACAATAAACCCAATCCTCCGAAGAGAGCGTACTGTTGATTTCTTTTGTTTTGAAGTTCAGCTTCCTGTCGGGCCGCAATCGCTTCCTGCTGCTCGATTTGGGCGTCTTTTACTTTTTGAAGTTCAGCATGTTTTACACTATCGGCAGTGGCTTGTTTTTCATAGTTGTATTTATATTCCTGACGAATTATGTCTTTTTTATTCTCATCACTTTGAATGCTATCATTCAGTGTGTTGAATTCTTCATACATGATAAGGGCAGATTTATAGTCTCCTAATTTTTTATTAATTCTCCATAAAGTTTCTGTTGCACTGCGGCTTTCTATCTTTGTACCTAATTGTTTTGAAATACTTAAACCTTGTTCACAATAATCTTTTGCTTTTTGCAATTCTCCTAAATGCAAGTAGATAATCCCAATATTTGTAAGTGTTTGTGAAATAAGTTTTTTATCTGCTTTTTCTTTCCCCGCTTCCAGTCCTTTAAGATAAAATTCGAGTGCTTTGTTTAAATCTCCTTTGTCTTTATATACCTTGCCTATATTCGTATATGAACTGGTTATGCCTGAAGGGAAACCGGATTCCAGTTCAATTTTCAGGCTGGCCTGATGATATTTCATGGCTTCATCAAAAAGCTGGTTTGCTAAAATCACATTTCCCGTTTTCTTAGCCTCAAGGCCTTGCTCATCTTTTATCCAACCCAGATTATTATATGACGTGGCAATCCCTTTCTGGTCTTTGATAGCTTTTCTAATTTTCAGGCTTTGCTCAAAGCAAATTATTGCCTGGTCAAATTCTCTTTGATCGATATAAATGATTCCTATGTTATTTAAACAATTGGCAGTACCAGAGCTATCACTAACCGATTCGTTTATTTTCTGGCTGCGCATATAACAATCTAGCGCCATGCGATAATTACCCTGATTGCGGTATATTATTCCCATGTTATTCAGGCTTTTTGCAACTCCGGTCTTGTTCCCAAGTTTTTTATCAATTTCATACGATTGTTCAAAGTATTTAATGGCTTGATTGTAATCTCCGCTAAAATAAGTTGCAATGCCCAATGAATTCAGCGCGGATGTAATATCTTCATCGTATTTTTTGGCTTCTGCATAAGCCAATTGAATCTTCGCATAGAAAATGGCGCTGTCCGGATTTGTATATAAATAGCCTTCGGTGATAAAGAGTCCAATGGCCTCAAGACGCAGCGTATCATGAAGATTCTTGTTTTCCCAGGCGTTCCATAGGCTGTCCTTATTGTGCTGGCTGTTTAATCCAACAGGTAGGAAGCACAATATGAACAATCCGAGTTTCATAGGGTAAAGATATATAAAACCTTTCATTTATGGAACTGCGATCTGTTAGCAGTTCTTTACGCTTCGGTCAGGATTGTGATGCTGTAAGTCATAGTCTTACGCCTGAAAGCCATAGAACTCCCCAGATAATTCGCTTTGCTTTTATCAGGGTCATCTATCCCGACACTCCGCTTTGCTTTGTGTACGGGATGGAGACGTTTGTCGTCATTGTTGCTCGGGCTAAACCCTCACCCCAATAACGCAAACGTCATCCACCTGTTCGTAATCACCTCTCCACGAATTGAACTGACTCAGGAGTTTTTCGCGTTGCTGGGGCATGTTAAGTTTGTGGCTGGCGAATATGGTGGATTTAAGGGTGGAAACTTTCATTTTCTTTCCTTTAGGTCCTCCAAACTGGTCTCCGAAGCCGTCGCTGAACAAATAGATGGTATCACCTTTGTCGAGCTGAATTTCGTTGCTTGTGAAGGGTTTAGCTGCACTGAATTGACCAACGGGTTGTTTATCTGCTTTTAACTCGGCAAGATAGTACGTTCCGTCATGGGTTACCTTGTCGTTAATTTCTTCTTTGCCATTGCGCTTTTTTAGTATCCACACCGGATTATGCGCTCCGCTGAATTGAACTTTCAGATATTTTTTATCAATGCGGCATAGTGCTATATCCATTCCATCTTTTACTTCTTGCTCCGATTTTCTGAAAGTTTCAATTACCAGATCACGCACCTTATTTAAAATTTCTCCGGTATCAGTAAGTTTGAACTCTTTGACTGCACGGTCGAGAGCGTTGGCACAAACAACTGAAACCATGGCACCGGGTACACCATGTCCTGTGCAATCGGCTGCGGCAATAAATGTATAGTCGCCTTCTTGTTCAAGCCAGTAAAAGTCTCCCGCAACAATGTCTTTTGGCATATATAAAACAAAACTATTCCCGGCAAAGGCAGCCTGAAATAAGCTTTCGGGCGGCAGTATAGCATCCTGCAGACGACGGGCATAAGTAACACTTTCAATGAACTCATTATTCTTTTCTTCAATAATGAGTTTCTGCTCGTAAATCTCTTTACGTGCCTTTTTATTTCTTCGGTTGCTGTTATAGGCAACTATGAATAAACCGGTTGCCAGTAAGATGGCAAGACCTGCACCGACCAAAAGATACGTTTTTCTCTCGCTGTCGGCTGTTACCATGGCTTTTTCGGTTTGAAGTAACTCTTTATCTTTTGCTAAAAGTGTTATTTCCTGTTGTTTTGAATTGATTTCAAGCATTGCTGTTTTACGCCAGCTTCTAATGTCTTCCTGCAGAAGATTAATTGCAAGTAAATCTTGTTCGTGAGCAGCTTCCATGCGTGCAAGGTCGTCTGCTAAAGATTGTGTAGCCTGGAATCCTGAATCAATATATTTTTGCCGTACTTCATTCAATTGCTTTAATTCTCGATTTTCGTTTACTGCAAACCGAAGATTTGTATACAGCTTGTAGTATTCTAAGGGTTCACCACAGCCGTCTTTTTTAGCCATAAGGTTGCTAATGGCTTTGTAGTTGGCATGCATGGTTTGAAGATCTTTTCCCATCTCGGCAAGTTCAACACTTCGTTCATAATAACTCCGTGCTGAATCAATATTCCCCTGTTCGGCATACACATTACCAATGTTGTGAAGTGTAATGGCTGTAGATGATTCATTCTTAAGTCCTTGCTTCAGGGAAAGGGCTTCTTTATAATTTTTAAGCGCTTCATCTAGCTTTCCTAATTCAAAATACACGTTTCCGCGGTTGTTGTAAGCGATAGCCAAACCTTTAAAAAACTCTAGGGTCTCGTCTATTCTGATACCTTTTTCTAATATTTCAAGTGCTTTGTCATATTGTTTTGCATTGTAGTAATTTACCGCAAGGTTGTTGTAGGATGCACTTAATTCCTGCTTATCATCAAGAGTTTCTTCTCTTTCTATAAGTTTCTCAAGAGCCAGCCTTTCGCCTTTATTGTTTCCAAAATTCTTCTCGGTTTGTGCTACATTGTGAAGCATGCGGGCCGATTCTTTATTAAGACCCGATTCAGCATATAAACTTGCGGCAATTTTGTAATAGTTTATGGCAGAGTTTCGTTGATTTAACCTCTCGTATGCTGCAGCAATATTGTTATTTAATGTAGCCATGCCTTTTTTATCGCCTTCCAGTGATTTAATTTGTAGGGCTTGCTGAAAAATGCCCAGCGCATTTTCAAATTGTCCCGCTTTAAAATAAATACTTCCCGCACTGTTCAGGGCAATTACAGCAGGACCAATTTTTTCAGCTTTCATTAATTGGTTATAGTCATTCAGATATTTGGTAATTGCCAGGGTGTCTTCTCCTGATAATTCTGAAAAACTACCATCTTCGATTTCGCGGAATTCGTTTTCAATTTCTTCCGGTGTCATCAATTCTGAATCTTCGGTACCATTAACATTCTTTTCTGCGTTAGCACCATCTTTTTTCTCCTGGCCGGTTGTTTTAATTTTGTCTTCAGAGGTTTGATTGTTGTTTTGATTGTTCTTATCTGATGAAACATTCTGACTTTGATCTTGCTGATTCTGATTGTTTTGCGAGCTGTTTGCGGAGGGCCATATTTTTACACATGTCATGGTGTATTCACCCCGTGTTGTCATGTTTTTTATATTAAAACTTAGTTTTATTCCGGTTTCGGTATTTTGTGCCGTTCCTTTATAATAAAATCGGTCTCCTTCAAGGTTTACCGGAAATTCAACAGTTGAGCCTACCATCATGTACTTTGCCTGGCTAAAACGAGCCGATGATTCCCTTGTAAACATTTGCGCAAATTCTGCCGGATTCGATACTTCTGACGGAATAATCGTAGCTATTAGACTGCCGTCGGTGTAAAACCTAATGGCAACTATTTTTGAATGGCGGCTGTGACCTTCGCGAAGATACCCTGTATAAATGCCTTCAATATCACTGCTGGTAATTGATTGAGAATAACTTGACAGATGTGCAAGAAGAAACGAGAGAAGTATGAGAACACGCATGCTGGCAGATTTTATGCTGTAAATTTATACATTTACATCGATTTTAGGCCATAAGGCAACTTTAAACATTATAAAAGGCGTTTTTGATGAATATTAGGGTGATAGTGTGCATATTGCTGTTTTTTGAATTGTTTACAGCGAAATTTCTTTGTTCTCAATCGGATACATTAACTACCGAGATTTTATTCCCGTCGCGTAATTCACCGGTTGCTGAAGTAAACCGCAAGTTTGAAGTAGGCATTGATTTTCCGGATGAATTCAGACAAAGGATTTTCCGCTTTGTAAATATGGTAAGAGGCGAGCAAATCAATCCTTTTGATGCGCAACAAGTAGATGTGATGGCCGAATTTAAACATGTTAAGAGTTCCGGAGATACTCTGCTGATTCATGTACCGGCATTTTTTTTTCGCGATTTTAACAGAGTAATCCGCAATGCATCAGACATCACGTTGAAAGGACAATATTGGGAGCCTCTTAAAACTCCGTATCCGTTTAGGGTAAGGTTTTCACCGCCTGAAGCCGGAGAATGGACTTATAAGATAATTGCCCGTTTTAATGGAGTTTACGGACAGCATGAATTTGTGTCGTCGGTTGGTTCTTTTAATGCCGGTGAGGGGAATGCTCCGGGAAGACTTAGTATCCATCAGTCTAAAAAATATTTTGTTGATGATGCATCCGGGAAGATTTTTTTTCCTGTGGGACAAAATTTGCCATGGCCTGAATATGGTGATGATGCATATAGAAGAGAACTAACGCCTCCGGTGGGTTTTTTTAAATATCATACGTATATGGCGGCATTAAAAAGAGCAGGAGGAAATTACTTTAGAATGCTTATTGCCCCGTGGAATCTGGATGTTGAATTTGAAGAATTGGGCAATTATACCCAACGAATGCACTGTGTATGGGAGTTGGATAAAATTGTTGATCTGGCCGAAAAATTAGATTTACGAATTCACTTGAATCTGCAGGTTCATTATCCGTTTGAAAATCCAAACCCCTATGTTATGACCTGGTGGGATTGGTCGAAATATAAGGATGCCGGTTATGGAACCTGCCCAACAAGTCCTGAAGATGCAGGATACTGCTACCGAAACGAGTTGAATATTGAAAATCCGGTTGATTTTTTAATAAATGAAGAAGCGAAAAGGCATTATAAAAACAGGTTAAGGTATTATGTGGCCCGTTATGGATACTCAACAAATATTGCTTTGTTTGAGCTATTAAGTGAGGCCAATAATCTGGGGCAGCAGGTGTTTTTGCAATACGATGCCGCGGGCGAAAGAGGTGCAGGTTGTTATCTTGATAAAAGTAAAGGTTTTTTTAAGCCTTACTCACAGCCTGAGGTAGCAAGAAATCTTGGTAAGTGGCAAGCTGAAATGTGCGGTTATCTTAAAAGCCTGGAAGTGCCCCAGCTGACGGCAGTTAATTATACCGGTTCCCCGGACCTTGTGAACGATTCTTCTTTCTATTCCGGTGCAGTAGATGTGGTTACCTACAATCGCTATCAGGCATCGCCCGATAAGCCCTGGTTTATGTTGTTCGACCGCAGAGATTTATTCATTACAAAGAATATTCAAAAACCCATGATGCACAGTGAAATTGGCAATGGAGATGGTATTATGGAGAACGATGCAAATACCGGCTGGATACTTGATGCATGGGTTAGCGGGCTTACGGGGCTTTCGGGTATAGCTTTGAACTGGACGAACAGCAGAGACACAGCATTATGGCAACATTATGGGCGAATTAGTAATTTTTATGCACCTGCCGATTTCTCAAAAGGAAACTGGGAATCGTACTGGTATGACAGTAAAGATGGAAAATACGCATTTGTTTCATTAATTGCTGATTATAAAGCAGAACATTTGATTGCACTGGGACTGGCCGGTAATAAAACCTGGAATTTTTTTACTAAGGGTAATGAAGGTACCGCAGCGCGGGAACCATCATTAAAATTTGGACCAGAACGTTATTATAATCAGCAGAATGTATCAACTAAAAAAGGTAAAGAACTGCAAATTACCGGTGCTGGAAAATGGAGAACGCGTTATAAAATAGAGTGGATTGATCCTTTTACAGGTATAACAGTTGCTGTGTCTCAGGAGAAGGTAAGGTGTAACGGAAAAGTCAGGTTAAAACATCCTGTGTTGGGAATTTCAGAAGATTCGGCAGAAAAGCCTTTTTATGTTTTCAGGATTTACCGTGTGGGAATGTAACGCATTCAGACGGGTTCTATAACAAAACCTGCAGTTTTCATGTTTTGCCAAAAGTCAGGGTAAGATTTTTCACAGTTTTTGGCATCGTGAATAATGCAGCTACCTGTTTTTAGACAAAGCATGGCCAGACTCATTGTCAGGCGATGGTCTGAGTGGGTGTCAAATTCAGGGGCAGTATTCAGTACTGATGTTTTATTAATGGACAATATATCTGTACCAGCCTTAACATCAACACCGGTTTTTTTCAGTTCCGATTCAAGCGTTTCTATGCGCCGACTTTCCTTAAGATTTAAATTGTGCAGCCCGGTAAGCCGGGTGGAGCGATTCATACCCGCAATTGTAGCGGCATAAGGCAAAGACAAATCCGGGAATTGGGTAAAATCAATACTATCTAAGGATTGCGAATCCTTTGTTATATTCCGGTGAAGTCTTATTCCATCAGATTCGCAAGAAATCGTTACTCCAAGTTCGCTCCACAAGTCAATTGCTTTTCGGTCGCCCTGTATTGAATCTGCCGATAAGTCTTTTAATAACAGATTGCATTCATCGCTTAATGCGGCAGCCTCTAACCAGAAACCGGCTGCGCTCCAGTCCTTTTCAATGCAAAGTTTTTCAGGTGGCTGAATGCCGGGTCCGATTTGTATTTCAGGAAAACTTAATGTCACATTGGCTCCCACGGTTTTCAGCGTTTCGGCGGTCATTTCAATATAGGGTGCACTTACAGTTCTACCTTTACAATAAATTGTTATGCCCTTTTCAGTGAATGGGGCTACCAGCATTAAGGCCGAAATAAACTGACTGCTTATTTCTGAATCTATGGTAACTATTCCTCCTGCCATGGGGTTTCCGCGAATCTCAAGGGGTGGGAATCCTGTTTCTCCAACATATTTTATGTCAGCACCCAATTGCTGCAAAGCATCCACCAGGGGTTTTATAGGTCTTTGTTTCATTCGACTACTGCCTGTTATGATGCGATGTCCGGGAAGAATGGAATAACAAGCCGTAAGAAAACGCATGGCAGTGCCGGCGTCACCCACATCGGTAATATGGCTTTCGGGCAGTTCCATGGCAAGTTGCATTACCCGGCTGTCGGTAGATTCTGATATACCTTCAATGCAGAAACCAATGCCACGCATAAGCTGCATTGCCAGTAATCTGTTGGTATGGCTTTTTGATCCGGGCAGTTGAATGGTGCCTTGCAGGATGTTATTTTTTGGAGGAAAAACCCGGTAGGAAATCATGAAATCAACTGTGAATAGAATTTCAGTGCTTTTAATACATCACCCGGTGTTACTGTTACATCCGTCCGAAATTTCCCGTCTTCTTTAATCACCACAAACTTAAACTGACCTGACCGGTTTTTTTTGTCGTAATGCATAAGTTCTATTAACCGGTGAAAGTCAACGCTGTCTACATGAAATGCCGGAAACAGGGGCAGTATTGTATCGCAAATTTCTTGTAAATAACTCTCGCTTATATTTCCTTTCTGCCTGCTTATCCATGATTCACAAATCAATCCTATTGCAACAGCTTCGCCATGGGCAAGAACCTTTGAACCACTTACCAAACTGAAACTTTCAAGCGCATGGCCAATGGTATGACCAAAATTCAGGGCTTTCCTGTCATTTTGTTCGCAGGGGTCATTCTTAACGATTTCACATTTTATTTTCACCGATTTTTCAATATGCATTGCAAAGCTTTCTACACTGTCAAAAGTTGTTGATCGCAGTGCATTCCAGTAGTTTTTATCGGCAATAAGGGCATGTTTCAACATCTCTGCTAATCCGCAAATCAACGCGCGTCGGGGAAGGGTGCGCAAAAATACAGTATCAATTATTGTGGCATCTGCAAAGGCAAAGGTTCCCGCCATATTCTTTAGACCGCGGGTATTAATACCCGTTTTACCGCCTATGGAAGCGTCAACCTGAGCCAAAAGTGTTGTGGGGATATTAATAAAACGGATACCTCTTTTGTATGTAGAGGCCACAAAGCCACCCAAATCTGAAATGACTCCTCCGCCCAAATTTATAATCAAACTGCTGCGGTCTGCATTACGTTCGTTTAATACGCTCCAAAGTGCCGATGCTATTTCAATGTCTTTACTTTCCTCTCCGCTTTCAGTTTCAAGAATTTCAGCAGTACACAATGCATCTACTGCAGGTATCAGCACCGGGACGCATAAGGCCTGGGTATTTTCATCAGCAACGATAAAAATTTTGGTGTAATCTTTTTGAGACAAAAGGGAATCTAATAGTTGAACCCCGTTGCCAATCAAAACATTATCGCAGGCGCTTTCGCTCATTTACGACGTTGAAGTTAATACTTCGCATCGTATTACGAATAAAAAACGTTAAATTTAAGCCTCAGAAAACATACGGTAGAGTGTTATTAGCTCATAACCATGTTGTTATTTTCAATCAGGCGCCGCATATTCATCAGTGCATAACGCATTCGGCCTAATGCAGTGTTAATACTTACATTGGTTACGTCAGCTATTTCCTTAAAACTCATATCCATATAATGTCTCATAATTACAACCTGACGTTGTTCGTCGGGTAGTAAATTTACAAGTTTTTTAACATCCTTATGTATTTGATTGCGTACAAGATCGTCCTCTACATTGCGGTCGTTATTGCTGATGGTACTAAAAATATCAAATTCATTTTCTTCGGTTCCATAAAACTGCGGTACCGTAGGTAATTTTTTTGCTTTTCTGAAATGGTCAATAATCAGGTTATGCGCAATACGCATCACCCATGGCAGAAACTTGCCTTCGTCATTATACCTGCTGGTTTTTAAAGTTCGAATTACTTTAAAAAATGTTTCCTGGAAAATGTCATTGGCGAGTTCGCGGTCTCTTACCATCATAACAATGTATGAAAACACTTTTTCCTGGTGGCGATTTAATAGAAATTCAAAGGATTTTTCATCGCCCTGACAGTACAGCTCTATAAGCTGACGGTCGCTAAATTGTCTGTAACGCATAACCCGTTCTTATTTGTTTTTAAAGATTGAAAGAGTAGCGTTGTAGACTATAGGCAATTATTTTTTAGTTATATTGAAGACAATTTACGGCCTTCATTTGTTACACTGACGAAAAAGTTTTTTAAATAGTTGCTTCATTGAGCCAAAGGTATCGGGCACCAAATATGTGGCAAACAAATGAATTGCGCAAGGAATTTAACTAATTTTAACCTTTTAAATGGAAAAAGGAGTGTGTTGTGACTGATGCAAAAGTGTTGAGAAATAAAAAGAAAGCTTTGAAAACGGACTTGCCGGGCGACGTGGAAGCACCCGATTCTATTATCATTCATCGGGCAAGAGTGCACAATCTTAAAAATGTGTCGGTACAGATTCCTCACGGAAAACTTGTGGTAATTACGGGGTTAAGTGGTTCAGGAAAAAGTAGTTTGGCTTTTAACACCCTGTTCGCCGAAGGCCAACGGCGGTACGTAGAGAGTTTATCGTCTTACGCACGACAGTTTTTGGGAAAACTGGATAAGCCGGATGTTGACTACATCAGAGGTCTTTCTCCGGCCATAGCAATAGAGCAGAAGGTAATGTCAAATAATCCGCGCAGTACGGTAGGGACGGTTACCGAGATATACGACTACATGAAGCTGCTTTTTGCCCGGGTAGGTAGAACTTATTCGCCAGTATCAGGAAAGGAAGTGAAACGCCATAGTGTAAACGATGTGCTGGATTTTTTGCGCAGTTCGCCCCATCGGTTTTTACTTCTTTTTCCATGGAAACACATTGGTAAAAAACCCGATGAGCGTGCTGCCGGCACCTTATTGCAGCAAGGGTATAGCAGGGTTGTACTTGACAAGGAAATATTCAGGATAGACGATTTATTAAATGAACCCGGGTTATTAAAAAAGGCAAAGAAATTTTATGTGGTAGTTGACAGGATTCAATATCAAAACGATCCGGCAACCGAGAGCAGAATTTTAGATTCAGCCGAATCAGCGTTTGATGAAGGTGACGGAACCTGTTTTCTTATGAATGCCGATACTTTAGAGGTGCACTTGTTCAGCAATCGGTTTGAAGCCGACGGTATTAGTTTTGAAATGCCTTCAGTAGGCATGTTCACTTTTAATACCCCTTTGGGTGCATGTAAAACTTGCGAAGCCTTCGGTAAGGTTATTGGTATCCATCCGGAACTGGTTATTCCTGATACTTCAAGAAGTGTATATGATAATGCTGTAGTTCCTTGGAATGGCCCACAGTTAAGTGCCTGGCAGAGAAGATTTATTGCCCAGTCTGCAAAATTTGGTTTTCCTCCGCACAAGCCTGTACGGGAATTGAGTGCCGAACAGTACCACTTACTGTGGAATGGAAATGACGAAGTGGATGGAATTCAGCAGTTTTTTAATGATGTTGAACGGAATTTATATAAAATTCATTACCGTATTTTGTATAGCCGGTACAGAGGAAAAACCGCTTGCCCGGAATGTCATGGTTCTAGATTGAGAAAGGACTCCGCATATGTAAAGGTTGCCGGTAAAAACATACAGGAATTGATTGTAATGCCGGTTAATGAATTGTATCGTTGGTTTTTAGATGTTAAATTATCATCAACCGATGCTAAAATTGCAGATAGAATTATAAAGGAAATTTCTTCCCGGTTGGATTATTTGTGTAAGGTTGGGTTGGGATACCTGGATTTAAACCGTAATTCGGGCACATTATCAGGCGGCGAAGCGCAGCGTATCCAATTGGCAACAAATCTGGGCAGTAGTCTGGTTGGGTCAACATACATTCTGGATGAACCCAGTATAGGTCTACATTCCAGAGATACTGGAAGGTTAATTGAGGTTTTAAAAGGATTGCGGGACCTGGGGAATTCGGTAATTGTTGTTGAGCACGACGAAGATGTTATGCGGGCAGCCGATATGATAATAGATATGGGGCCGGAAGCAGGTTATTTGGGAGGCGAAGTGGTATTTACAGGTACTTTCCCTGAGCTGTTGCAAATGAAAGCCGGATATACTGCAGGGTATCTTACAGGAAAATACCGGATAATGGTGCCTGAATCCCGAAGAAAACCAAAATATAAAATAACGATGCAGAATGCTTCTGCAAATAACATACGCAATCTTAACGTAAATATTCCACTGCATTGTCTGGTGGCTGTTACCGGTGTAAGCGGTTCAGGAAAAAGCACAATGATTCGTGAATTGTTTTATCCGTTATTATCAGACACCTTAAATGGTTACAGAAAGAAAATGGACTATGAACCCGGTATAACAGGTCAGTTTTCCATGATTAAGGCAGTTGAAGTTATTGACCAGCAGCCTATAGGACGTTCTTCGCGCTCAAATCCGGCTTCCTATATTGACGCTTATACCAGTATCAGAATGTTAATGGCCGAACAGCAGTTAAGCAAGTTGTCGGGTTATATGCCCGGTCATTTTTCGTTTAATGTTGCAGGGGGGCGTTGTGAAACCTGTGAGGGAGAGGGAATTGTGCGTATAGAAATGCAGTTTATGGCAGATGTTGAACTGGTGTGTGATACCTGCCGGGGTAAACGGTTTAAAGACCCCATTCTGGAAGTGCAATTCAGGGGAAAGAATGTGGCTGAAATTTTAAATATGACCGTTGATGAGGCTGTTTCATTTTTTAAACCCTCCGAAGCAAGAAATTCTGAGAGTCGTCTTTGCGAGAAAGTATCTGAAAAAATGATGTTACTTCAAAAAGTGGGGTTAGGATATGTCAAGCTCGGCCAAAGCGGCAGTACGTTAAGCGGTGGCGAAGCTCAGAGGGTTAAACTGGCTACTTTTTTATCGTTAGACCAGCGCAGGCCGGCAACTTTGTTCATATTTGACGAGCCTACCACGGGTCTTCATTTTCATGACGTTAATAAGTTACTGGGCGCTTTTAATGAATTGTTAAAACTTGGTCATTCCATTATTGTAATTGAACATCATCCAGACATAATAAAGTGCGCCGATTGGATTATTGACATGGGGCCTGAAGGAGGAAGCGGTGGCGGAACCGTGGTTTTTGAAGGAACACCCGAACAGTTGGTGAAAGAAAAGAAAAATTATACTGCCGTGGCCCTTCGCGGTAAATTATAGCATGCGGTACATCATTTTATTTTTAATCCTTACTCAGTCCTGTGCACTTAAAAAAATGGGAGGTTTCAGGTTGCCCGATGCAGTACCTGAGTCATCGGGCGTTTGTGTTGCCGATGGTAAAGGTTTTTTGACGTTGAATGACAGCGGTAATCCTGCAGAATTGATTCATGTTACCGGTAGCCGGAGAGATACCTTATTCTCGTATCCTCTGGTTAAAGCAAGAAATGTGGACTGGGAAGAGCTTACCCGCGAAGGAAATAAACTATATATTGGAGATTTTGGCAATAACCGGAATAATAGAAAAGATCAAACCATATATATCAGCCATGCGTCCTCTCCGGGGTATATGTTAGGCAAGGTATCCTTCTCGTTTCAGGATCAGATTGCTTTTCCGCCCGAACCTGAATATAAAATGTTTGACTGCGAAGCAATGGTTGTCCATGCCGATACCGTTTTTCTATTTACTAAAAACCGCACAAAGCCGTTTACCGGTTTATTTGGTGTATATACTCTATCCCTGAACAATTGTTTTGATAGCGTTTGTGTGGCACGGCGCATTTCAACAGGAAAGGCTCCACAAAAAAAACCGGTTTTAATGAACCGTGTTACTGCGGCTGCTCTGAGCCCCAATGCCAAAATACTTGCAGTAATGTCGCCAGGCTATCTTTGGTTTTATCATTTTAATGGCTCAAAAACCAATTTCAGTGAACCTTTTAAAACTGTAAAATTTATAAAACCTGCTCAACGCGAAGCCGTTTGCTTTATAAATAACAACACCATAGCGGTTACCAACGAATCTTTTCGTTTTGTTAAGGGAAAGCTTAAATTGTACCAACTGAGGTTTGTAGAAGATTAGAATATAGTGGCTACTTTAGATTTATTTCATAAATTGCCCTATACTTTCTAATATCTGATAAATAATAAATTGATATTATAGAGGGGTATTTGACCTTGCTGATTTGCTGGGAAACCGCGTAAATAGTCAGAATCTTACAGTAAGCAGCATTTAACCGACCACAAAAGGATGTTACCAACGCCGATTTGAGCGCTACCGGACTAACTTACGCAGGCATCCGCAAGGAAAACTGTTCGGTGGACGAACTCCACGGCAATCCGGTAAGCAGGGTGGGGACTTGCCGGTCTCCGAAAACCAGCCAGGGGAAAGAGGAAAGTAGAAGATCTTCATTCAGTTTTCATCAATACAATCTTCTCTATCCGCTCTGTTCCCTCCAGCGTTACCACATATATACCTATTGCCCAGGTGGAAGACGGTATTTCCAGACGGTTTGCCTGAGCGGTAATGGTTGTGGAATACACCCACTGCCCTGCATCGTTATATACCTGCAGGGTGTGGTAGTTTGCAAGGGTTGGTGATTCTATAAAGGCGTTGCCGCCGGTGGGGTTGGGATACACTTTTATCTCGTGCCCGTTGGTTTCGATAACCGAAACAGGGTCGGCAACAATGGTATGGGTTACAGTTAGGGTATCGCCGCAGGCAATGGCGTACAGGGTGGCGGTGTAACTGCCCGGGGTGGCGTAGGTATGCTCCACATAAGGTATGGAACTGAGTGTATCCTGCAGGCTGGTGACGTGGCTATACTGGGCTCCATCGCCAAAATCCCAAAGGTATTCTTCGGCAAACCGGCTGTGGTTATCAAACCGCACAGTATTGTTGCCCACGTTGTACGAAGAGAACTGAGGAACAGGATTACTCAGCCAGCCTAAGCAGTTGGTGCGCACCAGCCAGCCGTCTTGCGTATTCAGGGCCACCCAACTACCCGATGTGGAATCGAACCCGTACTCCGGAAACACATACCCCGAAACCATAAACCCACCGTCGGGCATCAGGGCTATGTCGGTAAAGTAATTGTCATTATTCCTGGCTTTGTATTTTCTTAACCACAACTGGTTTAAGTTTTTGTCGAGACACACGATATATCCAACAGGGTTATTTATCAGTGAGTCGAAGGTAACGCCTGCAAGCACATATTCTCCTCTTTCTGATTGCAAACCGGCGGACAAGCTATTATAGAATGGATTGGACACCTCATCTACATAAAACGTATCCAGAAAGTTCAGGTTTTCATCTGCACGCAGCACGTATGGAACCGATTCGAAATCCGGTGGTCTCATGCAATCACCAAAAATCAGCAACGTATCAGTATTCATCACCTTGGCAAAGCCAATATCACCATCTGCGTAACCAAAGGTTCTTTGGCTGATTACGGTACCGGAAGAATCCAGCATGCAAAACCACGCATCGTATGGCCCCGAGCCCCAGCTT
>CAZDUI010000043.1:0-35949 GCA_964508605.1 uncultured Weeksellaceae bacterium | reverse complement strand
GTCAGACTCAAATCAAACGGCAGTCACAACAGGGGGGCACGATTTTTTGTCTATTTTAGAGCTACTACATGGTCAGACTCAAATCAAACGGCAGTCACAACAGGGGGGCACGATTTTTTGTCTATTTTAGAGCTACTACATGGTAAGACTCAAATCAAACGGCAGTCACAACAGGGGGGCACGATTTTTCGCCTATTTTAGAGCTACTACATGGTCAGACTCAAATCAAACGGCAGTCACAACAGAAATATTCTATTTTTCGCGATTGCAGCCATCTCTTTGTGCATAGCCTTGACTTAGATATAAATTATAGGAGGGCAGCAAGAAAGTATGAATTCCTAAAAACCTCCATTTAAAAACTTATCCCATGCAGTACATCCGGACAAAAATCCCCCGGTTTTAACGCAACCTCATTGATCGCTGAACTTTTTATACATTTGAAACATGAAATTTGTGCCCATTTTATTTCTGATTGCCTCTTCATTCCTGTGGACTGGGTGTCAATCGGACGACAGCAAGGAACAGAAACATGCAGTTGAATATCAATACTTAATTGACCACAAGTTATTTACAGCAAGATTCCCACTGGAGCCCAAAACAGAAATGCTTCCACAGAACGAAGTGCGATATCAATTAATTACCAACGAAATAACATATATAATATATGTCGGTACTCTGCGCTATGAGGTATTGCAGAAATTGAATGAAATGAGCACAAAAGACGGCCTTCAGTTTATTGCAGAAACCATTCGAAGTCAGTATTCCGATATGTTAAACTACGAAATTGAATTACAGTATCAGGACCAACCGGTTTATTTTACTTTGATTGCACCTAAGGTAGATGTCCCTTCCGGGGAATATGCCTGGTTCAGATCCTATATTATTGAGGACAGAATCATCCAAATTCTTATGTCCTCTCCTGAAAGAGACATTATTGACCGGGAGATAAAGAATTTTGTCGGGCAGTTTCGGCTGAAATAAGGAATCGAAAGTTCTAGGAACATCCCCGGAAGAGAGCCCCCGTCCGAATTTGATAACAAAATGTTAACTTCGGGCCTGAAAATTCAACAATCATGACTGAATCAGAGAATCAAAGCATACATAATCAAGAAAATACATCAAAAGAGTATCAGGTAACAGCACAGGGCTCTCTGGGATTACTTGCCCTGGGTGCTGTGGGCGTGCGAAAATGGAAGGAGGCGTTGAAAGAGGCGGCAAAAGAAAGGAACCGGGAACAGGAAGAAACGAACAAGAACAAAGACAATGGGGAAGAAACTAACAAATAAAGTATTAGTAATAGGCTGGGATGCTGCAGAGTGGGGCGTAATTAATCCACTATTAAGAGAGGGCAAAATGCCGGCTTTAGATTCATTAATGAAGCGTGGTGCATATGGCAGAATTCAAACCCTTGACCCGCCATTATCGCCGATGCTTTGGACAAGTATTGCCACCGGAAAGCGGGCAGACAAACACGGCATCAGAGGGTTTGTAGAACCCATTCCTTCTGGTGACGGGTTAAGACCTGTAACCACCACTTCAAGAAAAGTAAAAGCCATATGGAATATATTGAATCAGGAGGGGTACAAAAGCAACATTGTAGCCTGGTGGCCAAGCAATCCTGCTGAACCCATAAACGGCGTTATGGTAAGCAATTTATACCAGGTTGCCACCAAGCCCAAAGATGAAGAGTGGCCTATGCCGGACGGGACCGTTCATCCGGCTTCCCTTTCCGATGAACTGAAGGAACTTCGTGTCCATCCGCATGATATTACTCTTTCCATTGCTTCCATGTTCATTCCTGAAATCCTTACAAATAAAGAGCTTAGAAAGGACAAACGGGTAGCAGGCGTTGTTAAAATTATTGCAGATTCGGCATCGGTTCACGCTGCTGCGACCCATTTAATGGAAACCACCGAATGGGATTTTATGGCTGTGTATTACGACGCCATTGACCATTTCAGCCATTTGGCTATGAAGTACCATCCGCCACGCAGGGATGCAATCCCTGAAAAAGATTTTGAGACATACAGAGGCGTGGTTGAAGCCGGTTACAGGTTTCAGGACATGATGCTGGAAAGAATGTTAGAGTTAACAGACGAAAATACCACAATCATATTGCTGTCCGACCACGGTTTTCACTGCGATCATCAAAGACCTTTATATATTCCGCGTGAACCGTCGGGACCTGCTGTCGAACACAGCCCATACGGCATTCTGGTAATGGCAGGACCAGGTATTAAAAAAGGAGGACATCCTTTCTCGGGTGCCAGTATTATTGACATCACCCCGACACTTTTAGCCTTATACGGCTTACCTGTTGGCAAGGATATGGAAGGTAGAATATTGGCCCAGTGTTTCAGCGAAGAAATTTCTCCGGAGTGTATTGAAAGCTGGGAAACCAGAGAAGGAGACACCGGCCAACACAGCAGTGAATTAAGGGAAGACCCCTGGGCAGCACAACAAGCCATGCAACAATTAATTGAATTGGGTTATATTGACAAGTTGGACGACGACAAATTATTGCAGGTAGAGAAATCTATCAGGGAAAGTGATTATTACGTTGCCAGAAACCTGATTGATGCCGGAAAATTTCAGGACGCCATTCAAATTTTACAAAGGATTTTTGAAGAGTCAAAAATTATTAGATATGGACAAAGGCTTGCATTTGCTTACCTGTCAGTTAAACTCTACAAAAATTGTGAGGTGTTGATTGAACAACTCAGAGAAATAGAAAAGGAGAATTTCGAAAAAGAAAAGCAGGAAAAACTGGAAAAAGACCCCAACGACCCTTTTGGAAATCAGGAGATGGAGGAACCGTTGTACCTTGACTACATTGAAGGAATGTTCTTGCTGGCAATTAATAAACCCCGTAAGGCGCTACCTTTATTGCAAAGAGTTCAGGAAAAGAGTCCGGCCAATGTAGACTTATGCCTGAACATAGGCAAAGTACTGATGCAGAGAAAAAATTATCCTGAAGCTGAAAAGTACTTTATAAAAGCCCTTGCAGTGGACGAAACCAATGCACGGGCCCATCATGGCCTTGGACTTTCATACCTGAAAAGGAATCGTCCGGAAGAAGCACTGGACGAGTTTATTACTGCCGTTGAATACAATTTTGCATTGTCGCATGCCCATTATCATTTGGGAGAAACACTGTATAAAATAAATAAATATAAAGAGGCTGCAGAAGCCTTTGAAGTGGCCGTTCGGCTGGCGCCGGGCATGACGCGCGCACATCGTTGGCTCTCTGAAATTTACACAAACAACCTGCAAATGAAAGATAAAGCAATGGAACATGACGAATTTGTAAAAAACAACATCAGGGGAGAGGTTATTGTAGTTTCCGGGTTACCCCGATCAGGAACTTCCATGATGATGCAAATGATTGCTGCCGGAGGAGTTCAGGTTCTTACTGATGAACAGCGTGCTTCCGACAACAATAATCCAAAGGGGTATATGGAATTTGAACCGGTTAAAAGCATCCACAAAGACAATCGCTGGGTTGGCAAGGCAACCGGTAAGGCCATTAAAGTAGTAGCCCCTTTGCTGCAGCACCTTCCGGATAATTTCGACTATAAAATTATTTTTATGGTGCGTGACATGGACGAAGTACTTATTTCTCAACAAAAAATGCTGGGCAAACCCATTCATAAAGATGCCCTGCCGATTCCACTCTTTATGGCGTTTGAAAAACAACTTGAAAAAAGTAAAGTATGGCTGGATGCGCAACCTTATATTAAAACACTGTATATTAATTATGCAGATGCGGTAAATTCACCTGAAGAGACCGCCGAAAGCATTGAAAGTTTTCTGAACCGCGAACTGGATGTCGACAAGATGGTATCAGCCGTTGATGGAAATTTATACAGAAATAAGAATATTTAAAAAAAAGTACTAAATTTGGCAAACAAAATTTAACATTATGAACAACAAAACTACTCTTGAATCCCGTTTGGCAAAGTATTCGGCAGTTGCGGGAGCCGTTATCACCGGTACTGCAGTAAACGCACAGGTGGCACACACTGATCTTACTCCGGACGTTACTGTGAATAGTTCAACTCCTTATGCATTAGACTTTAACGGTGATGCTACTGTGGATTTGGCTTTTGGCGTATCCGTACAAAGTGGTACGTTCACTTATGCAAGTAACCCCGGAACCTACAATGGTCCTTTGGCTTTCGTTGGTCTGGGTTCTGGCAATGCAATCGTAGGTGGTATGACTACCTTCTCTATTTTCAGCGGTTCTGTTGTTGATCCTACTCAGCTAAATAGTGGTGATCCTGTCAATGCAGCTGCTCAGTGGCAGTCAGGTACAGGCATTTTAGGTTACAATATTACCCTTACCATTCCCGCTTTCAGTTTCTCTACTGTTGCAGCCGGCGGTAATTGGTTAGGCGTTAATGATAAATTCATCGGAACACGCTTTATGATTGGTACCAATACTCACTATGGTTGGGCACGTATTTCCGTAGCTTCTGATGCTTCTACTATTACTGTTAAGGAATATGCTTATCAACAGGACCCTAACTGCGCTATTAATGCAGGTGCCACTACCGGTCCGGCTTGTCCAACAGGTCTTGAAGACGTTGCTTTGGAAAACAAGGTTACTATAACCAACCAGCTTGAGCAGGCTTCAGTTAATGTTACTCCCGACTTAATTGGTGGTAAAATCATCATCACCAATATGATGGGCCAAGTAGTGAACGAATCACGCATTTCCAACCTAAATACCCAGGTTTCTTTTGGAGATCTTTCAACCGGTATCTATAACATCAGCGCTCAATTTGACGGTGGTATTGTTACCAAGAAGATTTACGTGAAATAATCTTAATATTAACACAATTTAAAAGGCTTTCCTGCGGGAAGGCCTTTTTTGTTCTTAAATTTGTCGCTCTCCGCATTTGCATATGCACAACACCCCTGACTCCTTTCATTCCCCGGAGCGCCGGAAACGGTTCCTCAGAAAAATAGACCGCAGGTATCGTTGGCTGGCAGCAGGATTGTTTTGCTTTGCATTATTCCCCATTTTAAGCTATTTCCCTTGGTTTACCGAAAAATACTACTCAAGGGGCTTTTTTGTTGCGGTTAGATATGTTTACGATTTTACCGTAGGCTTAACAGCCCTGCCGGCAACCTATCCCCTGGGGGCAATACTCCTGGTATACATCGCCTGGAAAATTCACCGATATATTCGTTTCAACTTAGTACATTCTGAACTTCCCTTTAGAAACCGATTGGGATACGGTGTATTATCGGTAGGCTCATTTCTCGGAAAAATAAGTGTTGTTTTCTTTCTGGGATACGGATACAATTACTGGAGAACACCTATTGAAGATATCGCCGGCATTGAAGCAACCCCTTTAACCCCTGAAGAATTGATGAGCCAGATACACTGGGAGAGAAAACGAGCCTTAGAAGCACGAAATCAAATTCAGGGTTTAGGCGATCAACCGTTTCATAACAATTTATTACCATCCCGACCTGCACTGGAACAGGAAATGCGTACACACCTTAACAAAGTAATGCAATACCTGGGGTATCCTGCATATAATGGAATTCGCTGCAAATTTGTTAACAGCGATTACTTTTTAAAGGTATTTGGATATACCGGAGTTTATATTTCATTTTTCGGAGAAGCACAGGTTAATGGGAATCTCGCTCCCGTATATGTTCCTTTTGTAGTGGCGCACGAAATGGCACACGCATACGGTTTCTTTGATGAGGCCACAGCAAATTTTCTTGCCTATCTGGCATGTGAACAAAGCGAAAATCCGGCAATTCAATACAGTGGACGCATCAGTCATCTTCTTTATTTGTGGGGCGAGATGAAATTTGGAAAAATGAATTTTCCAAAACTTATAAAAACAGATTTGCAAAGCAATGGTGCAATAACAGGCGAAGCCTGGTATGCAAGAATGATTGTGCTGGTAAATGGTTGGAGAAAAAAACATCCTGTCCGACTACCATAATTTCCCGTGTTAAATCTATATTAAATCACCCTCCCATTCTCTCTATTTTTAGATTCTAATGAATTAATCGTAATATTGCAATGTAATTTATTAATATGGGCCTAACCCGCACCGACCAATACACTGCTGAAATTATTCGAAATGCCGAATTTTTTAAAGCATTGGGGCATCCCGCACGTCTGAAAATTGTTCACTTTCTGTTAAGTCAAAAGCAATGCGTTTGCAATGTTATGGTGGACGAACTGAATTTAGCACAGGCCACAGTATCGCAGCATCTGAAAGTCTTGAAAGAGGTGGGAATAATACAGGGAACGATAGAAGGCACCAGTGTTTGTTATTGTATAAACCGGGAAACCTGGAATACCATAATCAGCACATTTTCTGAACTTAGCCAATTACATTCTGACACCACAGACTCCTGTTGTAAATAACCCATTATGAACAAAGAGGAACGGAAAAATCACTGGAACACTGTTTTTAAGACCAAAAATCACAATGATGTGAGCTGGTACCAGCAAGTTCCTCAGGTATCAGTTGATTTAATTCATGAAATAGCTCTACCTAAAAATGCACCCATAATAGACATAGGTGCAGGTGATAGTGCATTGATAGAAATATTACTGAATGAGGGATACACCGATTTATCGGTTTTGGATATTTCAGCAGAGGCGATACCAAAGTCTCAGCAACGTTTGGCGAAAAAGGCAGACAAAGTGCATTGGATAACAGCAGACATAACGACATTTAAATCCTCAAAAAACTATTTGCTTTGGCACGACCGCGCTGCTTTTCATTTTATGTTTGAAGAAGATGACCGCAGAAATTATATTCTAAATGCTAAAGAATTTATAGAAAATAAAGGCTATTTAATTGTGGGCACCTTCTCGCAAAATGGTCCTGAAAAATGTTCGTCATTACCTGTAAATAGGTATTCAGAAGAAGAGCTGACGGCAACATTTGAACCGCATTTTACCAAAGACAAGTGTTTGCTTTCTGTACATACCACACCATTCAATACAAGTCAGGAATTTACATTTTGCAGATTAAAAAAAGAACCCATTTCTGAACATAAAGTACTATGATTATCAATATTCTATTTTTTGCATCCATCTATCTGAACTCTGCACTTACTCAGACAGATAATAACAATTTCAGTATGAACCAGTCACTTCAAGAGTATTTAGACAGCACTGTTCTTCTTTTCGATAAAATTCCTGAAGGCAGGAAAGAGGAATTAAAACAAATTTCTGAATGGATTCAACAACGTCGCGTTGCGGGAAAAGCCATAGATTTGCTTTTTGTTTGTACCCACAACAGCCGTCGCAGTCATTTGGCCATGATATGGGCAGCGGCCGCCGCAGATTATTACCATATAGACAACGTAAATACATGGAGCGGCGGCACCGAAGCTACTGCTTTTAACTATAGAGCTGTGCAAGCCGTTGAAAGAACCGGTGTACATGTCACAAAAACAGGTAATAATTTATCCAATCCGGAATATCTATTATCTTTTGGTGAAAATGGTCGTCAGTTAAAATGTTTCAGTAAAAAATTCGACAGCGAGTACAACCCAAGTTCTGAATTTTGTGCAGTAATGGTTTGCAGCGATGCAGACCGCAATTGTCCTTTTGTTCCCGGTGCTGATTACAGAATCGGCATTCCGTATCAAGACCCAAAAATTTCTGACGGTACCGAAAAAGAAGAAGAAACCTATGATTTGCGTTGCCGCCAGATAGCTACTGAGATGCTGTACGTCTTCTCTTTGATTCAATGAGTAGTTCCGTAAAAAAAATAGGATTTTTTGAAAAATACCTGACCATCTGGGTACTTCTATGCATCGGCACAGGAATCGCATGGGGTGAATATGGCAATGATTCAATGAAACCGGTTGCTCAGGCAGAATGGCATGGTGTTAACATTCCTGTTGCCATTTTAATATGGATGATGATTTACCCAATGATGGTGCAGGTAGACTTTAGCAGCATAGCCCGAGCCGCGGGAAATATACGCGGTCTTGGCCTTACAATTGCAGTAAACTGGCTTATTAAACCCTTCAGCATGGCATTCTTTGCCTGGGTTTTCTTTGACCATTTATACAATGCTTGGATTACCGAAGAAGAAGCCAACCAATACATAGCCGGAGCTATTTTATTGGGTGCAGCTCCTTGCACCGCCATGGTATTTGTGTGGAGCTACCTTAGCGATGGGGACGCAAATTACACACTGGTTCAGGTAAGCGTAAACGACCTTATCATTCTTATAGCATTTGTACCCATTGTACAACTTTTGCTGGGAATAACCGGATTTTCAATCCCTTTTGACGTTCTGGCAGCAAGTACTGTAATATTTGTTGTCGTTCCTCTAATATTGGGCTTCGTCAGCAACCGTTGGCTGAGCAAAAAAATGGGGGAACAAAAGTTTAAAGATAATTTCCTTCCTAAACTTAAACCAATAAGCATCCTGGCTTTGCTTAGCACCCTTGTACTGTTATTCGCCTTTCAGGGAAAATCTATTCTAAGCGACCCGCTACTAATACTGCTAATTGCGGTTCCTTTAACACTGCAAACCTATTTCATTTTCTTTGTAACTTGGTTTGCAGGAAAATATCTAAAACTCCCCTATCAAATATGCGCTCCTGCCAGTATGATTGGCGCCAGTAATTTTTTTGAACTTGCCGTTGCCATTGCCATCGCCATTTTCGGATTAAACAGCGGCGCTGCTTTAACAACTGTAGTAGGCGTATTAATTGAAGTACCGATTATGCTAAGTCTGGTTGCACTTGCCAAAAAGTGGAGATTCTAATGAAAATCAACATTAAAGTGGTACCCAATGCAAAAGTGCCCAAAATTAAACTAGAAAATAACGGCTTTAAGGTTTATGTAAACGCCCCGCCTGAAGATGGTAAAGCCAATGAAGCAGTTATTAAAGCCCTGGCCGATTATTTCAAAATAAAGACTTCCCAGATTCAGATTCTGTCGGGTCTCACCGGCCGCAATAAAATAATTGAAATTATTTCGTAACCATTTCTCTGCTTGCAGGCAATCCAATTCACATAATATAAAACAACTACACCAAATACCTGGTAGCATAGGATTCCAATAATTCTACTATTATTTTACAATCTTTAGTATTCAATCCGTATATTCGGAACGTCAACATTATTGCCAAATAATACTTTGAATTATGAAAAGACTGATAACCTTAGTTTTCTTAAGTTTTACCATTATTTCCTCCGCTCAGATTACAAATCTTGGACTTCCAAAATCATTCAGCGGAAAACTGCAACCATTGTCTTCGGTTCCGGTTACGGTAATGCCGGGGTTCGACCTGCAGCTTAGACTTTTTGAGGATTCTTTGAATCATGCGAACAAAGTTGGAATGTATATGTTTGGAAATGAGTACGATGTTGCTATTGACATATTACAAACCGGTTTATGGGAAACTTTGCCTAATGGAAGTAAAGTGTGCAGATACAGAATTCATACACCGGATTCATACACAATTAATATTCAATTCCATAATTTCTTTTTGCCTGAAGGAAGCCGGCTGGATGTGTACACACCCGACCATACATTTCATCACGGCTCGTATACCTCTATGAACAACAATTCTGCGCGCCTTTTGGGTACGGATATTGTTCCCGGAGAAGAAATGGTAATTGAGTACTTTGAACCTGCCGGAAATTCGCAGCAGGCATCATTGGTAATAGGCATGGTGGTTCATGGTTATCGTAACATTTTTACATTCAGTGACACCGACGGAGACCGTGTAAATGAAAGCGGCAATTGCAATATGGATGTTATTTGTCCGGATGGTACTCCATGGGCAATTCATAAGCAAGCCGTTGCACGGATTTTAAACGGTGGCGGTCTATGTACCGGAACCTTACTAAACAATACTGCCAATGACGGCACGCCATATTTTCTAACAGCCAATCATTGCTCTCCGCAAACCATGGGTGCTGCAACCTTTCGCTTTAATTATGAAAGTACAATATGTGGTACCGGCGGTAACAGCGTAGACCCCGGCTCGCCTTACGATCAGGTAAATGGTTCGGTACTTCGCGCTCGTCGCTCAGACTCCGATTTTGGACTTATTGAATTAAACAGCGTGCCACCTGCTGCCTATCAGGTTTATTACGCCGGTTGGGATCACAGTGGCGTAAATGCTCCAACCGTAGTTGGAATTCATCATCCGGCAGGTGATGTAAAAAAGCTGGCATTTGACGATGACCCGATTACAAACACAAGTTACAGCGGCAATTCTGTACCCGGCGATGGAACACACTGGCGCATTGAAACCTGGGAACGTTTAACCACTACCGAAGGAGGTTCATCTGGTAGCGCTATATTTGACAATAACGGTCGTGTAATCGGTCAGTTACATGGAGGAGCCGCTGCCTGTGGTAACACTTCAAGCGACTGGTACGGGTGTTTTCACGTGTCATGGGATGGATCTTCAAGCAGCGCCCGTTTGCGCGACTGGCTTGACCCCTCAAATACAACAGTAACACTTGATGGTTTCGATCCCAATTCACCTTCTTCTCCCGATGATGCAGGTATTACCAGTGTAACGGATCCCGCAGGGACTCTATGTTCCGGCAGTTTTACACCGGCAGTTACACTTAGAAATTATGGCTCTAATTCGCTCACTTCGGTTCAAATTCTATATAACATTGACGGCGGTACCAATCAGGTATATAACTGGAGTGGCACACTGGCTACCAGCAGCAGCACAACGGTTACTCTGCCAACTCAAACTTCAGCCGGCGGAGCACATACCTTTAACGCAACTACCAATCTTCCCAATGGTAATCCTGATGGCAATAACGCAAATGATAATGCTTCTTCGTCCTTCACCCTGGTTGTTGGCGGTGAAATTATTTCTTTTGAATTGCAAACGGATTGCTGGGGCGATGAAGTAGATTGGGAAGTTCAGGATGGCGGTGGTGCTACCTTGTTTAGTGGCGGTCCTTACGGCCCTTCAAGTGCTACCGGCGATTATATTACAGACTCTTGGTGTCTTACCCCGGGGTGCTACAATTTCATTATTAATGACTCTTATGGTGATGGCATGCATGGCGATGGCGTTTCAGGATGTACTATTGACGGATACTACAATATTGAAGACAGCCAGGGGAACGTACTTGCCACCATTCAGGCCGCCAATTCAGATTATGGAAATCAGGAAATTAACAATTTCTGCGTGGTAGCTTCTTCGCTCACTGCCAATTTCACCCAAAACGATACTGAAATTTGTGCAGGAGCCTCTGTAACCTTCAGTGATGCCAGCACCGGGGGTGCCACTTCATGGAGTTGGGTGTTTAATGGCGGAACTCCGGCTACGTCCAATGCTCAGAATCCGGTTGTAACATATAATACGCCCGGAACCTATGATGTTGAACTCACTGTTACTGATGCATCTTCAGGAACAGATACCTATACACTGTCAGGTGCAGTTATTGTGCACGCAAATCCTTCCATAAGTGTTACCGGAACCAACGTAACCTGCAATGGAGACTGTAATGGGACGGGCACAGCCGGTGTTACAGGCGGTACCGCCCCTTATAATATAATTTGGACGGGAGGCTTATCCGGAACCAATATTACATCACTTTGTGCAGGTACTTACACCGCTTCCGTAACCGACGATAATGGCTGTACAGCGGCTTCAAACACCCTAACTGTAACCGAACCACTGGCACTCAATGCAACCGCTGCTGTTACCAATGCCACTTGTGGAGTAAACGATGGTATTATATCGGTAACAGCAACAGGCGGCACTAGCCCGTTCCAGTACGCTTTGAATTCAGGAACACCCCAATCAGCTTCAACTTTCAATGGCCTGGCTACAGGCTCTTATTCCATTGATGTTTTTGATGCATCAGGCTGTGTTTATCAAACAATCGCTACAATTGGCAATCCAAATGCTCCTTCCGCGGTAGTTGCCGGTGCAGATATCTCTTGCTTTGGCACCTGTGATGGTTCCGCAGTGGTTTCAGCTACCGGAGGTACAGGAAGTTATACATACTCATGGAGTCCTTCAGGCGGAAGCTCTTCTTCAGCCAGCATGCTTTGTCAGGGTACTTATAATATAACAGTTACCGACGCCGCTAATTGTGTAACCAACGTAAATGTGACGATTAATGAACCGGCTGCACTTACAGTGTCGGGAATAGGAACAGACGAATTAACCGGCAACGACGGAACAATAAATCTGAGTGTTTCAGGCGGCACCTCTGCCTATTCTTACGCATGGACAGGACCTTCAGGATTCACCTCTGTACAGGAAGATTTAACAGGGTTAACTTCAGGAACATATACTGTTGTGGTTACAGATGCTAACGGATGTACGGCTACAACAACTATAACTGTAGGTTCTCAGGTAGGTCTTTCAGAAATTACACCGAACCATGACATTACAGTTTATCCAAATCCTAACAATGGTTCATTCTTCGTATACAGCATGAATACATTTGGAGATAATGCAGGATTGAACCTCTATTCCGCTGAAGGAAGGCTGGTAGGCATGTATTCCTTAAAAGGTGTGCAAACCCTCCATGTACAGGAGAAACTGGCTGCAGGAGTCTATATCATTGAAGTTACGGGTCAGGATACCAGATTTATCAAACGTATTGTTATAGAATAATTGTTTGATGTATTTCAATCTTCATTAGAACAATTGCAGGAATAGAAGCCTATTATTGTGACATTTGGGTAATCACTAAAGATTTTAAAACCCAGTATAATGTTTTAATTAATTAAGACCGGCAAGTATTCTGTTTTAGACTTATCTTACTTTATATCACTGCCTTTATTAAGGAGTACAGTTTTGGCGCTTCATTCATAAACTGAATAAGAATAAGCAAACTGTGAGTGTTCTTGTCAATGAACCTGACCTCACCTTCAAATACATTACGATTTTCATTGCTGCCTGCATATTTTATAGTAAGGTCATTCATTATATTAAACTTTGAAAAAGTAGTTTTAGCCAAACTATAAAAGCCAGTTACATTCTCCGCTAGTTCGGGTAAATCAATCCGCATTTCAAGAATCTTTGTGGGAACATACTCCGGATTAAAATCAGAAGTAATCAATCTTCGGTTGGTAGAAGCCAGGTGCAATCTGTTGTGCTTAATTTCGGCAAAAACCACATTCCTTTGATACCATGTTTGAAATACATACCCATTCCCTGATTTATCGGCAATCTTTTTTGATACACAATCATTAAGGAAAGTCAACATCGATTTCTGATCGTTTAATTCAAGCCACAAGTCAAAATCAGGTACCAGATGCTCCATATTTTTACGACCGTACTTTACAACACCATGATCTACATACCTTACCTTTTTATCACCTTTTTCAAAATTAAAAGCAAAAACATGAAGATGGATTCTTCCGGTAAACCAGTTCGAATAATTTGTCAACTGCGCGCTATCGCCCAGAAAGAACCAATTATGCAACCACTGATCTTGAACCAGAATTTCCGGTAAAAAGGAATTTACCACAAGTCCTGATTTATCCAAAGGAATGCCCCCGGTCGATTCAGATTCATGAATGGCAAGACCACTGCTTTCAAATGCAAGATTGAATTTAATACCTCCTGTAGAAAAATCTGATGTAATTTCCACCCGGCTATCATCAGGCAATATATTCTGAGGAAGAAGTCCACCCAACTTCACTGATGCCGCAATATCCGAAGGCAGCGCAACCAAATCAAGCCCAAGGCCACTTTTCTCCTCCATTAAAATCTGCCTTACCTTGTTAGCCGTACCCTTATTCCAGGGTTTGCCTGAATTATAAACAAGCACACCATTATTCTCAGAAACTACTGCACACCATTCACTGTTCCAGTATATTTGGCCATCACCAAAAGATTTTAATGCTAATTCCTTTTGAAGAAATTTTGTAAAACGTAGCGGATTCAAAAGGTGTATGCTTACGCCAATACAACGCCGTTCATCAACACTAAAAGAGAAAATCCCCATGGAACTAACCGGATCTATCCCTGATAAACCTGCACTTCTGTAAATCTCGGAATCGCCGGCCTGCTTTGGAGTTAAAATTTTCTCGAATTCTTCTCTGTGAAAAAGTAGTTCGGTAATTAGCTTTGCACCTAAAGCCCTGGGCTTCAAAACAACTACTGCATCGCTTTGCTTTGGTATAAAGGCGAGTTGCTCAGTTGGTTCCGGTCTGTACCAAAGAAATGAAAGCCACGACAACAGCGCCATAGAAACAGCAAGCCCCAGGTAAGCAATATATCCGCTAATTCGGCGCATCATAACGATCAAGCCTGAGCGGTGGGTCCTCCAAAATTCATAGGAATGGGTGGGAATTCAGAATCTTTAATAGGCCCATGTACTGCTTCAAACTTTGAGATATTATCATGTAGTGCCCTGGCAAGACGCTTGGCGTGTTGTGGAGTAAGAAAAATCCTTGATTTAACTTTCGCCTTGGGAACACCCGGCATAATTTTTATAAAATCAATTACAAACTCACTATTGCTGTGTGTAATTAGGGCTAAATTGCTATAAATTCCCTCAGCTACCTCTTCGCTTAATTCGATATTCAGGTGATTGGCATCTTTTTCGTCGCTCATATTCAAAATATTTGAGGCTAAAGTAATAAAAAAACCCTGCCGAAACCGGCAGGGTTAAATTACATATAAGAATCAATTATTCCAGATACGCTTTTTCGCGAACCGATTCAAGTTGAGCATGCTCTTCCTTATTATATACTATGTTGCTCTGGAAGTCTCTCATACCTGTACCAGCAGGAATTAAGTGTCCAACAATAACATTTTCTTTCAAGCCCATCAGATAGTCTCGTTTACCGGAAACGGCGGCCTCATTTAACACCTTGGTAGTTTCCTGGAACGACGCTGCCGAAATGAAACTATCGGTTTGCAGAGATGCACGTGTAATTCCCTGTAAAACCGGCCTGGCTGTTGCTGAAATGGCTTCGCGGGCAACCACCTGATTCTTATCTGAACGCTTAAGATGTGAATTTTCGTCACGTAGTTTCCGAGCAGAAATCATTTGGCCGGGTTTCAGTATCGTGCTGTCTCCAGATTCAACTACTATCATCATTCCCCAAAGTTTATCATTTTCTTCAAGGAAATCAGCTTTATTAACAATTTGTCTTTCAAGAAACAACGTATCACCTGCATCAAGAATCTCAACTTTCCGCATCATTTGACGCACTATTACTTCAAAGTGTTTGTCGTTAATTTTTACACCCTGCAGACGATAAACTTCCTGAATCTCATTAACCAAATACTCCTGAACCGCTGTTGGTCCCTGAATATCAAGAATGTCAGTTGGAGTAATTGCTCCATCGCTTAACGGCTCACCGGCTCTGATAAAGTCATTTTCCTGTACAAGGATATGACGGGAAAGAGGAACTAGATAATTCTTGCGTTCTCCGGTTTTACTTTCGATAGTAATCTCACGATTACCACGTTTAATTTTACCAAAAGACACTACACCGTCAATTTCGCTAACTACAGCAGGATTCGAAGGATTTCTCGCTTCAAACAATTCCGTTACTCGTGGCAGACCACCGGTGATGTCGCCCGATTTACCTGCAACCCTTGGGATTTTAACAATAATCTGTCCTGCATAGCAGTCGGAATTATCATCAACCATAATATGAGCACCAACGGGAAGGTTGAACGACTTCAGTTCTTCACCGGTTTTTGCATTCACAACGGCAATCATTGGATTCTTTTTCTTATCGCGCGACTCAATAATTACCTTTTCGGTAAATCCGGTCTGTTCGTCAACTTCCTCACGGAATGTAAAGCCTTCTTCAATGGCCTGATAATTAATCTTACCCTTAACATCTGTAAGAATAACAGCATTATAAGGATCCCAGGCACAAAGAACATCACCTCTTTTCACTGTGTCTCCGTTCTTTCTTTTCAGAATAGAACCATAAGGAATATTATAGCTTGCATGAACAATTTGTGTTTTCGGGTCCACAATCCGGGCTTCACCGGAACGGCCAATCACTACCTCAACCATTGAACCATCTGCCTCTTTGCGCTCAACAGAACGAACTTCCTCAAACTCGAGCAAACCGTCATATTTAACACGCAATTCCGAAGCATCAGCAATGTTAGAAGCGGTACCCCCCACGTGGAAAGTACGCAGTGTAAGCTGTGTACCCGGCTCACCAATAGACTGAGCAGCGATTACACCAACGGCTTCACCTACCTGTACCGTTTTACTGCTTGCCAAGCTGCGACCGTAGCACTTAATACATACACCACGCTTGCTTTCGCAGGTTAGAACCGAACGCACTTCAACCTCTTCAATGCCTAATTTTTCAATCAGGGCAGCCTCATCTTCGTTTATTTCCTGAGCAGAGCCAACAATCAATTCTCCATTATCAGGATTCAGAATATCATGTACAGAGAAACGTCCAAGAATTCTGTCGCTCAAAGATTCAATAATTTCTGTATCCTTTTTCAAAGCTGAAACAACTACACCTCTTAATGTCATGCAATCTTGTTCATTGATAATGACATCTTGAGCTACGTCAACCAGACGACGTGTCAGATAACCGGCATCAGCTGTTTTAAGAGCCGTATCAGCCAAACCTTTACGAGCACCGTGTGTAGAGATAAAGTACTCAAGAATTGAAAGTCCTTCCTTAAAATTAGAAAGGATAGGATTCTCAATAATCTCCTGGGAAGTGGCACCGGACTTTTGCGGCTTGGCCATCAACCCTCTCATTCCTGATAACTGACGAATCTGTTCTTTAGAACCACGCGCGCCGCTGTCCATCATCATGAAAATAGAATTGAATCCCTGGTTATCACTCTTAATCGTGTCCATTAAGGTACCTGTCAAACGAATATTCGTGTGTGTCCAGATATCGATAATTTGGTTATACCTTTCATTATTGGTAATAAGACCCATGTTATAATTAGCAAGAACCTCATCAACCGCAATCATGGCCTTATTAATAAGTTTCTCTTTTTCATCAGGTATTACTACATCCTGAAGGTTGAACGACAAACCACCACGGAATGCCATCATAAAGCCCAATTGCTTAATATCATCAAGGAACTTCGCAGTTTTGCTGGTTCCTGCCTTTTTAAGAATTAAACCAATAATGTCGCGTAATGATTTTTTAGTAAGCACGTCGTTGATGAATCCAACTTCATTGGGCACAACTTCATTGAAAATTACCCTGCCACAAGTAGTTTCTAAAATTGTAGTAACCAGCTCACCATTATCGTTCAGATCCTTTGTTTTAACTTTTATAACAGCATGAAGGTCCAAACGCTTCTCATTATAAGCAATAATCACTTCTTCAGGAGAATAGAAAATCTTGTTTTCACCTTTTACTAACTTCTCTTCAGTACTTCTTCTGGGCTTTGTCATGTAATACAAACCAAGAACCATGTCCTGAGATGGTACAGCAATGGGTGCGCCGTTGGCCGGATTCAGGATATTGTGAGAAGACAACATTAGCAGCTGGGCTTCTAGAACCGCAGCGTTGCTTAATGGAACGTGAACCGCCATCTGGTCACCGTCAAAGTCGGCATTGAAGGCAGTACAAACCAAAGGATGCAGCTGAATAGCTTTTCCTTCGATTAATTTCGGTTGAAATGCCTGAATACCTAAACGGTGCAATGTTGGGGCACGATTTAATAAAACCGGGTGTCCTTTAAGAACATTTTCAAGAATATCCCAAACCACCGGTTCTTTACGGTCAACAATCTTTTTGGCGCTTTTCACTGTTTTAACGATTCCGCGCTCAATCATCTTTCTGATGATAAACGGCTTAAACAGCTCAGCAGCCATATCTTTAGGCAAACCACACTCGTGAAGTTTCAATTCCGGTCCCACAACAATAACCGAACGGGCAGAGTAGTCAACACGTTTACCCAACAGGTTTTGACGAAAGCGACCCTGCTTACCCTTTAATGAATCAGACAACGATTTAAGCGGACGGTTTGATTCAGTTTTAACAGCACTGCTTTTTCGCGAGTTATCAAAAAGTGAATCTACGGCCTCCTGAAGCATTCTCTTTTCGTTTCTTAAAATCACCTCAGGTGCTTTAATTTCAATCAGACGTTTCAATCGATTATTTCTGATAATCACTCTTCTATACAAGTCATTCAGGTCAGAAGTAGCAAAACGTCCACCATCTAATGGAACCAAAGGCCTCAATTCCGGTGGAATAACAGGAATAACACGCATAATCATCCATTCCGGATTATTAATGATATTTTCCCTTGAAGCACGGAAAGCTTCAACAACCTGCAGACGCTTAAGAGCTTCATTCTTTCTTTGCTGACTTGTTTCAGTATTCGCTTTATTTCTAAGGTCATAAGAAATACTATCCAAATCCAGTCTTCTTAAAAGATCCTGTAGTGCCTCTGCTCCCATTTTTGCAATAAACTTATTAGGGTCAGATTCCTCAAGGAATTGATTTTCCTTTGGAAGCGCATCCAGAATGTCAAGATACTCCTCTTCAGTAAGGTACTGCATTTCTTCAAATGGAGTTCCATCCGGCATTGCAGCAATACCCGGCTGAATTACAACATATCTTTCATAATAAATTATCTGGTCCAGCTTTTTACTTGGCAATCCTAAAAGATAACCAATTTTATTGGGCAGAGACCTGAAATACCAGATGTGCGCAACCGGAACTACAAGGGAAATATGTCCCATGCGCTCACGACGCACCTTCTTTTCAGTAACCTCAACACCACAGCGGTCGCAAACAATTCCTCTATAGCGAATTCTCTTGTATTTTCCACAATGACACTCGTAATCTTTAACCGGTCCAAAAATTCTCTCGCAGAACAAACCATCTCTTTCCGGTTTATAGGTTCTGTAATTGATTGTTTCCGGTTTCAGTACTTCGCCGAAAGAATTACTCAAAATCATTTCAGGCGATGCCAGACTGATGGTTATTCTGGCAAAATTGCTATTGGGTTTATTCTCGTTTTTGTACATGTTATGTTCTTACATTCGTTAATCAATCCAAAGTGATGTTCAGTCCCAGACCTTTCAATTCGTGCAATAACACGTTAAAGGATTCCGGAATTCCCGGGGTAGGCAGATTATCACCTTTTACAATTGCTTCATAGGT
The DNA here is from genome assembly GCA_964508605.1 of uncultured Weeksellaceae bacterium. Taxonomy (GTDB): domain Bacteria; phylum Bacteroidota; class Bacteroidia; order Flavobacteriales_D; family CAZDUI01; genus CAZDUI01. The sequence continues at coordinate 16,868 of CAZDUI010000043.1, read as the reverse complement.
TTTTGCCCTTCCCATAACGTCATCCGACTTCACTGTTAGAATTTCCTGAAGGATATTGGCTGCACCGAAAGCTTCCAGTGCCCAAACTTCCATCTCACCAAAACGCTGTCCACCAAACTGAGCTTTACCACCCAGCGGCTGCTGTGTAATCAGTGAATAAGGTCCTATTGAACGGGCGTGCATCTTATCGTCAACCATATGGCTAAGTTTAATCATATATATGATTCCCACGGTGGCCGGTTGGTCAAAGGGCTCTCCGGTTCCACCATCTACCAGATAAGTTCTTCCGAATCGTGGTATGCCCGCCTTATCCGTAAGTTCATTAATCTGGTCAAGAGTGGCTCCGTCAAAAATAGGCGTAGAGAATTTCATTCCCAATTTTTCGCCTGCCCAACCCAGAACGGTTTCATAGATTTGACCCAGATTCATCCTTGAAGGTACACCCAACGGATTCAGAACAATATCTACCGGTGTTCCGTCTTCCATAAATGGCATATCCTCTGACCTTACAATTTTGGCAACAATACCTTTGTTTCCATGTCGTCCGGCCATTTTATCACCAACACGCAACTTACGTTTTTGTGCGATATACACTTTGGCAAGTTTTACAATTCCGGCAGGTAATTCATCTCCTACACTTATTTGGAACTTCTTGCGCTTATATGCCCCCAGTATGTCATTGGCTTTAATGCTGAAATTGTGAAGCAAACGTAAAATTTGCCTGTTGGTATCCGCATCTTCCGTCCAGTCGTTAGGATTAATAACTGTATAGTCGATAGCAAAAAGAGCTTTGGCAGTAAACTTCACGCCTTTTTTAATAACTTCCTCTCGGAAATTATTATATACACCGGCTGACTTCTTATTGTCTACCAACAATAGTAGTTTTTCAACCAGCAGGTTTTTAAGTTCAGCATGTTGCTTATCGTACTCCTTATCCAACTGTTCCAGCAAAGGTTTATCACCGCTCTTGGATTTTCTGTCCTTAATGGCACGGCTGAACAATTTCTTATCGATTACCACACCTCTTGTGGAGGGTGGCACCTTCAAAGAAGCATCTTTAACATCGCCCGCTTTATCACCAAAAATGGCGCGAAGAAGTTTCTCTTCCGGAGACGGGTCTGACTCACCTTTCGGTGTAATCTTACCAATCAGAATGTCACCTTCCTTTACTTCTGCACCAATCCTGATAAGACCATTCTCATCCAGGTCTCGTGTAGCTTCTTCACTAACGTTAGGAATATCGCATGTTAATTCTTCAAGACCACGCTTAGTTTCTCTTACTTCAAGAATGTATTCATCAATGTGAATTGAAGTGAATACGTCATTGCTTACTACTTTTTCAGAAATAACAATAGCATCCTCAAAGTTGTACCCTTTCCATGGCATAAAAGCCACTTTCAGATTTTGTCCCAGGGCAAGTTCACCTGCCTGTGTAGCATAACCTTCGCACAATACCTGACCGGCTTCCACTTTATCGCCCTTCTTAACAATGGGCTTTAAATTGATATTTGTACTTTGGTTGGTTTTTGCAAACTTGGTTAGCTTATAGGTTTTCAAATCGTCATCAAAGCTCAACATACGGTCTTCATCCGTTCTGTTATAGCGGATTACAATTTCGCGTGCATCAACATACTCTACAACACCATCACCTTCAGCATTCAAAAGAACCCTGGAATCGCGGGCAACCAACTTTTCAATGCCGGTACCAACGATAGGTGAATTCGGGCGAATCAACGGAACTGCCTGACGTTGCATGTTAGACCCCATCAGAGCACGGTTCGCGTCATCGTGTTCAAGAAAAGGAATACAGCTTGCAGCAATGGACGCAATCTGATTTGTTCCAACGTCCATCAGGTTTAAATTCTCAGGTTCAACAACCGGAAAATCGCCTTCAAAACGCGCCTTTACTTTATCGTTTCTAAATTCACCTTTCTCGTTTATAATAGCATTTGCCTGGGCAATAGTCTTATTGTCTTCTTCCTCAGCACTTAAGTATATAGGTTCTTTCGTTAGCTGAACCTTTCCATTGGAAACTTCGCGATATGGAGTTTCAATAAAGCCAAGTTTATTCACCTTGGCAAAAACGCATAGTGAGGAAATAAGACCAATGTTTGGTCCTTCAGGCGTCTCAATGGTACAAAGTCGACCGTAGTGAGTATAATGCACGTCACGTACCTCAAAACCCGCTCTTTCTCTTGACAAACCACCGGGTCCAAGTGCAGAAAGACGACGTTTATGTGTTACCTCACTCAAAGGATTGGTTTGGTCCATAAACTGCGACAACTGGTTGGTTCCAAAGAACGAATTTATAACAGAGCTCAGTGTTTTGGCATTAATCAAATCGGTAGGCGTAAACACTTCATTATCCCTAACGTTCATTCTTTCGCGGATGGTTCTTGCCATACGCGCCAATCCTATATCAAACTGGTTGTAAAGCTGTTCGCCAACTGTACGCACCCTTCGGTTCGACAAGTGGTCAATATCGTCAACATCGGCTTTTGAGTTAATAAGCTCAATAAGATATTTAACAATCATGATAATATCTTTCTTGGTGAGCACTCGCTGATTCTGATCAATGTCCAAACCTAATTTCCTGTTCAGTCTGAAACGTCCCACTTCACCAAGATCATATCGTTGTTCGCTAAAGAACAACTTATCAATTACACCACGTGCTGTTTCTTCATCTGGTGGCTCGGCATTACGCAATTGCCTGTAAATATGTTCAACAGCTTCTTTTTCACTATTCGATGTATCCTTTTGAAGGGTATTATAGATAATAGTATAATCAGCCGCATTAATATCTTCTTTATGCAGAATCACCGTTTTAACACCGCTATCCACAATCAGGTCAATGTGACTGTCTTCAACCGTAGTCTCCCGGTCGATAATCACTTCATTTCTTTCAATAGACACAACTTCACCGGTGTCCTGGTCAACAAAGTCTTCAATCCAAGATTTCAATACTCTTGCTGCCAGTCTTCTACCCACAACTTTTTTCAGTGCAGCCTTAGAAACTTTAACCTCATCGGCAAGATCAAAAATTTCAAGGATATCCTTGTCACTTTCAAACCCAATTGCACGGAAAAGCGTAGTTACAGGTAACTTCTTCTTACGGTCGATGTATGCATACATCACATTATTTATATCCGTAGCAAATTCAATCCATGATCCTTTGAACGGGATAATTCTGGCTGAATATAATTTGGTACCATTCGCGTGTCTTGATTGGCCAAAAAACACACCGGGTGAACGATGTAACTGAGAAACAATAACCCTTTCGGCACCGTTTATCACAAACGATCCCTTGGGTGTCATATATGGTATTACCCCCAGATAAACATCCTGAACTATGGTTTCAAAATCTTCGTGTTCCGGGTCGGTACAATACAATTTCAACTTTGCCTTCAGCGGTACGCTGTAGGTCAAACCTCTTTCAAGACACTCATCGATTGTATATCGTGGTGGGTCAATAAAATAGTCTAAAAATTCGAGTACAAACTGATTTCTAGTATCAGTTATAGGAAAATTCTCGCTGAATACTTTATACAGCCCTTCGTTTTCCCTTTTATCGGGAGTAGTCTCAAGCTGAAAGAATTCTTTGAATGATTTTAATTGAATTTCCAGGAAGTCCGGATAATCAAATATAGCAGTACCAGAAGCGAAGCTGATTCTTTCCTGCAGATGGTTTTTTGACACAGAGTTTGCCAAGGTTTCCAGAATTTTAAGTTTTTAAAGGGGACATTTTTTATTACTACATAAAAAAACAATAGTTCAGGCGCAAGTCCACAGCGCCTGAACCTTGTATAATTTGTTGAATATTACTTGATTTCAACTTCAGCACCTGCTTCTTCAAGAGATTTCTTGAGAGCTTCGGCTTCATCTTTGGGCACACCTTCCTTTAATGGGTTTGGAGCACCGTCAACCAGATCTTTTGCTTCTTTCAGACCCAGTCCGGTAAGTTCTTTCACCAGCTTTACAACAGCCAGTTTCTGAGCACCACCGCTTTTCAGAATCACGTCGAATTCAGTTTTTTCTTCTACTGCAGCAGCTCCGTCGCCGCCACCAGCACCTGGAGCAGCAATTGCAACAGCAGCAGCAGCAGGTTCGATTCCGTATTCATCCTTAAGGTACTGAGCCAACTCACTTACTTCTTTTACGGTAAGGTTTACAAGCTGGTCGCCTAATCCTTTAATATCAGCCATTTTGATTTGTTTTTAGGTTAAAATTAAATTTACTTTTTATTTATTTCCGCGTTCTTCCAGAGTCTTTAACAAGCCGCCCAGTGTATTCTTTCCGCTTTGCAGGGCAGAAACCACATTTTTGGCCGGAGACTGGAGAATAAGTATGATATCGCCAATAAGCTCTTTTTTACCTTTAAGGTTAACGAGTGTTTCAATTTTATCGTCACCAATAAAAGTAGCCTCATCAATATAAGCGCCTTTAAGAACAGGTCTTTCACTTTTCTTGCGGAACTCTTTAATGATTTTGGCAGGAGCATTACCGTTGTCGGCAATCATAATAGCAGTTGGACCATGTAACAGATCCATTAACTCTGTAAAGTTTTTACCCTCAATGCGTTGCATTGCCTTTTTAAGAAATGTATTTTTTACAACCTTAAGGCTTACATTTCCATCAAAGCAAGACCTGCGCAGTCTGTTAGCAGCATCTACTGTTAAGGTAGAAGTATCCGTAACATACAGCACATTCGCGTTGTTGAGTTCTCGTACAAGCTCGTCAATCGCGAGATTTTTCTCTTCTTTTGTCATCTCATTTAATCATTAAGCGATTACAGACCTTGTTTCAACCTTAACGCCGGGGCTCATTGTGCTTGACAGGTGAATACTTTTTACGTAAGTACCTTTAGCTGATGAGGGTTTCAGGCGCATGATGGTCTGAATAATTTCACTTGCATTCTGCGTTAGTTGTTCAGGAGCAAAAGAGGACTTACCGATAGCGGCATGGATAATTCCATACTTATCTACCTTAAAGTCAATTTTACCAGCCTTTACTTCCTTCACAGCCTTACCTACCTCCATGGTTACGGTACCGGTTTTCGGGTTTGGCATCAGGCCTCTTGGACCCAAGATTCTACCCAAAGCACCCACCTTAGCCATTACAGCAGGCATGGTAATGATCACGTCAACATCTGTCCAGCCGCCTTTAATTTTATCGATGTACTCGTCAAGGCCTACATGGTCGGCACCTGTGTCTTTCGCTTCTTGCTCCTTGTCAGGAGTACAAAGCACAAGAACACGGGTTTCTTTACCCGTTCCATGAGGAAGTGATACAGTACCACGAACCATTTGGTTGGCTTTGCGCGGGTCTACACCCAATCGCACGGCGATGTCCACTGTTGAGTCGAAGCGTGTAGAAGAAATCTCTTTCACAATGCGGCTGGCCTCTTCAAGAGAGTACAGTTTCTCCACATCGAATTTTGTGAGAGCTTCTTTTCGTTTTTTTGTTATACGTGCCATTTCTCAACAATTTAGTTAGATGAGGGGAAGTCGCCTTTCACTGTCAGTCCCATACTTCTTGCCGTGCCGGCGACCATTCGCATGGCCGATTCTATGGTAAAACAGTTTAGGTCTGGCAATTTGTCCTGTGCAATCTCGCGTACCTGTTCCCAGGTAACCGAGCCCACCTTGTTCCTGTTGGATTCAGGGGAACCTTTCTTAATTTTTGCCGCCTCCATTAACTGTATTGCAGCCGGAGGAGTTTTAATGACAAAATCGAAAGATTTATCTTTGTAAACATTGATTACTACCGGTAATACTTTACCGGGTTTATCTTGGGTTCTAGCATTGAATTGCTTACAAAACTCCATGATATTTACACCCTTTGCACCCAACGCAGGTCCTATTGGTGGCGACGGATTTGCCGCTGCCCCTTTCACTTGCAGTTTAATTAGTGCTTCTACTTCTTTAGCCATTTTGCTATATTTAATCCTTCCGGTCACAAAGGGAAGCTTAACATTGCTTCCGGAAAGTACTTTAATTCAACTTATCAGGATTCCTTTTCTACCTGCATATAATTCAATTCCAATGGTGTTTTTCTACCAAAAATTTTCACCATCACTTTTAATTTCTTCTTCTCTTCGTTAATCTCTTCAATAACACCGGTAAAACTGTTAAAAGGTCCGTCAATTACCTTAACATTTTCTCCAACTACAAAAGGAATATTAATTTCTTCAGAGTTTTCAGACAATTCATCTACCTTACCCAGAATACGATTCACCTCTGAGAGTCTTAATGGAACGGGATCTCCGCCTTTTTCGGCTCCAAGAAAACCAATTACATTAGGAATATTCCTTACAACGTGTTCAATTTCTCCGTCCAAAATAGCTTCAATCATAACGTAACCTGGAAAAAAGCTACGCTCTTTGCTTACTTTTTTACCATTCCGTATCTGGAATACCTTTTCAGTAGGAATTAAAATCTGACCTACCTGATCTCCATTGCTCATACGGGTAAGTTCAAGTTCAAGATATTCCTTTACCTTTTTTTCCTTGCCACTAACCGCACGGACTACATACCACTTTTTAGCCTGATCACTCATTACCTGCATAGTTTATGGATTGGTGAACATTCCGTAATAAAAACCTAACAGACCTTTCCAGAATCCGGAATCGGAAATTCCGAAAATAAAGTCCATTAAAAATATAAGCAATGCAATAAGTATGGAGGCTACCATTACTACCACAGAACTCTCCTGCAATTCTTCCCATGATGGCCAACTTACTTTGTGTACAAGCTCGTTAACAGATTCTTCTATATAATTTCTGAACTTAGACATACTTTATACATTCATTTTATATTCTTCACCCAATCTAAATCATCTCCTACTTTTGCACGAGTGGAGAGATTCGAACTCCCATCAACGGTTTTGGAGACCGCTATTCTACCCTTGAACTACACTCGTAAAACGGCGCAAAGGCCTCCCGTTCCAATTTCTTGGAACAGGACGCCTTTTAAACCATTTAACTTATTATTATTCAATAATATCAGTTACCTGACCAGCACCTACGGTACGACCACCTTCGCGAATAGCGAAACGAAGGCCTTTATCCATAGCTACGGGCATAATCAGATGAACTTCAATTGAAACGTTATCGCCGGGCATAACCATTTCACGACCAGCTTCCAGCAAAATTTCGCCGGTTACGTCAGTAGTACGGAAATAGAATTGAGGACGATATTTCTGATGGAAAGGAGTATGGCGTCCGCCTTCTTCCTTTTTCAGAACATAAATTTCAGCTTTAAACTTAGTATGAGGAGTAATTGATCCTGGTTTTGCGATAACCATTCCACGACGGATATCGGTTTTTTCAATACCACGCAACAACAAACCTACATTATCACCAGCCTCACCACGGTCAAGAATTTTGCGGAACATTTCAACACCGGTTACAGTTGATTTCAGTTTTTCTTCCTGCATACCTACGATGTCAACTTCCTCACCTGAGTTAATAACGCCCTGTTCTATACGACCTGTAGCAACAGTACCACGACCTGTAATAGAGAATACGTCTTCAACAGACATAAGGAAAGGCTTATCAATAGCGCGTGGAGGCATTTCAATCCATGTATCAACAGCATCCATCAATTCTTCAACAGTTTTTACCCATTGTGGCTCACCATTCAGTGCACCCAGGGCAGAACCACGAATTACCGGAGTATTGTCACCGTCATATTCATAGAAAGAAAGTAGTTCACGAACTTCCATTTCAACAAGGTCAAGCAATTCAGCATCGTCAACCATATCCACTTTGTTCATGAATACAACGATACGTGGAACGCCCACCTGACGACCTAAAAGGATATGCTCACGTGTTTGCGGCATAGGACCATCTGTAGAAGCTACCACAAGTATAGCACCATCCATTTGAGCAGCACCGGTAACCATGTTTTTTACATAGTCGGCGTGACCTGGACAGTCAACGTGTGCGTAGTGACGGTTAATTGTTTCATATTCAACGTGAGAGGTATTGATGGTAATACCACGTTCTTTTTCTTCAGGAGCGTTGTCGATTGAAGAGAAGTCGCGTACTTCCGCCATACCTTTTTCTGCAAGAACTTTTGTTATTGCAGCTGTCAATGTAGTTTTACCATGGTCCACGTGTCCGATTGTACCGATATTCACGTGTGGTTTGGTTCTTTCAAATGTACCTTTTGCCATTTTTACTGTTTGTTAATCATTAATATATATACTTCAAATAAAGCCTATGGAGCCGATGACGGGATTTGAACCCGTGACCTCTTCCTTACCAAGGAAGTGCTCTACCCCTGAGCTACATTGGCTTTAAGAGCGGGAGACGGGATTCGAACCCGCGACATTCAGCTTGGAAGGCTGACGCTCTACCAACTGAGCTACTCCCGCTAATAATTTTTTGTGGGGAGAGGAGGATTCGAACCTCCGAAGCTTTCGCAACAGATTTACAGTCTGCCCCATTTGGCCACTCTGGTATCTCCCCTACAACTATTTTGAGCCAGCAGAGGGACTCGAACCCCCGACCTGCTGATTACAAATCAGCAGCTCTACCAACTGAGCTATGCTGGCCAATTTCTTTTCAATGAACGAATTACCAATATTTCCACACAAAAAAACAGACCTCCCCGCGTGGAAAAGGTCTGCAAATGTATAAAAGATTTCAACACACACAAAAAATAAAAACAGGATTTTTCAACCCTGTTTTCAAAAACTCAAACAGCATGAAGTTTGCCCTTATACTTACGTATCTGACGTCTAAGGGCTTCCACGCATAAATCAGCTGCTTCTTCAAAAGATTTACATTGTTTTTTTGCAAAAATTTCTCTTCCGGGCAACGTAAGTTTTATTTCAACTACCTTGTTGTCCATGTCTTTTGATTTGTCCAACCTAAGGAATACATCGCCTGCAACGATATGGTCGAAAAACTGGGTCAATTTAGTAACCCTTTCTTCAACAAAACTGATGAGTTTTTTGTCCGCATCAAAGTGGATGCTGTGTACTTTCAATGTCATTTTTACCTCCTGTTTTTATCCCCTCTGGGGTGTTTGGTTTGATGAATAGATTTCAGTCGTGAAAAAGAATTATGGGTATATACCTGTGTGGATGTAAGGCCTGAATGTCCCAACAATTCTTTGATACTATTAAGTTCTGCTCCGTTATTCAACATATGTGTCGCAAAAGTATGGCGCATTATGTGCGGACTTTTTTTAGATAATGAAGTAAACATACCAAGGTAAAAATTTACTTTATTATATACAAGTTTTCGATAAATTTTTTTTCCATTATCCGATAAAATCATCTCCTGAACCTTTATGTCAGGAAACGTCTTATTTCGCTCTTCATTGTATGCGTTAATAATTTTTAGCAACTCGGTATGCAGGGGTATTAAACGTTCTTTATTGCGTTTTCCCCTAACTCTTAACATATTATCCAAAATATCACCGTTGCGTATTCCTACAAGTTCGGCCAACCGTATACCTGTTCCATACAATAACTCCAGAATCAGCCGATCGCGCAATCCCGTAAAATCTGTCTGCTGCAATATAGGGTCACTGAACATTTTTTCCACATCGGTTACTGACGCAAATACCGGCAGTCGCTTCGAAGAATTTGGAGCTTTAATAGTTGCCAGCGGACTCCCTTGAATTGCACCATCCCGAATTAAGAACTTATAGTACGAGCGCAAAGAAGACAGTTTTCGACTCACTGATCTTGCTGACAGGTCATTTTCCATCAGTGACATCATCCACAATTTTACGTCAGCGGGTTGAACTTCCACTAGCTGAGCGGTAATATTGTGCTGCTGAAGAAAGAGTAAAAACTCATTTACATCATTCAGATATGCTTCTACAGTGTGCGACGAATATCTTCGTTCAGCTTTTAGATAGGATTGAAATGTTTGGAGCATAAAAAAGGGAACCTAGGTTCCCTTTATCGAAAATTTATGAATTTGGTTTCGTTCTTACAGACCCATTTCGCGCTGAATTTTCTCGCGATATGCTGCACGTATAATCTCCTGACGACGGCTTATTGAAGGTTTTTCAAATTCCTGACGCACACGCAATTCTTTAACAACACCGGTACGTTCGTATTTCTTTTTATACTTCTTCAGCGCTTTTTCAATGCTTTCGCCTTCTTTAACAGGGATTATCAACATATTATTAAAATTTTGGATTGCAAAGATATGTATAAATATGAAACGACCAAATTAATTTGTTAAAATTTGCCTTGATATAACGAGTTTCTGAATTTCAGAGGTTCCTTCACCGATAGTACATAATTTGGAGTCGCGATAAAACTTTTCAACCGGGAAATCCTTTGTATATCCATATCCTCCAAAAATCTGAACAGCTTCATTTGAAGTACGTACACAGACTTCTGAGGCATAATATTTAGCCATAGCCGATTCCTTGGTCATTTTTTCGCCGCGATTTTTCTTATCGGCAGCGCTAAACAACAAGAGTTCCGCCGCTTCAATTTCTGTTGCCATATCAGCCAGTTTAAACGCTATTCCTTGAAAATGACTAATGGGTTTACCAAATTGTTGACGTTCTTTTGAATACTGAACCGCTGCAAGAAAAGCTCCTTTTGCTATTCCTAATGCAAGCGCTCCAATAGATATTCGACCTCCGTCAAGCACTTTCATTGCCTGTATGAATCCTTCCCCAACCTTTCCAATTACATTATCGTTGTGGACTCTGCAATTTTCAAAAATCAATTCTGCGGTTTCAGAAGCGCGCATTCCCAATTTGTTCTCTTTTTTTCCTGCCTTAAATCCGGGAGTACCTTTTTCTATTGCAAAAGCAGTCATTCCTCTGCTATCACCTTTTTCACCGGTTCTAACAATAACAACCGCAATGTCGCCACTAATTCCGTGGGTAATAAAGTTCTTTGAGCCATTAATAACCCAATAATCCCCATCACGGACAGCTGTGGTATTCATGCCTCCGGCATCTGAACCAGTACCTGTTTCGGTAAGTCCCCATGCACCAATCCATTCGCCGGTTGCGAGTTTTGGCAACCACTTTTTCTTTTGTTCAGCACTGGCATGATAGTAAATATGCCCTGTACAAAGCGAATTGTGTGCGGCAACGGAAAGTCCAATACTTGGATCTACTTTGGCTATTTCCTCAATTGCAGTAATGTATTCAAAGTATCCAAATCCGGAACCACCATATTCTTCGGGAACAAAAACTCCTAAAAGTCCCAAATTGCCCAATTTTTTCATTACGTCAACGGGAAAAATCTGTGCTTCATCCCAAGTCATAATATTAGGACGAATCTCTTTTTCGGCGAAATCGCGAATCATTTGCGCGATAATCTTCTGATTTTCATTAAAGGAAAACTCCATGTTGGTTATTTGTCAATTGTTAATAGGCGACTAATTTATAAATATTTCTGCTGTAGGAATTCAAACTTTCAACACCTTTTAATTCGGATAGTTCAATCAAAAATGTAAAACCCGCCACAATTCCCCCGGCAGATTTCACCAAATTAGCTGATGCTGCGGCTGTTCCTCCGGTAGCCAAAAGATCATCGTGAATTAAAACATTATTTCCGGGCATTACTGCATCGGTGTGCATTTCAATCTCGGCGTTTCCATATTCCAAAGCGTATGCATACCGAATGGTTTCAGCAGGTAATTTACCCCGCTTGCGAACCAACACAAATGGTTTGTTCATGTACTGAGCCAATAAAAAACCAAATAAGAACCCTCTGCTTTCTATACCTGCAATTTTATCAATTTTGGTTCCTGATATCATCTCAGCCATCCGCGCCACCATTTGCCTGCATAATTCAGGCTCCATTAGAACCGGAGTAATGTCGCGAAACATAATTCCTTCCTTAGGAAAATCAGGTACATTGCGTATTACTTTGCGAATTCTACTTTCCAATTCATCCATTACTCTTGAGTATTAAGCGACAAATATGGCTTCATTTTATCAAACCACTCTTTGGTTATGCCTTGAATTTTCAAAATATCTTCAATTCTTCGAAATTTACCGTACCTGTCCCGATGATTGACGATGGCATTGGCAACATCCCAGTCATTACAATACGGATGCTTTTTTAAATCAAATGCTTTACATTCATTTAAGGCAATTTTTCTTAATTCAATGCTACCTATCTCTATGTAATCTGAAATACTATCAATTTGCCCGGGTCTTACCCCATAAACTTCTTTTAACTGCTGTAAGGAATGGTAACCACCTAGCTTTTCTCCGTAATTGGTAATTTTGTATGCAATTTTTCGGTTCAATCCGGGAAGTTTCTCCCATGTCGCAGGGTCTGAAGTATTCAATGTTATGTTTAGAACTGAATCATATGCAGGTGGACCAGAATTTTCAGGAATCAGGGAATAATCTACATAGGGTTCCATTTGATAGTACTTTGAACTGTCAACCGGAAAAAGCTTTAACAAATCTTCAGGTTTCTTAAAAGGACCCGCTTTGTTGATATACTTAACAATTGCTGCCGACTGCTTTTCTGAAAAGCCCATTGTCATCCATTCCTGCTGGGTTGTATAATTTGGGTTAAAAGCAAAATATTTCGGTTCAGTCTTATCTTCTTTTACCTTATTATAGTATCTTCTTTTGTTCTTGCTGAAACCCGGGTAATCATTTTGCGAAGCAGTGTATTGTTTCTTCTTAAATTTTAATTTTTCGTAATCTCTCCTCTCAGAAGAGTCCAGCAAATCCATGAATAATGCAGCTTCCTGTAAATCATCTTGTTCCGGTGAATTGCTGAACATGGTATTAGCCACTGTTAATTCATTCACAACAATCATTGCCAACATTATAAAAGCCAGCACTATAATACCTCTTCGCTCTGCGCGATTAAAACTTAAAAGAGCAGAGGGGAACGACATTTATTTACTTTTTCCTTTTGTGATTATTTTCTGAAAAGGAATCAGGCTCAGGCGCACCCGGCTTTTTCAAAACTTTCCAAAACAGGAAAATAGTAATGGCAGCAACCACAACATTTACAGTAACCATTAACATTAAAGCATCAATATTCATGAAAACCTCCCTTCTTTAATTCGTTTTCGATAAGCGATATATACCATTCTGGATATAAACAAGAACAATCCTACCAGGAACAACCGGCTGATATTTACTGCCCATAATTTAGCCTCCAGATGTTCCTTAATTGCCGGCGTTGCCGCAGTAGCCAATTCTTTATATATGGCCACGTTGGTAATCTGGTCCCAAACGCCAGGTAAACTAAAAATAAACACAATACCTAATAATACCGGTGTAATATATTTTATAATAAATTTAAATACTAAAGGAACTTTAATATCTGAGCCATCCGTAATTTCTTTCCATCCTTTACCTATTCCAAACACCCATGCAAATAAAATTATTTCGAAAAGGGCAAAGATTACCAAAGCAAAAGTGCCTGCCCAAAAATCATATTCATCAAACACACCGTATTCAAAAAACAACACTGTCGGTAACCCCAAAAAGAACACTGTAAATCCAAAAGCCCATGCAGCCTTTTTATGTTTCCATCCGAATTCATCTTTTAAAAACCCCATAACAGGTGTACCCATTGCCAATGATGAGGTTACACCTGCAAAAAACAACAAACCAAACCACATAATACCGGCAACTACAGCCATAAAGGGTCCCCATTGTTCAAAAAGATAAGGCAGTGTTTTGAATCCCAGTCCCAAACCACCACTTGATGTCATTTCAACCACTTTATCAATACCCAGATAACCAACAGCAATAGGTATTAAAATAGCAGCCCCCAACACAATCTCAACAAAACCATTCATAAATCCTGCAGATACGGCATTCAATGCGATATCATCCTTCTTCTTTACATATGAAGCATAACACTGTATGCTACCCATGCCTAAACTGAGAGTAAAGAATATTTGTCCTGCGGCAGCCAGCCAAACCTTACCATTCCAAATGGAATCAAAGTCAGGTGTCCATAAAAAGTTCAGGCCCACAGTACCGTCATTTATAGCACCATCTACACCTTCCTGAATGGTGATAGCCTTTATTGCAAGCAATGCACCGAAAATCAACAACAAAGGCATGCCAATCTTTGCTGCCTTTTCAACACCACCGCTCAAACCTTTACTTAAAATCCAGGTGTTCAATAACAAACAAAGTATCCAAAAAACTATGGGTTCATAACTGGTCAAACCCACATAGCTGCCAAAAAAACCTTCAACATCTTGCTGGCTTGCATTATGAAAAGTACCAATGGTAGAATTATATGCCCAACCCAATGCCCAACTCTCCAGATAACAATAATACGCCGCAACCGCCAGATTGGTGAAAATTCCAAAAACACCTATATACTTCCAGAATCTTCGTCGATTCATTGAATCCAAAATAAAAGGTGTAGAATGGTGCCCTTTAGAACCACCAAAACGCCCCATACTCCATTCCACCCACAACAACGGTATACCCATCAACAAAAAACAGATAAGATATGGAATGATAAATGCGCCTCCACCATTTTGAATTGCCTGAACAGGAAACCTTAAAAAATTACCCAATCCCACAGCATTTCCGGCCATTGCCAGAATTAACCCGACTCTGGAACCCCAACCTTCTGAAGTTTTACTCATAGATTCGTTTCATTAAAGAATTTCTTTTCAGCCGGCCAATATACAAAATTGATTAGAGTTGTTCCGCAAGAATTTGTAATCCTTCCTCAAAAGAATGAGGACTATATCCCAGATCACGTATAGCTTTATCCAAGATAAAACCGGTTACCGGCGGTCGGCGTGCCGCCTGACTTAATGTACTTGAATCGGTAGCTGTCACCTTAGAAATATCGAGAGCAAAGAAGTTACCCACTCTCTGCACCAATTCAAAAATGCTCATAAAATCCTTTCCACTAAGATGATAAACGCCATTCGCACGGTTATTGGCAATCAGCACACAACCATCTGCAAGGTCCTCAGCAAGTGTTGGAGTGCGAAACTGGTCGTTTACAATTCTAAGTTCCTGACCTTTCATTAATGCTTCGCGAGCCCACAGAACAATATTTGAACGACTCATCTGTTCGCAAATTCCGTAAACAATAATTGTTCTGGCGATTGCCCAATTTTCCAAATTACTCTCTATAACAATTCTTTCACTTTCAGCCTTTGACCATCCATAATAACTTAACGGATCGGGTTGGTCATCTTCTTTATAGGGTCCGGCCAAACCGTTAAATACAAAATCGGTAGAAAGATGAATAAAATGAGAATCAAATTTCTTACTTAGACTACACATTTCATCAACAGCATCTACATTTAATCTTTTACATAAATCCCTCTCAGTTTCGCATAAATCAACATTTGTGAGTGCTGCAGTGTTTATCACCACCTCAGGTTCCGACTCCTTAAATACTCTCTCAATATCCACAGGATTACAAAGATCTCCTTCAATATAATGGTAACCGTTGTTGGCCGTAATTCTATTTGGTCCTTTTGAAGTAGCAAAAACTTGGTAATTTGAATTTAAACGAAGTTTGTGAACCAATTTCTGACCCAATAAACCATTGGAGCCTGTTATAAGTATTCTCTTCATATTTGTTGTTGAGACTTAATATATTGTCGAAGCTTATCCAGTTGATTAGGTTTTCCTATTACAATAATAAATTGACTGTCTGAAAGTATAATATCATTTTCAGGATTTACCTGAATATCGCCATCTTCATTCCCTAACCCAACAATGAGACAACCAAACAACCCATGCTGACGCAAATCGGCAATGGTTCTATGAGGCAATTTATTGAGTTCATTACGTGATATTTCTTCAAGGCGAGACTCATCCTCTCCCAGCACGGTAATTTTATCCATGAAATCGGTTAGCCGCGGATTGGTTATCAGAGACGCCATCTGAATTCCACCCAGAATATCCGGCAATACCACCTTATCAGCACCGGCTCTGTGAAGCTTTTGCTGTGCCCCTGCATCTGTAGCACGGGCAATTACCTTAACATTAGGATTTAATGACTTAGCTGATAATACAATATATAAATTCTCAGGATCAGTAGGCAATGCCGAAACCAAAGCTGATGCCCTTTCAATACCTGCAAGAATTAAATTTTCGTCCTTTGTTGCATCGGCAATTAACCAATTGGATTGTTCCACTCCTAAATCAGGGTTCCGTTCAATTACCATGAAGGGATAATTCAAAGCCTCAAAATGTTTGGCTGCATGATATCCCACACGACCATAGCCACAAATAATTACATGTCCCGATAAGTCTTTTAAGTCTTTTATCATTTTCCTGTATACCCGATATTTTTTGTAATCTCCACTTACGACAAATAAAGTTATTGAAGAAATTGCATATCCAAAAGTTCCAAAACTAAGAAAAATTAAACTGATGAAAACAACTTTCCCCATTCCGTTAATTCTCCGCCCACGGTGCCATATCCAACAGTAGAAATTGTGATAACAGTCATAAAAAAGCTATCAACCCAGGACCAGTTCTCAATAAACCTATAACCCAAAGTACCGCCCGAAAGGAGAATAATTACCATTAAATAGGCCAACCGTAAACGGGCAGAAAGCTTTCCGGCAACTGGTTTATTTATAGATCCCACACAGATCGGCGTTTTTTGCGTAACCTGAAATAACTTTTGTGTTCCAAAACAAAAGCCATAATTAAATAGATGAAAATGGGCGAACCAAAAGTAAGGAAAGATAAATATATAAAAGACAATCTAATATAATGCGATTTTAACCCCAATTTATTGCCCCACCAGTCGCAGACACCAAATGCCTGACGCTCAAAATAAGCAAGAATATTGCGAATCATAATGCAAATATAACAAACGGCTGCATCTTTTATAGACCTGGACAGGGCAAACTCATACTTTTTTTCTGCCGTTATTAACAAAAGCTGTTGTATAAC
>CAZDUI010000042.1:0-36874 GCA_964508605.1 uncultured Weeksellaceae bacterium | reverse complement strand
ATTCATAGCAGCGGAGCGGCACATTCTGCTGTAGTGGTGATACGGTAGGGAGATGTGTTGAGAGTTAATTTATTGGGAGTTGGGAGAGAATTCCCGCATTTTCCCTCATTCTTCATCCCTCAACCCATATAACCACTTCACCCTCAACCATCAACTCATATAATCACTACTTCGTTGCCAAAACCTTTATTAGCATGCGTCAGGTTTCCCTGTGATTTCGATTGAATTCAACTTTGAAAAACATCAGCAGGGAACTGGAGGATACATGAAGTTCCGGGTTGATTTTCGGTAATTTCAATTTTTCCATTTATTTGTGTTGCAAGGTCTTTCAGCAGCTCAAGGCCTACGCTTTTCATTCCGGTAGCCGACGTATTATCTTCCCTGCGCTGCACAAAATTCTTTCCATTATCGGTTATTGATAGCGTTAACAAATCATTCTTCATTTCCAGGTAAATGGCAATTTCTCCGCCATCATCATCAAACGCATAACGCATTGCATGGTTTGCAGCTTCGCTAACAGCCAAACCAACTATCACGGCTGATGCAGCCCGTAATGGGATATACTCATTGTTTGCACCAAAACTAAATGATATACTTCGGTCGTAAGATGCTACCGATAACTGATCGGTTAATTCCTGAAGATATACCCTTAAATTCACTTTGGTGTAGTCGCCGGACCTGAAAATGGTGTCGTGCAATTTAAGTACTGAGAATATCTTACTTTCCAATTCCGACAACACTTCAATGGTTTCCTGCTGAATAGCGGCATTTCTCTTAATTCGAATAAGGCTTACCAAAATAGAAAGATCTCCTTTCACCTGATGGTGTACTTCAGACATTAACAGTTCATTTTTTTCCAACGTTTTTGCCAATTGAATCTGGTGTTGTTGCCGTTGTTCACTTACAATAATACTTGACATCACCTGCGATATGGCCCATCCAAAATTTTGTTCTTCTTCAGTCCAGTTTCTATGCCTCTCGGTATCCTCAAAACAAATTACACCCATTAACTCTCCATCTGCCCGCAACGGAATATCCATTAAAGACTTTATACCGTAAGGAATACTATAAGATTCTTTAAACTCGGCACACACCGGATCGTTCAAAATGTCGTAAACAGGGATTACAGAATCTTTTCTCAGATGCTTGAAATAGGTTGGAATATCCTGTTCGTAAAGTTGAAATGGTTCATTTTCAGTGCCTGGGGTTCTACTATCATAATCGCAGAGACACTCAATACACAATCCTCTGGGCCCCGTCTTGAATATCCATACATTCAATCTACTAATAGACATGTACTTTGAAATTCTCGAAGCAATTTCGGTAAGTGCTTCGTGCAGTGGTTTACCCTGAACGGCCTTGCCACTCAAATCGTCAAGATGATTAAATAATGTCATAGCGGGTGCAATATATACACTACATCGCTACAAACCAAACATTCATAGACAAATTTTACCGCTTTACCGAAATTTCCTTCAATCACCCAGCCATGCAATACATTTCAGTTCAATGGCAATAGGGGTCGGCAGGGAAGAAATTTCCACCGTCGTTCTGCAAGGCTGAATATTTCCAAAATACTCTGCATAAAGCCGGTTGTAGGAATAAAAGTCACGTTTCATATTCACAAGAAAAACAGTAACATCTATCAGATTTTCCCATTTGGCGCCCGATGCTTCCAGAATATTTCGCACATTTTGAAAAACGTTTCGACACTGATCTTCAAAAGAGAATTCAATAAAATTTCCTTTTTCATCTAATTTTAATCCGGGCACCCCTGTGTCGTTTGCGTTACTGCCTGCAACCCTTGGCCCTACCCCGCTAAGAAACAACAAATTTCCAGCCTTTCTGGCATGAGGATAAGCCCCCACAGGCTTAGGTGCACCGCTTGCGTTGATAATGGAATCGCTCATTTTCTTAATTTTTAATATGCATTGTTCAACAGTTCCAGACGCAGCAGGTTCAACGCTGAGAGAACAGACTGGTCAATATTTCTTTGGCGGTTGTTTCCAAATAAGAATTTCTTCGTCAGAATGCGCCGGGGTCCGGCTACAGCAATCCAAACAGTGCCAACAGGTTTCTGTTCAGAACCTCCTGTAGGCCCGGCAACCCCTGACACAGCAATGCAGTAGTCGGTTTGCATTTTCTCTTTTCCACCCGTTGCCATTGCAACAACAACCTCTTCGCTTACAGCACCGAAATTCTCAATAGTACTCTCAGGGACACCTGCTAACAAGGTTTTCAACTTATTTGAATACGTTACCATGGCACCCAAAAAATAATCTGAGCTACCTGATACAGAGGTTATCTTGCCGGCAATTGCTCCGCCGGTGCAACTTTCCACTGTACATAATGTCAATGACCGGGCACGTAATAATTTGCCGCATACTTCTTCCAGCGTGTCCTTGTCTTCACCAAAAACATACTGCGGGAACCTTTCGGTAAGCTCGGCAGCCAAAGATTCTATAATCTCCACCGGCGGATTGGTTTGTTTGCTTGTGATACGCAATTTCACCATTCCCGGGGAAGGAAGGTATGCCAAAGACATGCCTGAGTTATAAATTCTGTTCTCCCAGTCTTTGATTTGTTCAGCAAGAAAACTCTCTCCAATTCCCTGGGTCAGAATTGTTTTATGTACAATTTGGGTTAATTGAAATCGTCTTGCCAGCATATCCAGTATGCTATCCTCCATCATACCCTTCATTTCAAAAGGTACACCGGGCATGCTTACATACACTTTATTATCCATATCGAACCACATGCCAGCTGCCGTACCTGCAGGATTATGAATAACTGTACACAATTCGGGCAGATCGGCTTGCATTCTATTCACTTCCAGCATTTCCCGACCGCGCCGGGCAAAGAAAGCCTCAATGTGTTTCAGTACATCTGAATTTCTTACCAGTTTTGTATTGAAATATTCGCATAAAGTATGTTTGGTGATATCGTCACGGGTAGGACCTAACCCCCCGGTCATCAAAACAATATCAGCTCTTTGGGCAGACTCCTGCAATGCTTTGAGTATTTGCTCCCGTTTGTCGGGTATTACCGTTGTTCTAAGAACTTCAATTCCGGCCAGATTTAATTTCTCGCCCATCCAGCCTGCATTGGTATTTATGGTCTGTCCTATCAGTAATTCATCGCCTATTGATATAATCTCGGCAGTTATCATTCTGTAAATTTATTTTGCGAATGTACTGCTAGGTTATGTGCGTGGCAAATTATTTGTATGTTTGGGCACACGTTACTTATTAACAACACTATGAAAAAGATTCTTATTTTCTGCGCTGCACTGGCAACAGGTTTGTCGTCATGTGATATTTTAAGTTCAGCCGCTAATACTGTTTTATCAACAGATGGCACCACCGGTAAGCCTTCTTTAACAAACGACGAAGTAATTGCCGGACTGCGTGAAGCATTGAAAGTGGGCACAAACAACGGCGCTGGTCTTGCCTCAAAATTAGACGGGTTTAATAAAAACAGTCTGATACGATTGCCCTTCCCTCCGGATGCACAAAAAGTTAAGGACAAGTGCATTGAACTGGGTTTAAAGAACAAAGTAGATGAATTTGAACTTACCATGAACCGTGCTGCCGAAGAAGCCTGTAAGGAAGCTGCCCCCATCTTTATCAATGCTATTATGGGCATGAGTATCAGTGACGGATTCAATATTTTAAACGGACCTGACAATGCTGCCACACAATACCTGAAGGATAAAACTACCAGCCAACTGGTTTCAGCCTTTCAGCCCAAAGTAAAAACAGCCATTGAAAAAGTAAACCTAACCAAGTACTGGGAACCTCTTGCAAAAGCATACAACACTGCAACCATGCTAACCGGCGGCGAAAAAGTTGACCCTAATCTGGAAGGTTATATTACAGGCAAAGCCGTTGACGGTTTGTTTACTCTGATTCAACAGGAAGAAGGAAAAATAAGAAAAGACCCTGTGGCAAGGGTTAACGATATTCTGAAAAAAGTTTTCGGTAGCCTGGACAAATAGATTTCCTTTATAAACCGGAGATTAAAGACCGGTTGAAGCGATCAAAAACGAAAATACAAAAGTTTACTAATTTTATTTACATTTTTGCGCATTGAACTATTTTTTTATTTTTGCGCTTATCTATAAAGGTGAATGGGATCAGATAATCATATTCAAAAGCACTGTATTGGACGCTTCCATGAAGTTCAAAACCTTTATTCAGAAGGAGATGCAAAACTATTTCAATCCTATTTTGGTGAGTTCAGCCAGGAATTGGTAAACAGTATTTCCACTAAAGTAGAAGAAGAAATGTTTGAGGCCGGTGATAAAAAGGGTGCCGTAAAACGTATGTTCAGTGTGTTGGTAGAAGGTTTACAGAACATTAGAATTCACGGCGAAAAGGACGAAACCGGAAATCAGAATGCTTTCATGGCGATTTCTCAAAAACCAGACAAATACCTCCTTACCATTGGAAACCTGATTCAAAATTCGGCCAAAGACTTCCTAACCAGCAAAGTAGAGTACGTAAATCAGTTTGATGAAGCAGGCATTAAGTCTTATTACCTGGAAATTTTAACGAATGGCGTTATTTCCGATAAAGGGGGTGCCGGTCTTGGTTTTATTACCATGGCCATGAAAAGTAAGAATAAACTGGGTTATCATATCGCTCCTGTAAACGATAAGTACTCAATCTTTACTGTAGAAATGACTTTAGACAGAGAATGACATGGCTGATTTTCAAATTGAACCGACCAGATACACCCCTTCTGTAGTTTACAGAGAGCATGAGAATCTTTTAGAAATTACCGGTCGTTCTTTTCCTGAAAATACTCAAAGTTTCTATGCCCGTGTTGAAGATAATCTGCACCACATTAAAACCACTTCGCCCATTAAACTGCTGTTTTACTTTGACTATCTGAATTCCTCTTCTATTATTTCAATTCTTAAGGTTATTAAGCATTTTGAGAATGCGGGCTGTACTTTACAGGTTGAATGGCACTTTGATGCTGAGGACGAAGAGATTTTAAATGTTGGCAAAGACATTGAACGGCTAATAAACAGCACGGTTCATTTCTGCGAAACCGCCTGAACCGGTTCTTCCTTCATACTTTGTTTTAATTGCGCCTGATGAGACCTTGCCCTTGAAAGAACTTTTTGTTTTTTAATATAACCGTTAGCAAACAACGTTGCAATTATAATTACTGAGCCAATATAAAAGCCGCTGCTCATTTGCTCATTAAAAAACATCCACGCCATAATAATGGCGTAAACCGGTTCAAGATTAATGGCCAAAGCCACAGTAAAAGGAGATAATTCCTTCATTACAAAAACACTGGCCACAAACGCAAATGCTGTTGCCACCAGTGCCAGCAGCAATAAATATAACCAGTTTTCAAAAGAAATATCAGTGGGAGAAATGAGCGGATAGCCGGAAAACAACAAGGCAAGCAACAACACCAATCCTCCGCCTGCAAGTTCGTAAAACGAGATAACAGGCGACGTTTTTTGCTTAATGAATACTCCGTTCAATACACCAAACAAGCTGCCTAAAAACGCAGCCAACAAACTAAGCATAATTCCATTAATATATTCAAACTGGGCATTGGTAATAATGGTAATGCCGGCAATAATAGCCAGACCCATTAAAATTTCGCTTACGTCCAGTCGTTTCTTAAAAAACATTGGTTCAAGCAGCGCAGTAAACAGGGCTGAAGACGATATACAAGCCAGAGTAACCGAAACATTTGAAATTTTAATGGCGTGAAAAAAAGAAAGCCAGTGTGCTCCGGCAATGCACCCTACCAATATCAGTTTAACAACCCATATGGGTTCCACCCTGAATTTGCGCCGGGTAATCAAAACGAAAACTAATAACGCAAAAGCAGCCAAAAGCATTCGATACACCACCAAATCAAAGGAAGGAAGCGTAATTAGTTTACCCAGAATACCGGTAAAACCGAAAATAAATACAATTCCGTGCAGAAGTATATAGAAGGAAAAACGGCTTTTAACCCTAAACATTACCACAAAGGTATTCAACCAAACTCACCCGCCAATTCAAAAAAAGATACTTGCTATTTAACTGCCGATTGCTTTTTCTTAACCTCCTCAACTACTTTGGTCTGCTCTCCAATTTCTTTTGATTTGGTTTCTTTTTCAGACTCACCCTCTTTGATGTTCTTCTCGGCTTCTTCTATTTTCTTTTTATAATCTTCAATGTCTTCCTTATTGTCTTCAATCTTGCTTTCTATTTCTTTCTTCTGCTTTTCCAGTTTCTCCAGCTTTTCTTCTTCCGCTTTCATCACCTCTCCGATTGCCTCTTTGGTCTGGTGAACGGCAAACTGATACAACTCCTCCTGAATAATTTTGTATTGGTCGGAATGCTGGGAAGATGACATATACGCACCC
Source organism: uncultured Weeksellaceae bacterium (assembly GCA_964508605.1). Classification (GTDB taxonomy): domain Bacteria; phylum Bacteroidota; class Bacteroidia; order Flavobacteriales_D; family CAZDUI01; genus CAZDUI01. Next base: position 30,489 of record CAZDUI010000042.1, on the reverse strand, counting down.
CCCAAATCTATAGCTACTACCACCTTAACATTCTTTTCTTCCTGCACACAATATCCATACGCATCAAAGGTGTTTTTTCCCATCTTTTTCATGCTGCAATCGTCGCCAAACAATTCATCTTTCGACTTCACATTCCCGTTCCAGTCTTTAAACAGTTTTTTCAGCCCCTTTTCTACTGCATCCTTGTTCGACTCGAAAACTGTTACTACCAATGCATTCTGATTACCCGAATTGAATTTTTCGCTGGACTCGGTAACCTTTATGCTATTCTGTGATCTGGAAACACCGGATATAAAAATCACAGCAAGAATTAAATATAAATTTCTCATTTCAATAAATTATTTTTTAAAAACCGCGTCCACCTGCTCAAACCATGTGCCGAATTTAAGAAATTCTTCATTAAACAGACATTAAGTATTTATGAAGGCCTCATAGATTTTGGCATTGACTTGATAACCATATCATAAGAATGTTGTATCATTTCCAGAATCCGTTCATCGGATAAATTACCATGTAACTGTACCGTATTCCAGTGCTTTTTATTCATATGATAACCGGGCTGAACGTCAGGAAACTGATTTCGCCATTGTAAGGCCAATTCAGGGTCGCATTTCAAATTTATGGTGTCAAAAGATTTATCATCAAGCAAAGCAAAAATTTTCCCGGAAACACGAAACGCCTTTACATTTTCGTCAAAAGGATAATCGCAGGACGTTCCGGGCAGCGACAAACAAAAGTGATTCAAACTGCTAAGATTCATGAATGGCTATTTTCGTTCTGATGTATACTTTATAGGCAACAACCTTGAGTTTTTTACCCGTTTTAAAATAATAACCGACTGCATTTGTCCTATTTCTTCAATATTGCTAAGTCTTTCATTGATTAGTTTCTCAAAATCGGGGATATCCGCCACCTGACAGCGGAGCTGAAAATCGAAGGCACCTGTAACCTGAAGGCACTCTGTAATTTCGTCAATTCCTTCAATTTGCCGGATAAAGCTTTTGATGGAATTGCTTTTTTGACGGGCCAGCTGAATATTTATGATGGCCATAAAACTGGCACCCAGTTTTGAAGCATTTAATACGGCGTGATAACTCTCAATCAATCCGCTACTTTCAAGTTTTCTTACTCTTTCAAGCGTGGGCGCCGGACTCAAGCCGATTTTTTTAGAAAGTGCAATATTGGTTATTTTACCATCCAGCTGAATCAGCTTTAGGATTTGTAAATCAATAGCGTCTATTTTCGGGGTAGGCATAGCGTTAAAATTTGCATTAAATTACTGAATGGTTTCCAATCATCCAAATTTTTTCTTTGCTTCAGAATTACTCCGCTTACTGAACAGGGTACAATACCGGTCTGGAAGGAGCGGCATCATTAACAAAAGCTGCGATTTGAAGATTTAGCAAATATTCACCGTCCGGTAAGGAATCGGGAACGAAAATAAGCTCTGTTATGGTTTTATCCTTAGCCGGAGCATGCGGAATCTGCCAGAAAATTTTATGTGCCTCAAGTTTTCCTCCATCCTCCTCCTTGTCTACCGACGGTAAATCCGTAAGCAAATGTTCTATTCCGGCGTCTACAATACGCTGCATGGCTTCGCCGGTAAAATATGGTGGATTCGTCCCAGACCATTTTCTGGATTTTTTTTCTTCGTAATTTATTATAGTACGAACTATCAGTGCCTTGTACACACCCTTCAGTATCCCGATAAAATCTGCAGGCAACAAAACCTCATCACTACCCTGCTTTACAGGAGTTACACTGATAAGTAAAGCCGGAATCAACAACGGAATTCGGATTTGATGAACACTATAAATTTCAGGAAGCACATGTCCCAGTGTTTCGGTATGAGTACCATGACCATGGGGATTAAACAATATATTATTAAAATTTACAGCGCCCCCCTGTTCCACACTGCCAATAAATCCATCGGCATGTACCGGCGTAACCAATGGTGGATTGAGATACCATGCCAGCGGCCCGTTATGTGCGGCTACGGGAATTGACAAGTCAATTCCTCCGGTTACATCCGGCCGTTTGCCGTTCCATTCAATAAAAACGCCTTGTTGCATGGTTCAAAAATAGGTTTAATTCACCAAAAAAGCGCATGGCAATTCATTTCATTTAATTTTGCCGGATAATATATAAGATGGATAATAAAATTTTTGATGTGGCCATAGTTGGCGGAGGAATTGTTGGAGCAGCTACCCTGTATAAATTACAGAAAGCCAACCCTGCTTTACAAATTTTATTGGTAGAGAAGGAAAAAAATCTTGCCAATCATCAAACGGGTAACAACAGTGGGGTAATTCATTCAGGAATTTACTATAAGCCCGGCTCACTGAAAGCTGTAAACTGTGTGAACGGAAGGAAGGAACTTGTGGCTTTTGCCAAAGAAAACGGTGTATCGCATGACGTTTGCGGAAAACTAATTGTTGCCACCAGCGAATCTGAACTTCCACATATGGAAAAAATCTTTCAGAACGGAATTGAAAACGGAATTGAAGATATGCGCAAAGTTACGGCATCCGAAATAACTGAAATAGAACCCCATTGCCGTGGAATAGCAGGAATTTTTGTGGGGTGCACCGGAATCATTGATTTTAGAACCGCTACCGAAAAAATGGCGGCAGGTGCTACCACGCTTCAACCGGGTTCCAAGGTTGTGACCGGCGAAGAAATTATTGCCGTTGAACATGGCAACGGTTTTACCCTGTTAAAAGGCGAAACCAACAAATATAAAGCACGGTATGTAATTTATTGCGGAGGTTTACAAGCCGACAGACTGGCAAAAAAAGACGGCGTTAAAATTAAGGAACGCGTGGTAGGCTTCAGAGGAGATTATTATGAATTAACCGAAAAAGCAAAACATAAAGTAAAAAACCTGATTTACCCGGTTCCAAATCCCGATTTCCCTTTCTTAGGGGTGCATTTTACCCGAATGACTGACGGTGAAATCGAATGCGGTCCAAATGCCGTATTCACTTTTAAACGAGAAGGGTATGGAAAAACCGATTTCAGTTTCAGGGACACGATGAATGCATTGTCGTATAAAGGAACCTGGAGGTTGTTTATAAATAACATGAGTTTTGGCATCAGGGAATATCGCCGGGCTTTTTCAAAGAAACTCTTTTTAAAAACACTGCAAGGCCTGGTGCCCGACCTTACCATGGAAGACATTAAACCCGGAAGAAGCGGTGTACGCGCGTTGTTGTTAAGAACCGACGGTGATACCCGCGACGACTTCAGGATAGAATCTACTCAGCACTCAATACATGTTTTGAACGCTCCTTCGCCGGCGGCCACCGCCTCACTCGCCATTGGCGAACACATAGCAAATTTGGCTAAAAAACAGTTTGAATTGTAACAGGACTGATTCCTGAAAACATTAGCTGGCAATTTTGTACTTGTCAAGAAAGCTGGGCCAATCCCAAAGAAAATTCTCCATTATCTCATCCAGACGCTTCAAAAGTAACGGATTGGGAGTATTGAGACTCTTAAAATACTCTTCCTGAAATTCACCCAAACCATACTTATGAAAAAATGCCTTGCTCATGGCGTACAGGGTATTTTTACTGGGATGATTCACGCGCATCATCATATCCTGATATTCGCTGATGATTTTTTTCATTTCGGCATCTCCTACACAAAAAACACCCGCCAACTTGTTAACAATCATTTCACGGAGGCGGGTACCCTGGTCGGCATCAAAATATTCATTCAAGAACTTAAGATTACCGCTAACCACAATTAACAGGAATTTATCACAATTTTCAGGGTTTAATCGTGGCGCCCTCACAAAAGCAGGATCGGCATTTATAAGATCTGCAACATCTACAAATCCTTTTTCTACTACATCAATAATTGAATTTACAAAGACGTTCGTGGCTTTGTCTTCCGATATTCGCTTTCTTCCCAGTAATGTTAACATAATCCCCTTCTGTTGGTTTCATCAAAAGTATACAATCGTATTGCGGACTTTGTGTTCAGGTTTGGAGGCGTTATAAACAAAGTTTTCCACTATCACAACAGATTATTCACATTACTTTTGGAAATAAAAACCAAATCTGATGAATTTTTTGCCTGAAAACATAGAGCAATATGCAGAAACTCATACCCACAGCGGACCGTCATATCTTTCTGAACTTGAACGGGAAACCTATTCAAAAATTCTTCAACCGCGCATGCTGTCCGGCCATTTACAGGGACGCTTTCTGGCGTTTTTAAGTAAGATTCACAAACCCGGGCGCATTCTTGAAATAGGCTCCTATACCGGCTATAGTGCGCTTTGCCTGGCCGAAGGTCTTACAGACGATGGTAAACTGACAACCATCGATATTAACCCTGAACTGCGATGGATTATACAAAAATATGTGGATAAGGCCGGTTTTAGCAACCGAATTGAAATAATAACAGCCAATGCGCTTGACTATCTAAAGAATTTAAAGGATACTTTAGACCTTGTTTTTATTGACGCCGACAAGGAAAACTATTGCCGATATTTTGAACATGTGCTACCGTTGGTTCGAAGCGGTGGTATTATTTTGGCAGACAATGTACTATGGAGCGGAAAAGTAACCGGCACTACGCAAAAACACGATGCGGAAACCCATGCATTAATTCAATACAGTAAAATGGTTTGTAATAATAACGCTGTAGAGAGTATGCTGCTGCCAATAAGAGATGGAATAATGATTTCCCGAAAATTGTAGCCTCATCAGAAAATTTTAAATTACTATCTTACAGTTTCCTCAAAAATTTAACTCTTTTCATATAACATTAAACATAAATCAATGAACCGAATACTACTATTGTGCTTTGTATGTAATTTTAATATTTGTTCAGCACAAACCAAATGGTTTGAGATTCCTTCAAGTTCCTTCAACACCGAACAGCTGGAAAGTGATGACAGTGAGGATGCATTTTCATATTTGCTGCAAAACCAAAAAAACTCCGGAACCTATTCAGTACAATCATTCTCCATGAGCTCTCAAATTACTCTTGGCGATTACCTGCAATTTGTTCATGAGGAGAGAAAGTTAAAAGGCTCAAAATATGCCGATTTTTTGTTGCCTGAGCCTTCAGCTTTCAATTCAAACCATAAATACAACGAATATCTTACTAATGCTGAATACAAATTACAGCCGGTTGCCGGTATCAGCTGGAAAAATGCCATGCGCTATGTTACATGGCGCAATGCTAACAAACGCAATGATGAAAAAGAGTTTGAGCAATTCAGGTTACCTTCAGTGACTGAATGGCAAGCAGCCTTCCTTTATCTTTCCAATACCCGTAAAACATCAGATTTTAACATTCTGGCTGACTGGACTTCTGAGTGTCATGACGAATCTAATTATAAATTCATGCACGACCTGAACATTGATTACCAATGTGAAAGTGTACCCTGTAATCCTAATTCAATGAAAAGAAAAACCGTCATTGGAAACTCATGGTTACATGGACCGGTTAAAGAAAAATTACCGATGCACTATTACGGATACCAGGATTCGGGCTATGCCCATATAGGGTTCCGGCTGGTTAGGACCATTCTGCACAAATCGGGAAATACTGAAAGTTCAGAAAATCTTACTTTAAATGATAGAGCCTTAATACATTATCCCAAAGAAAAGAAAATTGAATATGTACCCGGCGACACAGTTGAATATGTTGCCAGAGAATGGAAGGTGAAACTCGTTAAGAAAGAAAACCTAATGACGGGTGCCTATTTGAGCTGGTATTCTAATGGAATCCTTAAAACAAAAGGGCAATACCTGTTCAATCAAAAAGCGGGAGATTGGTATTTTTATGACAGTAAAGGGATGCTTGTATTGCAAAGACACTACATTAATGACTTAATTTACAAAGACATGTTTCCAAAAGCAAGCAATAAGTTAGCGGCATTCTTTAAAGATGAACCGCTCTATTCAATTGCACGTCGCAGCGATAAGGAACCTTACAGTTTTCCTGTGGTGAATGAAAGCAACATCTTTTATTCAAAGCGGTACTGGTTGAAAAATGTTCAAATACAAAATCTGTGGAGTCCCCTGAAAGAGGGTATTCAGAATAAGAGCATAACCTTATTCCCAACCGACATCTTAAATATAACTGATTCTGCAAGGGTTACTAAAATTAATTCTCTTCCTGAAGAAGCAGAAATAACCGGGTATAGAATAAAACTGGATTTTTATTTTGACTTAAAATACATGATGTGTTTTCATCAGGTAATTGGCATAGCCCCTGAAATTAAAACCCCGGAAGGAACATCCGTACTTGGATGGATTTTCTATCCGCAAATTCGTGAAATTCTTGCACAGAAATGTACAAAACCCAAGGAATACCCCACTAATATACAACATCTTGACGACCTGATATTTTTCAGGTACTATTCCGGTGATGTTTACAAAGTTTCCAATGTATACGACAGAGAAGAACCTAAGGAAATTGATCCGTTTATTACCTGGCTTGAATTACTGGAAACAGAACATTCCTTGTTAATCTCGCTTTACAAAAAATAATTTCCGTTCGCTGAAAAAATGAACCAAAATTGGAAAATCCAATAAAGATTCCCATAATTTCACAGGTGATACCTGTTTCATATTCAGTTCATCCCGGTATGTAGCTGAAATATTAGGAACATACGCATCCGGTATGGGCAGCGTTGTAATTGTTGCGATTATTTCTACATTTGACTCCTTATTAGATAAAAACTTGTTTTTTCACTCTAAAAAGCAATGTATTAACGAAATTATCAAGAATATATGATTCAGCAAATATTTAAAAAGTCTCTTCCGCACCTTATTTCAATTATATGTTTTGTGGTTGTAAGTCTGGTGTATTTTGCCCCTTCGCTTGAAGGTATGGCCTTGCGTCAGCACGACGTGGACAAACACAAGGGGATGAGTCGTGAAATTATGGACTGGCGGCAATATTACGAAGAAGAACCTTTATGGACTGATGCGCAGTTTGGCGGGATGCCGGCCACACAAATCAGTGTTATTTATAAAGACAATTTACTGAACTACCTTCAGGATGCCTTTACCTTATGGTTACCACACCCTGCCAAGCTTTTATTTTTGTACATGATAGGTTTTTATATTATGCTAATGTGCATGAAGGTTGATCCCTGGCTGGCACTGGCAGGTTCTCTGGCATACGGATTCAGCAGTTATTTCTTTACCATTATGGGTGCAGGCCACAACTCAAAAGCCTGGGCTGTTGGATACATGGCTCCCGTGTTTGGCGCTTTTGTAATGACATTGCGCGAAAAGAAAAACTGGTGGCACGGCGCTATTCTTACAGCATTGTTCTTTGGTTTACAATTAAAAGCCAATCATATACAAATTACATACTACATGGTTATTCTACTGTTGTTTACCGGTTTGTATTTCCTGATAAAAGCAATTAAAGATAATGAATACATTCTATTTGGGAAAAAAGCAGGTGTACTGGCACTGGCAGTGGGTTTGGGTGCCATGGCCAATATGAGCAACCTTGTGGGCACCGAAGAATACAGTAAATATACGCAACGTGGTGGAACTGAATTAACCATTAATCCCGACGGGTCGCCCCGTGAAACCACTGGCGGTCTTGATAAGAACTACATTACCAGCTGGAGTTACGGCCGGGCAGAAACCTGGTCGTTCTTTATTCCCGGTGCTCAGGGTTACTGGAGCATGAGGGTTAATGGCGGTATGCCCACAGCAGTAAAAGACAATCTTGCAGAAAAATTTGGAACAGATCAGATTGCATCCTTTGTTACCGCAACAACTTCACCCTATTGGGGAGCTCAGGGCGGAACCTATGGAACAACCTACATTGGTGCTGTCGTTTGTTTTCTGGCTTTTCTGGGGCTTTTTCTGATGAAAAGTCAGCTAAAATGGCCCTTGTTTGCTATGACAATACTGGCTGTACTTCTTGCCTGGGGTAAACACTTTATGGGGCTTACCGATTTCTTTCTTGAAAACGTTCCTCTTTACAACAAATTCAGGGCAGTTACCATCATCCTGGTAATGGTAGAATTTACCCTTCCGCTGTTGGGAGTGCTATGGCTTCACGAACTTTTCAAAGAAAAAAATCCCCTGCATGGTACTACTACTTTCTTCAGAAAACTGAAGGTAGACACCCGCAAACTCTTTTTCGGCTTATCGGGTTTTGTTGCTGTATTGCTGCTTCTGTTTCTTGCTGCGCCCGAGAGTTTCTTTAACTTTTTAAAAGAGGGCGAAACCGACCAGATGAAAGCCCAGCTTGCAGGACAAGGATTAGAGGGCGCGCAACTGGAACAAATTCATAGCCAAGCTATGGGCATTTTAAAATCCGGCCGCATATCTATATTTACCGGCGACGTTATTAGAACCCTGATATTTGTAATTCTGACATTTGCGCTTCTGTTCGTATATATGCGCGGATTATTGAAACGTATTCCTGTAGTTTTAGGTATTGGACTGCTGGCGCTGATAGACCTTTGGGGTGTTGCCACCATTTACTTAGATAACAGCGATGTTAAAGACCCACGGTATTATGGTTACAGCGGTTATGAATACTGGCAGCCCGAAGAGGAAAAGCTGTATCCCTTTGTTGCAAACGGCGCCGACAATGCCATTTTTGAAAACGAGCTTGCCGCCAACGCTGCTTTAAAAGAAGAAGTAATCGCACTTACCAACAGCCGTTTATCAGAAAACGAGCAAGCTACAGGCAGAGTAAAAGACCGCATCCGTTTTGGTGTTTTGAACGAGAAAACCTCATACAGGGTATTAACCATGGATAACCCTTTTAACAGTTCAGACCTTGCCTATTTTCATAAATCGGTGGGCGGATACCATGCCGCAAAGGTTCAGAGATTTCAGGATATTATTGACTTCTATTTATACAAAACCGATACATCTGGACGGAGAATTGCCCCGGATTGTGAACTGTTGATGGCGCAAAATCCCAATACTTTGGTACAGGCAAATGTGCTGAATATGCTGAATACAAAATATGTAATTATTAATCCTGAGGGTCAGGGGCTTGTTGATATTTCCAATCCGGCAACGATGGCGAATCAAAATCCGGCTGCTTTTGTAAACCCCTACGCAATGGGTAATGCATGGTTTGTAAACAATTTTCAGATTGCTGATGATGCCAATCAGGCAATTACTGCGCTTAAAGACCTGAAAGTATCAGAAACTGCCGTTATTGAAAAAGATTTTGCCGATAAACTTCCACCCTCTTCAACCCGTGATTCACTGGCAGTAATAACACTGATTAAATATGCACCTAACCACCTGGAATACGAAGTAACACATTTGAATCAGGATAAATTAGCAGTTTTCAGTGAAGTCTATTATCCTATTGGCTGGACTGCAGAGGCAGACGGCAAGGAAGTACAGATAATACCCGTGAATTACTTTCTTAGGGGAATCGTGGTACCGGCTGAAACAAAAAAAGTGTCTATGCATTACTATCCGGAGTCTTTCGGTTGGTCATCCAAGATTAGCCTTGCAGGTTCCGGAATCATATTATTGCTGGCCGGCTTTCTCATTTTTAGTGTCGTGAAGTCATCGCGTGCAGAGAATGGAGAAGCCTGATAAGGTATTAATTATTTCTTATTACTGGCCTCCCAGTGGTGGGCCCGGAGTACAACGGTGGCTGAAATTCACCAAGTATCTTACCGAAATGGGGTTTAGTTGCTACGTTATAACCGTTGACCCTAAAAAAGCATCCTATGCCGTAACAGACGCCTCTCTATTAAACGAAGTCAATGAGGATGTAACGGTTATAAAAACCAAAACGTGCGAGCCCTATAAAATGTATCAGCGGTTAACCGGTAAAAAAGAGATTCCATATTCGGGATTTGTTAATGAAAAAAAACCGGGTTTTCTACAGAAAATGTCACGTTTCGTTCGTGGCAATTTGTTTATTCCGGACAGCAGAAAAGGCTGGAATAAATATGCTTATAAGGCTGCTAAACACTTAATAGAAACAGAAAAAATTCAAACGGTAATTACCACCAGTCCGCCGCACAGCACGCAATTAACGGGACTGAAACTGAAAAAAACCTTTAATATCCGATGGATAGCCGACATCCGTGACCCCTGGACAGATATCTATTATTACAAAGAAATGTTGCACACGCGCTGGGCAGCCCGCAAAGATGCAGCCCTGGAACGGAAAGTACTTGAAGCCGCAGATGATGTAGTGGTGGTTAGCCAAAATATACGCCGGCAGTTTGCCGAAAAATCTGCAGCTATCAAGGTAAATAAGATACATATTCTGCCCAATGGTTTCGATGCCGGAGATTTTGAGCATAATTTTTACGTATCACCCCATGAGGTCTTTACAATTGCATATACCGGCACTTTGGCCGAAAGCTATCACCCTGAAGCGTTTATAAATGCCGTAAACAGGATATCTGAGCAACGAAGAATAGCATTTGTACTTGCCGGTAATATATCAGAAAGTGTCGCCGACAAATTCAACAAGGGAATTTTGGATTTAAAAGGATATATCAGTCATAAACAAAGTATTGAACTGATATGCAATGCCCATGCATTGTTTCTTGCTATTCCGGATGTTACCGGAAATGAAGGAATCCTAACAGGTAAATTATTTGAATATCTGGCTGCCGGAAAACCAGTAATAGCCATTGGCCCGGTTGCCGGAGACGCCGCAGCAATACTGAAGGACGAACAAGCAGGCAATATGTACGGATATAACGATGAAGAAGGTATTTATCAATTTCTGAATGAAATTATTAACGGAAAAATCCAGACATCACCCTCTGCAACCTATTCAAGACAAGCATTGGCAGTTCGTATGGCAGAGATAATAAGAAACGGCAGGAAGCATGATGAATAAAGCGCCTATCTTTTTATTGGGTGCTCATAAATCGGGCACCAGCTTGCTGCGCAGTCTTTTTGACGGTCATCCCGACTTGTTTGTAATGCCATTTGAAGCACATTTTCCCCATTTGCTGGGGTATGCCACGCAATACGGATATTCGCCAGGCAAGGACGAGCCAAAAGACAGGAATTCATTCATAGCCCGAGCGGTAAACGCAATTCACCACCAAAATATTTCAAACGACCCGTATGCCGATGCCGTAAACCTGAATTTATTTGATGAACCCTTGTTTCGTCAAACTATAGAGAAATCAGATTGTACAGACGAAACCGGACTTTTAGAGGCATTTATACAGGCCGTACGCCATTCTTTCCTTCCATTGAAAAACCAGATTCCGTTGGGCAGAATGGTTGAAAAAAGCGTGAGCCACGCCGAGCATGCCGAAAAACTGAGACAATGGTTTCCGGGTGCCCGTTTTGTTTACATCCTGCGAAATCCTTATGCGAATTGGGTAGCATTGCGAAGATATAAAAGCCATCAGTTTGGTGCCCCTGTGGTAAGCAAAATGGTTCGGTCGTTTAGTGTAAGTTACGGTAGTTTACAAAATATTGAACAGCACCCCGATGTACTACTGGTAAAATACGAAGACTTATTACAGGACACTGAAACCATTATGAAACAGGTTGCAACACATTGCAACATTTCATGGAACGAAATACTGGTTGAACCCACCCGGAATGGCCAAAATTGGCAGGGCAACAGCACTTCCGATAAAAAATTTGAAGGAATCGACACGAATGCTGCGGTACAATACAGAAAGTACCTGACAACCTTTGATACCTTGTTTGTAAATAAACTATACAGCGGCATATTAAATAAGTATAAATACCCGGCTGAAAATGTCCCCGGCTCTATTTGGAAACGACTACCCGGCGAACCCATTAAAAAGTATGTGTACAACCGCTGGTTTTACTTTAACATGAAGTCCTTTACAGTAAATGTCTGAATACAAAATCAACAATATAGCAGTATTTGCGCCCGCTTATCCGTCATCAACCGATGCTGCTTTTGCCTTTGTACACGCAAGGGTAAAGTTGTATTTACAACGCGGGATAACGGTAAAAGTGTTTATACCCGGCAACCAAAAGCAGTACAGTTTTGAAGGTGTTGAAGTTTACGCGATAACTAAGGACAAAGTAGCTTCTGTTTTTACAGACTGGAAACCCGATGTACTTGCGGTACACTATGCCAATTTTGCGGTAAAAAAGCTGGTGAAAGGTATTGATTTACCCACTGTAGTTTGGGTTCATGGCCATGAAATATTGTGGACAACAGATGTTACTGCAGGCACCGCATGGGACAAAATAAGAAAGAAATTTCTGTTGTTGCCCAGGCTTATACACCAAACAATAACCACCGGCCGGTTTATCGGTCGGGCTCAGGTTTCGGTTTTTGTATCGCAATGGATGAAACATGCCGCCGAAAAACATGCGGTTCGCAAGTTTAAAAACGGAATAGTGATTCCAAATCCGGTGGATACCGACCTGTTTTTTTACCGCAAACCCACGTCAACCTACCGTTGTATCAGCATACGGTCTTTTGCCAAAAACAAATACGGTATTGATACTGCCATTCGTGCTTTTTCCGGAGCTACCGACGTACATATTGATATCTACGGCAAAGGAAAGCTTGCTGAAAAATTCAGAAAACTAGCCCTTACACAACACAGCAATGCAAACATCATAGAAAAATCCATACCGCATGGGGAAATTCCTGCGTTGTATCACCGGTACGATATTTTTGTTGCACCCAGCCGTGTGGAAGCACAGGGCGTTAGCATGTGTGAAGCCATGGCCGCGGGATTACCAATAGTGGCAACCCATGTGGGCGGAATCCCTGAATTTGTGAGACATGGTAAGGACGGTTTTCTGGTACCTCCCAATAATCCTGAGGAATTAATGAAAGCCATAAGGTTGTTGAGTAAAGACCGTGTGTTATTTGAAAAGATGAGTAGCAATGCACGTGAACATATTCACTTAATTTGCGGTGCTGATAACATTTGCAATCAGGAAATTGAAGCCATGGAAACAGCTGTTAAATTATTTAAAAACAACATATTGAGTTGAATACAAAGAAAAAGATTCTATTTGTTTTGGGCACCCGGCCTGAGGCTATTAAACTCTCAATGCTGATTCAAAACGCACCAGAACACTTCAGTAGCCGGGTATGTATTACATCGCAACATGGCGAAATGCTTCAGCAAATGCTGGAATTGTTCAATATTAAGCCGGAGTATAACCTGAACGTTATGAAGCCCGGGCAAACACTGGAGGGCCTCACTGCTGCCATAATAGGCGGACTGGGTCCGGTTTACGACGATTTTCAGCCCGACGTGGTGGTAGTACAGGGCGATACCACTACAGTATTTGCGGCATCGCTCGTTGCTTTTTATCGAAAAATAAAAGTTGCTCATGTTGAAGCAGGACTTAGAACCGACAATAAATGGGAACCTTTTCCTGAAGAAATCAACCGTCGTTTGGTTTCGCAGATTGCCGACTGGCATTTTGCACCTACTGAAGGTGCTGCCGCAAGATTGTTAAAGGAAGGCATTTCTCCTGACAAAGTACTGGTTACCGGAAACACCGTGGTAGATGCATTGCAATACGTGCAGAATTCCTTACAAGGTGGCGGCGATACCATTAAAATGGAATTACTGGCAGCAGATGCTGACGTAGCCCATCCTTTTGTACTGGTAACCACGCATCGAAGGGAAAATTTTGGTAAAGGGCTCCGTGAAATTTGCGAATCGCTGAAAGAAATTGCGGCTGAAGGAATGCACGTTATTTTTCCTGTACATCTTAATCCATTGGTTAAAGAACATGTGCACCATATTTTAGGAAATACCGAAGGCATTCATCTTCTTCCTCCCCTGCCCTATCAACAATTGTTGTATTTGATGATGCATTGCCGGTTGATTCTGAGCGATTCAGGAGGCATACAGGAAGAAGCTCCGAGCTTTGGTAAACGAGTGGTGGTATTGCGCAACACTACCGAGCGTCCTGAAGGGATTGAAACCGGTTGGTTGTACATGGCCGGTACTCAAAAAGAGAGAATACTAAATGCCTACCGGAATGCTCTAAAAGCGGAAACCAATAAAAAACCCGTCAATCCTTACGGCGACGGGCTGGCTTCTGAAAGAATTCTGGATTTTTTAAATCAGAATCTTTAATCTCTATGCATCAATACGGGCGTACTTAGCATTTTTCTCAATGAATTCGCGGCGTGGTGGCACGTCATCTCCCATTAACATGCTAAAGATTCTATCACATTCTGCAGCATTATCAATGGTTACCTGACGCAGCGTGCGCTTATCAGGATTCATGGTAGTTTCCCACAGTTGCTCAGCGTTCATTTCACCCAAACCCTTGTACCTTTGAACATGGATGCCCGATTCTGTTTGCGCATCGCCTTTAAAACGAGCCATAATCTCTTCACGCTGCTTTTCATCCCAGGCATATTCCTGATTCTTTCCTTTTTTTACCAGATACAACGGAGGCGTAGCAATGTAAATATAACCCTGATCAACCAGTTCACGCATGTGTCTGAAGAAGAATGTAAGAATCAAGGTCTCAATGTGGCTACCGTCCACGTCGGCATCGGTCATTATGATTACCTTATGATATCTAAGTCTTTCCAGGTTCAGAGCCTTAGCATCTTCTTCGGTGCCAATAGAAACGCCCAGTGCGGTATAAATGTTCTTAATTTCTTCGTTTTCAAAAATTTTATGGTGCATGGCCTTCTCAACGTTCAAAATTTTTCCTCTTAGCGGCAAAATGGCCTGAAAATTCCGGTCGCGGCCCTGCTTGGCTGTACCACCGGCCGAGTCGCCCTCCACCAGATATATCTCACATTTTACAGGATCCTTATCACTACAGTCTGCCAGTTTTCCCGGAAGGCTGGTTCCACCCATCACACCTTTTCTTTGAACCATCTCGCGCGCCTTGCGCGCTGCATGTCGGGCCTGAGCAGCCAGAATTACCTTGCTGACAATAATACGTGCATCGTTGGGATGCTCCTCCAGGTAATTGGTTAACATTTCTGTTACTGCCTGGCTCACAGCTGCTGTAACTTCCCTGTTGCCTAGTTTGGTTTTTGTTTGGCCTTCAAACTGAGGCTCAGCAACTTTAACAGAGATTACTGCCGTAAGTCCTTCTCTGAAATCATCTCCACTAATTTCAAATTTCAATTTTTCAAGCATTCCAGAGTCTTCGGCGTACTTTTTCAAGGTAGCTGTTAACCCTCTTCTAAAGCCCGATAAATGTGTACCGCCCTCATGCGTGTTAATGTTGTTTACATAAGAAAATATATTCTCGCTGTAGCTTTCATTGTAAATCATGGCTACCTCTACAGGAATTCCTCCTTTCTCGCTTTCCATGAACATTACGTCGGAAATGATGGGTGTACGATTGGCCTCTAAAAACCGCACGAATTCCCGCAATCCATCCTGTGAAAAAAACTCTTCGCTGTGTGGTGCTCCGTCGTCATTTAAATTACGTTTATCAATCAACATGATACGAATACCCTTATTCAGGAAAGCCAATTCGCGCATTCTTGTTGACAGTGTGTCGTAATTGAATTCTCTGAATTCAAATATTTGCTCATCGGGAATAAACTTAACCACTGTACCTCTTTTTGTGGTTTCGCCTACTGTTTTAACTTCGTACATGGGCTTACCCCGCTCGTATTCCTGCTGCCAGATTTTACCATCTCTATGCACAGTTGCCGACAAATGCGCCGACAAAGCATTAACACAACTTACACCCACTCCGTGCAATCCGCCAGACACCTTATACGAGTCCTTATCAAACTTTCCGCCGGCACCTATCTTGGTCATAACCACCTGAAGGGCTGAAACACCCTCCTTTTTGTGCATGTCTACCGGAATACCCCGGCCATTGTCCTCTACCTCAATGCTATTGTCCTCTCCTATAATAACAGTAATGGTATCGCAATGTCCTGCAAGTGCCTCATCTATTGAATTATCCACCACTTCGTACACCAAATGATGCAAACCTCTTACCCCTACATCACCAATATACATAGAAGGCCGCATACGAACGTGTTCCATGCCCTCAAGCGCCTGAATACTGTCGGCAGAATATTCTGTGTTTTTCAATTGATTTTCAGTTACTTCACTCATAATATTTATTCAATAAACTATAATTTGCGAATTTACAACATTAAACCCGCGGAAAGGCATTGAAAATCCTTAAAAGTGCAACAGTTTTCAACAAATTTACATGGATTTCAACAGCCATTTCTGATATTTGGCTGTCATAGAGTATAGTTCAGTTGTTTTAATAAACAACGGTATTAAAAACGGTACGTAACGCCTCCGTGAACATTGATTCCCCACGCAGGATATTCCAGCCAAAGCTGATACTGCTGATGCACCAAATTATTTAGTCGAAGGTATCCTGAAAGTCGCTTGGTATATCGGTATTCAATATTCAAATTAACATCGGTGAAATCTTTTAGTCGCAACACATAATTTTCGTCACCGGCCGGCGGTACTTCAAAGTCGTAGCGTTTTGCATACCTTCTTCCTATTACTGAGGCTTCAATCGAAGCAATAATTTTGTTGCCCAGATTGTACATTGCTTTTGTCCCAAAATGATATTGAGGAAGATTCCAGGCCCTTTGTTCGGTATTCGCACTATAAAAAAACCATTTACCGTAAGCCTCTACCCTCAATTTTTCACCAATAAAATACGCCAATTCTCCACTTAATAACGTACGGGTAATGGTATCGTATTTCACGTAGAAACGATTATTTAAACTGTAAGTAGTATCGGTAATGTATAAGGGCATGCGTGCCACAATGCCCGTCGATGCGCCAAAATTAAAGGTAATTTTACTGGACAACGTACCTTTCATTCCGCCGTAAACCCTTAATTTGTTCGCAGTATTCTCAAGTGCGATACCGCTCAAAACATAAGGATTTTCTGTTGCCAGCGAGCGGTAGTTATTTCGCTGCAGCGAGCCATCAATGCCAAAATACGGAACCAGAATATAATTAAAAAAATTCATCCTGAGTTCAATGTCCGGCCATACATAAAATTTAAGGTTATTGTCTAAATATTGAGGCATGTCAGCAAAAACAGCAAGTCCGGCTTCAACGTGATACCATTTTCCGGTAGTACTTACCGACGGCTTCAGGGTAAGAATTCCGTTGCTCCAGGCATCGCCGGCCGGTGTTACCTTGCAATACAGACAGGTGTCCTGCGCGTAGCTGTTGAAAATATTCACATCCAGCCCGGCATCCAGACTGAATTTTTCTCTGCCAAGATATTTGAAAAAATTACCTGTCAGCGCAATCTGATGTTCCCTGCCGTAATCGAATTTGATTTTATTTTTTTTGTCGTTCAAATCGCCGAAATAATTGTAAGCCACACCGGCTTTGTAATTGATTTTTGTGCTGTCGTTAAAATATGACCCTATTGTCCATTGTGTACCAATTCCTGTAAACAATTGTTTAACATAATTTTTATCGTAGCCCAGTGAATCGGGTAATGCATAAAAATTAACACCGTTCAGGGAACCTGCTGCATTTCCTTCAAGAACAAATTTCTTCAACTGAAATCTTCCGTTCAGCCGAAGCCTGCTGTCATTAAATCGGGCAAAACGATGATGTTTCAACCCATCCCACGACGAAAAATGATATACATTGGCCGACAACATCTTAGTCTTATCTCGTCCGGTGGTGTACCAAGCATCCAGAAAAGGAGCGGTATACATGCCCATACCGGCTTTTATGTACCCGTTATATAATTTATCCAGTGGGTCTACCACTTTCAGTTTAGCGGGTTTTATAGGCTGGGGTGTAAATGCAACCTTATGTTGCACGGGAATTAGCGGATGCTTTGTAGCAACAAATGGAAGTGTTGTATCTGCCGGAACCGGGTTAATACCCATTTTCTGTGTAGATACCACCCTTCGCACGCCCTGGTTGGTTTGCGTTGTTACACCCAAATCGGTATTCTGCGCATAGTTGATGGAAGAAATGCCACAAAGCACTGTCATCAATATCTTTTTCATGGCTGTTCCTCCTTTTTCTCTTCAGGATTCTCAATTTCAGGATTGCCTGGATTCAATTCCTCTTCATTCTCATTTGTATTGTCTATAATCATTCCGGGGTCTGTCATACTGCGATTACCTGAAGATGAATTTTCTAATTCAATAATGGCATCCAGTTTTTGCTGTGCCTCTGCCTTAATGGCAACTTCTTCTTTACCGGTATAAAAATCTATAACACTTTTCAGCGTCTCCTTAGCCTGAAAATAATCCTCAAGCATGGTATAATTATCGGCAAGCAGAATATAGGCCTTCGCAAGCCAGTAGTCGTAAGTAGGCTTTTGTTGTGCCATTTCAAAAATTTCAGATTCACTGGCTTTGTAAGCCTGTTTAAGATACAGACAATGCGCAAGTTGATACTTCGCTTCGGCACCCATTTCGGTTTTCAAATTTTTATTTACAAACCGGAATTCGGTAATGGCTTTGTCATAATCTCCTGATTCTTTCCACCAGCGGGCTTTTACAAAACGCGCTTCGGTTTTCAAATTTTCATCGGTACCGGCTTCTGATACAACCATATCAGCATAATCTGCCGCTTCTTTGTATTGATTGGTTTTGTATAAACTTCGCATCAATCCAATTCTAGCCAGTAAAACATTTGATTGATACGAAGCAATTTTCTCAAGCTTTTGGTAATGCATTTTTGCTCCCGGGTAATTGCCCAACTGATAACTTAACTCGGCAGCCCGAACCAAACTGGTCTCAGTAAATTTTCCTACAGGTTGTTCAATTACTTTTTCAAAGGCTTTTAACGCATCTTCCCGTTTCAAATCCTCATAAAAACATTCGGCTTTAAAATACCATGCGTCGGTAATAAACACTCCTTTCGGAAAGCGGCTCAAGTATTTATCAAATCGCTCTATAGCCTGTTTACAATCTCCTTCATAGAACAGTGTTTTACCGGCATTAAAAAAAGTTGAATCCAAATCACCTTCAGTATACCCGCTACAGGAAGACTGCGCAAGAACTTTTTCCCATTCTTCAATTCTATTCATGGCTGTATAAACATCGCGCAGGCCATCAATAGCCATTCTGCAGTCTTCAGGGTTATTGTATTCGCCAAGTACCTTCAAATACAACCTTTCGGAATCAGGATATTTTTTTTCCTTATAATACACGAGCGCTGAATTCAGCATGGCTTTTCTTACAAGGATATTTTGGGGATGATGGGTAATTAAATCGTTGAAATATTTCAGGGCATCCGTATTTTTATTCTGGATGCGGTATGTTTCTCCAATTTCAAAAATAGCTGAAGGCACATAACCCGATTTAGGTGTACCCGAAATAATACTTTTTAATCCGGCAATTTTATCGTCAAATTTCTGCTGATACCCCAAAGCCATGCTCTTTTGAAATATGGCATAATCTTCATCGGCCTGTTTTAAAGCCGCAGCCTTTGAATAATAATCAATGGCAGCACTGTTGTCGGTTAGCATAAAGAAAGCGTCCCCTGTTCTGAGATACGCATCGTTTAAATAGCCTTTATACCTATTTTTCAATTCAATATCTTCAACAAACTTTCTAAAAAAATCTGCAGCATCTTTATATTTACCTAATTTCATATATGCGTAAGCCGTGTTGTAATTGCTAAGAACATATACTTCCTGACTATATGCACCCGGTTCTTTCTGAAACTCGGCATATCGCGATATAGATTTATTTAAAAGGTCGGAATCAATTTTCTGGCCCGACACAGCCTGCTGATAAAAACTCTCGGCAATCCAATATTTTGCCATTGCGTTATATTTTAAATCAATAGGATATCGCTTTACCTTATCAAACATATCCCTGCATTCCGAAAACTTTTTAGTAAGAAAAAGTTCTACTGCCCGGTTATATGCAATCATTTGATACGCCCGTTTCACAAGCAAATCCTTATGGGCTACCTTTTCAATGCTATTCATGGCAGCTTCATAATTCTTTGTTGTCATGTACACTTTCAGCAAATAGGTATAAGCTTCATCGGTTCGATCGCTGTCAGGATATTTATTAATGTACTTCTCGAACGCCGTAATCGCTTCATCAAATGGATTATAAGACAATTCGTAAGCTAGCACTGCATAACGGAATAGAGCATCTTTGGCTATTTCTGCATTGAAGTCCATTTCGCCTGTTTCCCTATAAGCCGACCGGGCCTGTGTTTTTTGATCTGTTTGCAGATACGCGTCCCCCAAATGATAATAAGCCACCTGACCTAAACTATCCTTATCATAAGTTACCCTGTTTAACTGACTGATAGCCTCAGGGTACTGTCGGTTTCTGTAAAATGCGTATCCTAATTGATACCTATCTTCCCGGGAAGGCGTTGCAGATTTCTGATAGTTTTCAAGATAAGGAATTGCCTCTTTAAACTTTCCCTGTTTATAATAAGCCTCACCCACCATGCGCGAAACTTCTGCGCTTTTTTCCATCTTCAGGGTATCCAGCAACGGAGAGGCATAGGTTATCAGATCGTTGTATTTAGCCTGTAAAAAATAAATTTGAGAAATATAGTACGGCACTATTGCTGCAAAGCGCTTATCACCCTTTAACGCAGAAAAATTCTCAAGTGCAACCTGATAATATGCTTTTTGATAAGCGATATGCGCATAATAGTATTTTGCCGGCGCATGGTATTCGCTGTCCATTTCTTTTGCTGCCTCAAAATGTCCATACGCTTCGTCGTATCTTTCTTCCTGAAATAAGGAATAACCCAATTTAAAGTGATATTCTGCCAATTCCTCTGCTGGTAAATCACTTGCATCTGCGCTTTGGAAATGAACAATCGCATCTTGCCAATCTTTTTTTCTGTAATAAAACCTGCCGGTTTGAAATCGGGCGTAATTTACCCTGGGGCTTTCAGGAAAATCAATAATAAACTGCTTCAGTAAATCTCCGGCATCGTCCTGATATAATTCCAATGCGCAAACTGCAATATAGTAATTGGCATTGGCAATGTGTTCTTCAAGACACCCATCACATCCGTCTTTAAGATATTCTTTAAATTGAGCGCTTGCAGCAGCATATTGCTGTTTATTCAGCAATTCCAATCCATCGCGGTATTGCACGTAACTACCGCGGTAATACTCGGTTTGCTGTGCTGAAACACTGACACATTCAGTAAGCAATATAACACTAAAAACTAATGCTTTATACAGATTCTTCATCATAATTATTCACGGGTAAAAGTAGGCAGTGAACTTGTTTGCATTTTTAGTGTCTCACTAAGTTGTCAACGAATTTCTGTTAAGAGATTCCTGAAATTTCAACTTTACCGAAAGAATTTTGTAGCTTCTTTATCGTTGCATAAAACCGCTTTAAGTAACCGGATCTACCCATATGACAGACCACAGCACCCAGGAGGCACTTAATTTAACAGGCGCTCAGATATTTCAGGGAAAAAGAAAAATTCTGGAGGATGTTAACTTTTCAGTAAAATCCGGTGAATTTGTTTATTTAATTGGCAGAACCGGAAGCGGCAAAAGCAGTTTATTGAAAACTTTGTATGGCGAATTACCCTTAAAAGAGGGAACCGGCCACATTGCCGGGGTTGAATTGTTGCGAATTCCCAAAAGAAGAATTCCGCGGTTGCGCAGGGGAATAGGAATCGTTTTTCAGGACTTCCAGTTGCTATACGACAGAAACGTGTACAGAAATCTAAGATTCGTGCTAAAGGCCACCGGATGGAGAAGCACAAAAAAAATTGATGAACGCGTTACTGAGGTTTTACTGGCCGTGGGCCTTGAAGGTAAGGAGAATAGGTTTCCGCACCAGCTATCGGGAGGAGAACAACAAAGAGTTGCCATTGCCCGCGCTTTGTTGAATGAACCCAAACTGATACTTGCTGACGAACCCACAGGAAATCTGGACCCTGATACCAGTGCCGAAATTATGAAACTTATGTTTGACATTAGCGAGAAAGGCACCGCAGTATTAATGGCAACCCACGATTTATTATTAATGGAGCGTTTTCCCGCAAGAACTGTAAAATGTGAAAACGGTAAGGTTACCGACTTAAAACCGGCAAGCACCTTTAACCCCTTTCAGACTCAAAGACCTACAACTGAAGATGACATTACCGAAACATTGTGAAACTTTCGGTATGCATACCCGCTTACAACCGTAACATCGGAAATCTGGTAAAGGATATCCGTAAGTCCGCATTGAAATCAGGAGCATCGTTTGAGATATTGATTGCTGACGATGCCAGTAATTCAGAATACACATCTCACTATCAAATAATTGCAAATGAATTCAGTGCTTCACTTTTTAGATATGAGGTACATCAGGGTCGGGCCGGAATCAGGAACCGGTTGGCCGAAAAAGCCCGGGGTGAATATCTGTTGTTTCTGGATTGTGACATGGTAATTACCGATGAGGATTTTGTATCTCTCTATTTGAAAGAGGCAGCTGATTGTAATGTGGTTTGCGGTGGCATTTCATATCAATGGTCGGGTTTTACGCCTACAGCCAAGAAACGATTGCGATACAGATATGGATTGAACCGGGAGCAAACCAGTGCCACACAACGCGAAACATTGCCTTACCAAGGTTTTATGACCGGAAATTTTATAGTGAACCGTCAGATTTTTCTCGATATTAGATTTGATGAGCATCTGCAGGGTTACGGGCATGAAGACACCCTTTTTGGCAAAAGGCTAAAGGATGGCAATTTTAGCATTCGTCACATCAATAACGCTGCGGTACATGCCGGCATTGATGCCGATGTTGAATTTATTACTAAAACCCGAAACGGATTGCAAAATTTAGCCACACTCTCAAACAAAGGGCTGATTCAATCAACTGATGTCAGATTACTAGAGATGGCGTTGAGTTCAAGGCATCTCCTTCACCGATGGGCAGCCTCTGTATTGACTCTTTTCTTCAATGTCGGTTGCAGGTCTTTATTATGTTTTGATGCATGGCGACTGCACAATTTGAAAAAAGAATTGCGTAAATCAAATGGGAAATAATCCACGCAATATGTTACTTATCTTTGTTGCCTCATGATTTTGTGGATTGGGTTTATTGTGTTGATTTTGTTACTTCTGGCTTTGGATCTGGGTATCCTGAACAAAGACCATAAAACCATATCTGCCAAACAAGCCCTGGGATGGACCGCTTTGTGGGTTTCGCTGGCCGGTTTATTCAGCCTTGTGGTTTACTTTGGTTACATGCATAACTGGGCCGGAATCAATGACACGGGAATTACGCCGGCCGATGCTACCATTGAATATATTACGGGCTATCTGGTAGAAGAATCACTGAGTATGGATAACCTTTTTGTTATTTCATTTCTTTTTCGTTATTTTAAGGTACCCGATATTCACCGACACAGGGTTTTGTTTTGGGGCATTCTGGGTGCACTAATTTTCAGGGGACTTATGATTTTTGCAGGAGCCGAACTCGTAGCCCGTTTCTCGTGGATTAACTACGTATTTGGCGGATTTCTGCTGTATGCAGGTATTAAAATGGTACTTCCTGAAAAACACGATGCCGACCCCAACAAAAGTTTTCTGGTTAAAATAATACGCAGGGTGGTAACTGTAGATAGTGACGTAGAATCCGGCAAATTTTTTAAGAAGGTAAACGGCCGAACTGTAATTACATCACTTTTTATGGTTCTGATTATTGTAGAGTTTACCGATCTTATGTTTGCAGTAGACAGTATTCCCGCAATTTTTGGAATCACCACCGATCCCTTTATTGTTTTTACCAGTAATGTATTTGCTATTCTGGGACTGAGGTCATTGTTCTTTGCCATTGAATCTGTTATACACCGTTTTTCGTATCTCAAATACAGTCTGGCTGTTATTCTGGTATTTGTGGGGGTTAAACTGGGCATTGCCACATGGGTTCACATCAGCCCGCTTATTTCCCTTGCTGTTATTGTTGGATTGATGGGAACGGGAATTGCTTATTCTTTGTACAGAAATAAAAATTGATGCTTTCAAGTTTAAGGTTAGGGAGATATTGAACCCGAAAGTTATCGGGTGGAAGAGGTTGGTGATTTAGTGCCCATGTTACCATTAGGTTGGTAAAGGAAGTTGGGCAGGTGGTATTCATTTCAGGTATATGATTTATCTTTGAAACTGAATATTATTGTTGGTTTCATTTCCATAGCTACTTATTTCCAGTGAATTCAGTTTTAAACACACCCATAGAATATTTAAAGGGCGTTGGACCCACCCGGGGCGGAGTTCTTAGAGCAGAACTGAGTATCTATACGTATCAGGATTTGTTGTACCATTTTCCATTTCGGTACATAGACCGCTCGCAGATTTATAACATTTCCGATATTCCCGACGAAAACTCTTTGATACAGCTGAAGGGTATTATAACGTCGGTACAAGAAGCGGGTACCGGCCGTCAGAAGCGGCTTGTGGCAAATTTAAAAGACGATACAGGCGAGATGCAACTGTTGTGGTTTAAGGGAATACCCTGGATAAAGAAAAATATACAGCCCGGATATATGTATCTGGTTTTTGGAAAACCCGGATTATACAAACATACATACAATATGATCCATCCTGACGTTGAGTTGATTTCTTCAAATTTGAATATTGCAAACCGCGGGTTGGAAGCTGTTTATTCCAGTACTGAAAAACTGGGAAAAGAAGGACTGCACAGCAAAGGCATTGCCCGTCTGGTCAGAACCGTTCTGGAACAAACCTCAGGATTGATACCTGACACCCTGCCGGCATCACTACGCAATGAATACCGCCTGCCATCGTTGGGTGAAGCGCTGCATAAAGTACACGTTCCGAATGACATGCAGGAAGTTGCCAAAGCGCAGACACGCATAAAATTTGAAGAACTTTTTTATTTACAGCTGCAGCTTATTGCCACACATCAATACAATAAAAGAAATTTTAAAGGACATGTTTTTAGCAAAGTAGGAAATTACTTTAATACCTTTTACCGGGAGCACATGCCCTTTGAACTGACCAATGCTCAAAAAAGGGTTATCAAGGAAATTCGTGCTGATGTTGGCAGCGGCAGGCAAATGAACCGACTGTTGCAAGGAGATGTGGGCAGCGGTAAAACCATGGTTGCCATGTTGTGCATGCTTTTGGCCATTGATAACGGATTTCAGACTGTAATGATGGCGCCTACCGAAATTCTGGCTACACAGCATTACCAAAGTATATCGCAGATGCTCGATTCTATTGGCGTTCGTGTTGAATTACTAACCGGAAGTACTAAAAAAGCAACACGTACCATGATTCATCAACAGTTGCTGGATGGCACCTTGAAAGTGCTGGTAGGTACACATGCTGTTTTAGAAGACCCTGTTGTGTTCAATAATCTGGGCATTGCAGTAATTGACGAACAACACCGGTTTGGGGTAGAGCAACGCGCTAAACTCTGGAAAAAAAATGCTCTGCCGCCACATATTCTTGTAATGACAGCCACTCCCATACCCAGAACACTGGCAATGACCCTTTATGGAGATTTAGACGTAAGTGTTATTGACGAATTACCGCCTGGCAGAAAACCTATAAAAACGGAGTTAAAATTTGAAAATTCCCGAC
This sequence comes from uncultured Weeksellaceae bacterium, assembly GCA_964508605.1. GTDB lineage: Bacteria > Bacteroidota > Bacteroidia > Flavobacteriales_D > CAZDUI01 > CAZDUI01. The sequence goes on along the minus strand of CAZDUI010000042.1, from coordinate 5,020 downwards.
TGAAAGTGCTGGGCTTCATTAAAAACCAAATAGGACAAGGCAGACAGGTATATGTAGTTTATCCGTTGATTGAAGAAAGTGAAGCCCTTGATATGGCCAGTCTTACCGAAGGGTACGAAGCCATGGTACGATATTTTCAACCGCCGGAGTACCGGGTAAGTGTGGTACATGGCAAAATGAAACCGGCCGACAAAGACATGGAAATGGAGCGGTTTTACAAAGGCGAAACGCATATTATGGTGGCCACCACGGTTATTGAGGTGGGCGTAAATGTTCCCAACGCATCGGTAATGCTGATTGAAAATGCCGAACGATTTGGACTAAGCCAGTTACATCAGCTACGGGGACGAGTGGGAAGAGGCGCTGACCAAAGTTTTTGTATTTTAATGTCGGGCTATAAACTATCCACTGAAGGCCGGGAACGGTTAAACGTTATGTGTGAAACACAGGATGGATTTAAAATTGCCGAAGAAGACCTGAAACTGCGTGGCCCCGGAGACATTATGGGAACAAAACAAAGCGGTATTCTGGACTTAAAACTTGCTAATATTGTTCAGGACGGCAAAATGCTACAGGTTGCCCGCACTAAAGCCATGCAATATCTTGAACAGGACCCCGATCTTGCCTTACCTGAACATGCAGAGATGAAAACAAAACTAAATGAATTGCTCCGAAAAAAAGCAAAGTATCTTAGGGTAAGTTAATCTTCAGAAGTTAATTTATGTTCCGGGCAGAAAACAAAGTCAGGGAATAAATTCATTCAACCAATTATAAATTCTATCAGAGTAAGAAATTTATAGGTACTTGTATTTACTAAATCACCGCCCCACCACTACCTTCCCCCTGCCCATTACAGCATTTCCGTTGTTTCGGTCTTCTACCCGCCACGTGTAGATGCCAGAGGCCAGCGAAGGGTAATGCACTGCCTTGCGCTGATAGCCCGCAGCCAAAAACTCCTGTTGCACCAACCGGCCGGTAGCATCGTACAACGAAAATACCGGGCTTACTGTTTCGTTGCCATAAACCTCCAGCGTAAATGCCCCATCGGGCGATGGATTGGGGAATACCTGTGCAGTATTCTCGTCAATTGCAATGGGTTCTATGCGCCGCAGGGAGAGGTTGTCGTAGAAGAAGTAGGCAAAATAACTAAGTGTATCTGAATCAAAAGATGTTGGTTCCACTGCATTGGTATCTGAATACCCTATTACGAAATACTTCTCTCCGCCATTGCTCTCAACGATAACGGAAATCTCTTCCCACTGCGAATTTGCAACATTGCTATGGGGTGTTTGCCACCATTTCTCACCAAACAATAAATATCGATCAACAAAATTATAACTGACACTGTCCTGAACTAATGCCACTCCTAGGCTATGTACGGAGTAGTTGTAACTATAGGTTGTAGAGCTATCAATCCATTTGGCTTTAGACAAAGACAACTTGAATTCATATTTCCCTTGAGGCATTATACTTTTTAATTTACCTACCAACATTTCTTCATCAGAGACAAAGTTTCCCCACTGATTTCTCTGTTTTTTAAAATATTGACCAGCATAACCATTACCTTCTTTTGGAAACGGGAGGAGAATGCTGTTCTGCCAAGAATTCTCAATATAAAATCCTGGTTGATATACAAAATGATCTGGAGAGTCATTAGTACAAGCTACATGAAAATATGTGGGTAAATTGTACCATGCTCCTCCCGGTGGCATACTGGCATTATATTCTTCAAAACCAGGATTAAATATGAGATTTGTGGTATCGGTATATCTGTATCCTACTGGTTGGGCAGACAACCCTGTACAATGTAACACTAAGCCTATTTTAAGCAAAATTTTCATTGTATAATGGAAAGTACAACCGATTTTGGTTGCCCGCGAATCATTAACCTTAAAGTATAAAGTCCGGAAGGCAATGCTGAAACATCAATACGCTTAATCATTACCTCAATTCCATCTTCAAGATGAATCAGTCGCCCCGAAAAGTCATACAATTCAATTGACTTCAATTCCTCATCACTTTGAATGATGAGTTCATCAGATGCAGGGTTAGGATATACTTTTAGAAATCCATTATCCAAACCTACTTCCATTACCGGATCTTCATGTTTCAAAAAGCTTCTGGACTCAGAACCGTAACAAAAATAGGGCTTCCCGAGCATAGCCATCGCACTATACGAAGCACTTCCGTTGATAAGCGGATCGGAGCAAGCCAATGCTTCAAGGAAAAGTGTATCTGAAGCAGTCAATGAATCATTAAACCCTTTACTTAGGAACAGGTCATACACATCCTTCAAGTTCTGCTGTTGGACGCAAGTGGGTGATACCATGCTCATGTGATTAACCGCTGTAGCAGAATCTCTTACTGAAAGGGAAACCTCCACATCCTGCAGTTTTCCGCAAGCTGTTAAGTTGAAACTCTGGTAGAAATTGCTGTAAAGCGTATCATCTGGCAAACCTTGATAGACCCATGTGGTATCCACGCGAAACAAACGATCGGTTTGGTTTTGTTCGTGGTAGCGCAATTCCTGCTGGTATTGCCCGTAGTTGTTGCCTTGCACAATGTCGCCAAACAGGGTGCTTCGGCCTCCGAAGCTGAAGTTTAGCCAGGGAAGGGTAAATCCTCCCGGGCATTGGAGTGAACTTGCCGGAAGAAACTGTGGAATAAAATCACTTAGCAAACCAGTCTGTACATTTGGCGATAATTGCCCTCCATTCCTATAATAGTAGAAATCCGGTCCGGCACCTGTAGCATAAAACCCTGCGGTTCTGTCTGGCCCCAAATGGTTCTGCCACTTGTTGTCGGCGGCAAGGCCGTTGGGGTAGCCGGAGGCACCTACCGGGTAACCCTGGTCATCCACTACGGCATTGTTAAAGTACAGTCCGTCCCATGTTCTATTGAACGTATTGCAGTAAATACGGCTGTTGTTGCTGGCATTATAATAAGCAATGCCCTGGCCAAATCTTTCTATGGTGTTGCGATGCACGTAGCTCATCATGCTGTTGTCTACCCAAATGCCGGTGAGTTGGTTACATGATATACTTGCTGTTGCCTGCATCATCTGCCAATAACCAATTTACCCGAACCAACATAGCCTCCTTGCTGCAAAGCTTTCCATACATACGCACCCGAAGCCAAGGAAGGAAAATTCAACGCTACATGCTGCACCCCTGCGGGAAGAATTTCTTCGGCTACACGCTTGCCAACGGCATCGTACAACACAAAGGTAACAGGCTCCTCACCCGGCAGGTTATAGGCCAATGAAAATTGCCCGTTGGGGGAAGGGTTGGGGAAGAGGGTGAACGAGTCTTCCGCTATGTACATTGAGTCGGTTATACGCCGCACAGATACGTTATCCACATAATAATAATAGCTGGACAACTCAACGGAATGCTCGCTATTTACTATGGTAATATCCATTTCCTGATACGATTCAAAGCAACCCAACACCAACATTTGCTCTCCACCGGTTGCATGTAACACCAATTGTGCCTTTTGCCAGTTCAGCGTGTCGTATATAACCATAGTATGGGCATGATTTAGAAACGATAAATTACCTACCGTATCATAATTCACTGTGCTGTCAAAATCGAAACCGGCCCCAATGCGTGAAGGGAAGAAATAATCATTATTACCACTAAATGAATAGTAGAACTCGATTAAATAATCGCCTGGTGACAACGGAGATTGAAACATGCCTCCAATGGATTCAGTGAAAACCTGAGAATCATAAAGCTTCACAACAATACCAATATATGCCTCCCCTCTTTTTGGAATTTGATATCCAAATTCATTTTTGGGGATAGCCCGAGATAATTGATTATTTGACTTATGAAAATAGTCTGGAGATTGACCCAACGACGGCCAATATTTGCCTCTAAATCCACTCCAGGTAAAATAATAATCCTCACAAGACCCGTCCTTCAACATGTTCATGGAATCCAACTCATATACAACATTCCCTATTTGAACTTGTGAGAGAACTACAACTGAATGTACGGCAAATAATATGGTAATAAGGTGTTTCAATTTATTGTTTGGAAACTTGCAGTATCTGCCTGTTTTCTCCACCAATCACTTCCATTAGGTAAATGCCTGATTGCAAAATGGAAATGTCCAGAATCACGGCTTCCTCACCCGTAGTTTCCTTTTGCAAAACGATCCTTCCTGAGGCATCATACAAAACTATGGTACTCAATGAGTGAAGGCCTTTTATGGTTAACAAACCTTCCGTAGGATTTGGGTATACCAAAAGATGGTTGTCTATACTATCCTCTTGTATACTTGCGATTGACGATCTATTTTGATTCTCATTCAAGCAACCAAATGGAAGACCTAACAGGCTGCGGGCTGCAAAAACCGCTGCACCATCTGTCAATGGCTCAGAACAGGCAAGATTGTACAACCATAATGAATCTGCTGTACTAAACCAAACCGAATCGGTCAGATACTTCTGCGATGCCATTTGATACACCTGCAACAATAAACTTTCCTGATTACATGCCGGCACAATGGAACTGCATTGCGCATTCATATTGACGGTATCATTCTGTGCAAAGGCCTGTTCGGCCATTACCATTGCCCCTTTATTCCCTGAATTTTGTAGACTGTAGAACAATTGGTACAATGTATCATCCACTGGATCAACATTCAACCATGCATTTTCCAAATTGAAAATTCTGTGCGAATGGCTTTCAGCCCAAAACTGATGTTCGGTAGCGTATTGGCTAAAAAGGCTATTCCCGCTGGCCACATCCTGAAAGTACTGTCGTCGGATAGCAGCACCCGGTGTTCTTATTCCACCACCCGGACCAGACCCAGCCCCGCAATCTGAGCTTGCTTGATTAGTTAGAGAAGAAGCAAACACTACACCGGACAACCCTGTTGATATTTGCGGAAAATACAATCCGCCTGGTCTGTAATACCATGTGGAAGGAGCCAAAAGATTCCCATCCATCCTATCTCCCCCCTGATTGGCAATCCATCTATTATCGCTGGCCAAACCGGAAGGTGGATTTAG
>CAZDUI010000041.1:0-37388 GCA_964508605.1 uncultured Weeksellaceae bacterium | reverse complement strand
TCAAGTCGAAACGAAAAATTGCCGGATGGGATGAAAACTACCTCTTAAAAATCTTCGGTTTTTAAATGCGTTTGCCCTGACTATTTACCGGCGTTTTTTTAAAATTTAGAAGAATAATTCAGATGATTCTCGTAGTTTTGATGTATCATTATAATGTTAGTTATGAATCGTTTTATTATTCTTTTCCTGTATATAGGAACAGCAATGATGCTGGAGGCTCAACCTGTCATTTCGCACGGACCCATTATGAAATTTGGTTCCAGAATGGAAACCATATCAATGATGATTGGAAATTACTCGGGAAACCTGGTTGCACTAAAAGGGAAGTGGCACAAACAAAATATTGATGTTTACAGTAATACCGGGCAGCTAAAAAGCAGTACCCCGGTAAATTTGATATATAACGATACAGAGTTTATGCTGCATTCCATTATTGGATTGCGAAATAATCTGGTTGTTTTTGGCTATGATTATAATAGAAAAGAGGATAAAAACCTGTTGATTGCTGCAGTACTGGATCCCTCTGGAAAGGTTATTAAACCTTATGCAGTGGTAGATGAAATTTTGTCGGCAAAAAGTTTTAATAGAGGCTCTTTTTCAGTTACAATTACCGATGACAGCAGTAAAGTTCTTGTGCAGCATCAGGAACCGTTTGACAAAGAGGGCATGGAGAAAATTCAGTTTAAATTACTGGATGAAAATTTGAATACCTTATGGGTAAAGCCATTAGAACTTCCTATTCGCGACAGAGAGAACACACTTAGGGATATGGCAATTGATAATAACGGAAATGTTTTTATTGTGTCATCTAAATTCCGCAAGTGGTCGGAACGCGACGAGCCCAATGTATATAAGTTGTTCGGGTATATGGTGGAAAAGGATGAATTGAAACAAATGGAGTTGAAATTGGAAGATAAATATATGGACAGCCCAAATATTCTTTTTCACAGTTCAGGTGAATTAATTATCAGTGGTTTTTACAGAACAGATTGGCGTAAAGGCATTGACGGATTGTTTTATATACGTATGAATCCTGCCAATCAGGAAATCATTGCCCGGAATTCCAAAGATTTTACCAAAGAGCTTTTGGTTTCGTTTCTTGGCGAACGAAAGGGCGAAAAAGCCGAAAAAAAAGACCAGGGACTTAGCAGTTATGTATTGCGTGAAATTATTAAAAGAAAGGACGGTGGTATTGTGTTGATTGCAGAGCAGTATTATGTTAGGGAAGTATGTTCTACAGATCCTAAAACCGGATCACGCACTTGTACATATCATTATTATTACAACGACCTTCTGGTGGCCAATATAGCACCCAATGGCAGTATAGAGTGGTACTCCAGAATTCCTAAGCGGCAGCATTCAACCGATGGCGGATATTTCAGTTCGTTCATTTCCATTATTAAAAATGATAAGATATATTTTGTGTTTAACGACCATGTTAAAAACCTGAAGCCAGGGGCGAATCTTGAAAAACCAACTACCATTTCAAAGTTTAAAAAAGCAGTGGTTGCTCTTTGTGAACTTTCAGCCGACGGCAGCGTGAAACGATCATTTTTATTCACCAACGAAGGCAGAGGAGTTATTATGCGTCCTAAAATTGCATTACAGAACGGTGGGGGTTCGGTTACCGTTATGGCGGTAAGGAAAAAGAATTATAATTTTATTAAAATTGATATTTGACTATCAACACTTATGCTGCAATGGATATTTTTGCATTGGATGAATAATTCGTAAAAAAGATCCATGCCATTGGCAAGAGTTAAATAGGAAGACTTTTGGATTGAGGTATTTAAAATAAAAAAAAGAGTAATTATGAAAAAGATTTTGACCGGTTTTTTTATCACATGGGCTATGACAGGAGCGAGAGCGCAGCAGATGGGTACTATTAAGGATGCCTCAGGAAATGTCTATAATACAGTGAAAATAGGGGGAAAAACTTGGATGACGGAAAATTTGCGGACCACGAAATTTAAAAATGGTGAGAGCATTGCTGAAGTGACAGATAATGAAGAATGGGATCATACAAGTTACCCCGAAACTCCTGCCTGGTGTTGGTATGATAATAATTCAGAATATGATAAAAAGTATGGGAAACTTTATAATTTGATCGCTGTAAGCGATTCACGGTGTTTGTGTCCTGAGGGTTGGCATGTTGCCAATTCAAACGATTGGAATGATTTAATAAAAGTTTATAAACCCGATGAGCTAAAACCCTATTCCACATTTGCTCCACAATTATTTTCAAAGGAATTTGGTGGCACTAATGAATATGGTTTAAATCTGCAGGTTACAGGGAGACGGTCTTCAGCTGGGAAATTTGTGGCAATAAACGAAATTACCGGTTATTATTGGTTGAGTACCAGGGTAATGGGTTACGTACAGGCGGCTAAGGATACTATGGATGCGGTTGTTTATAAACCCTTTGGATGGCTGAATCATTCTAGTACATACGGATTACCGGTACGTTGTGTTAAAAATCTTTAATGGAAAAAATAGAGGATTCAGGTATAGATGCATTTGTTTTGGATAAGGGCTGTCTACAGTTCGCACGCTCAATTTGTTATTTTATTACTTAGTTGATTTTGAATCACGAAGTACCGATGGTTTTTTGTTACCAAAATTCCAGCCACATATAATAAAAGCTGAACAGTAGCAGAAATACAATTCCAATAACACTCCATACGTTCAGCCAAAGGGGTGGTTTTGTCTCTTTTGGGTTGTTACTGCTGTTCACAGTTAAATGATTCATTACCGCTATTACAGGGGCTGCCAGAAAACTGATGATAGTAATAAAACGAACCAGTTCCAGCATGCTGTCGCTTAAAAAAGCGGGTATTGAAATGGCTCCAACGGCAATCAGCAAAATCCAGGTGCGGTAATGCTTTTTTTGTGGTACATCGGGCTCCGGATGTTTGTACAATACGGCAATTCCATGGGTCATGCTGCGGCTAAAGGCATCCATACATGTTAGTAAGGTACTTAGCATGGTGGTAAATGCCGCAGTGGCAATTAAGGGTGCTGTCCAGCTACCCAAAACTTCGGTATATACGCCAATTAACTGCGCTGCAAAGGCTCCTGCCTGTGGTTTCATTTGAATGCCGGTGCCATAAATCATTAATGCGCCCATGGCTACAAAAAATATGGCCAGAATAACGGTTCCCCAATAGCCGGTCTCAAAGTCAATAAATGAAGTGCGTTTGTCGGTTGTTTTTCGCAATTCTTTCATTCGGTTTACGGTCCATATTGAGTGCCATACCGATAAATCTAAAGGTGCCGGCATCCAACCCATAAAGGATATCAGAAAGGCGAAGTGCTCTGTAAAGCTGAATTGCGGAAAGGGTCCTGATTTGGGAATATCAGCATTCAGAGCCAGGATAAGAGTAATAATGGTTGTAATGGTGAGCGTAAGTATTATATACTTCATTACTCGGTCAATAAACCGGTAGGTTCCCGTCCATAATAAAATTATACAGATAATAAGGGCAATGGCAACCATGGCTGTTACGGGGACTTCTGTTGCCGAAACACCTGTTATTTGGTACATTAATCCCGACGTAACCAAACCTACGGCTGCCATTACAATAAACATAGTGCTTATGGTGATAATAAGATAAAACCACAATACGGCAGGAGAGATTGAAGCATACCCCTGAATCAAAGATTTACCTGTGGTTCTGGCATATCGCGGGCCAAAAGCGAAGAAAGGGTATTTAAGTCCGTTGGCCAGTAAAACTACCCACACAATACCTAATCCAAACAGGGCGCCGGCTTGTGTGCTTTGAACCAGATGAGAAACACCTACCGCTGCCCCCGCATACATCATGCCCGGTCCCAGTGCTTGCAGAAACTTTTGCATCCTATCGTTTCCTTGAAGTTATCTCACCTACAATTTGCGTAAGTAAACCGGTACTAAGGGCACTAATACAAAAATACCATTGCAGCCGCGGAAAGATATCGGTGGTATGAAAGCCCGTATGTGTCCAGATCATTAAAATAAGAAAAGCAACAATGCAAAAACGGTTGATATACATTAGAATTTGTGTGATACCGGTTTTGGCCGGTAATCGCAACGCGTTGGCTATTAGCGCCATATTTAGCATAATTACAGCCGCAAAAAACAGGTTCTCCAGATGAGATGCCATGTCCAGCATCTCGGTAAAAAGTGCCATACCATAGCACCAGGTTATAATACTTAAAATGTAACCTAACCACAAAACTTTTTTACCCATTTGCCGGGCCGCCCGCTGATAATACCAGAGAGAAAGCGAACACACAAATGTAAGCAACATCACCAGCAGCATAATGTAATCTACCCATGCCGCGTTAAGCCACAATCGCAAACCCTGTATCAATAAATATGTACCTGAAACCACAGCTATAATGCCGGTTATCAGTGTAGGAATGGCTTTATTCTCTATGCGAAAATGCACGGCTAAAAGTAGTATTTTATTTGATATTCAATCTGAATTGAATTTTTTATATAGTTTAGATATTCTTTGTTATCTTTTCTTTTTGATTGAAAAATTTTAAGTCCCGGATTCTCGGAAAAAGATTTCGCAAAGAATATACTCCCTGTTTTTTTAACCATCTTAAACTTATAAGAAAAGTTAGTCCATAACAGGCCGAAATGGCAATGTACATTCCTGTTTCATCGAACAGATTATTGGATATAATAATTGACAACACGGTAATAATTAACATTGTAAATGAGATGTTTGTATTAATGCCATGTCTTCCTATTCCGCTGAAATGAGATGCAAAAATAATAGCGCCACAGTATAGGAAAGCTCCCGGTAAAAGAATCAGTATTATTTCTTTCATGCCCCTGTATTGTTCGCCCACTATGCGCAACAGCCATTCTTCCGGCACAAAAAGCATTACTACGGTGAACAGTAGTCCTGCCCAGAAACTCATACGGGTAAATGTAGAGGTTGTATTCGTTCTTTGAATGGGATCGGATAGCGATGCAATTTCAGGGTAGTGCACTACGGCAAAACTGCGTGGCAATTTCCACATCCATTCAGTAAATTGATTGGCTATTACAAAGTTGCCCAGGGCTTCGGCTCCATAAAAATTAAAAATCATCATGTAGCTAAAACGGTAGTTCAGTGTTTGGGCAATATTTGCAGCCTGTGTTTTAAATCCCAGTGAAAAGATGTTGGATGCAGGCAGCGGATTTTCAGGTTCGTGTGCCATAAATGGCTGCAAAAAAATGCTCATACTAAGCAGTAAAGAAAGGCCGTAGCCTGTAAAATAACCGATTATGAACGACGACAAGGCAGACTGATGAAGCACATGAAAAGATATAAGGAAACCGGCAGCTATCCCAATAGGCTGAATTAAAGAAATCAGGTTATACAACAAGTGCTTTTTATGTGCAAGAAGAATTTGTGACTGTGCCAGTTGTACTGAAAGCATAAAGGCCAGTATGCCGGCAGGAACAATGTGTTCTTCATACATGTATCCCAGATAATAAAACAAGTAGGGTATGGTTAGTGCCGCCACTATTGAAAAGGTGTATGCAGCATTTAAAATCCTGTAAATGTGAATACGGGTGGCCAGATACACTATAGCACCTCCACCGGCAATACCTGCAATAACTTGTGTAAATAAAACGCAAAGCAAAACAAGGCTTACTTCGCCCATTGCGCTATTCCCCAGTATTCTGGCAGCATATAATGTAATACCTGCCTGTACAAGAGCAGCCATAAGTTGCAGCCCGGTGGTACCGGCAACAGGCTTCAGTAAATGAGAAAGAGATTGTATCAGGTTTTTCCGGTTTCCAGACATATTCGCCGGGTTCAGTGTGCTAAGGTATTAATTTCTTAGCTTACCAGAAGCGAATTGATTTGCTTGCTGACGTTAATAATATGCAATTCTTCAGGAAAATGTTGAAAGGATAAGGTGACTGCCCGGTTGGGCCACAATAAATTTACCTCACCCGTGCCCGGCAAATAAACAGCACTGTATAATGTTCCAAAAGATTTTTCATATTGGGTATTATAGAGTGGTGCATTCAGGAATTTCGAAGCCATATCATTTATTGACAGTAATTTGTTATTCCATAATTTGCGCAAATACTGCATGCGTTCCTGGGTGCCCGATATTCTTGCGTAGTCTTCCCATTCAACGGTAATCTGATGGTTTGTACAGAACGCATCGTCGGTAACAAGCGGCGAACGGTCGGGCGACAGATATACCGTATTTGTAAAGCCGCTTTTGTCGGCAACGGTTACGTTATACGCCATGTGCACGGGCATTCTGCATAATACCTGTATCGCGTCGTAGGTGTTATTACATGTTTCAAGTACGTATCGCAATACCAAGGGTATACCAAATCCATTGCCCATAATGTTACGCCCGCCAAAGGTTAGGGAAACGGCGAGACCGGAGGCATTAATTCCATCCAGCAACCCCCAGGACGAGTCCATCATTCCCATAACGGGTTGTAACCAGTTTGTTTTAATAAATATGCCGTCAAAAAGCGCCGGAGAATAATCGTAGTTGCGCAGAAGAGCTGTAGAACCTCCCGATGAGTAAGTCATTTGCGAGCATCCCGACATAAATGCCGGAGGGTTCCACATACTTAGATACCGAGCTTCAAGGTCGCCATTACCGGTTAACCGGCATAGCTGATGATAAACGGGTAACAACTCGGGCATGTGGGTTTCCAGTTTCTCGTAGCAGGTAAGAAACCCCGGACGGGCGCCAAATCCTTCTCTTAAATACCAACGACGATAAAAAGGCCATAGTTTGTAAAACAAGTGCTGCCACTTTTCGCCGGGTGTGTCCTCCTGTACGGTGCGCACGTGAATCAGCATGCTAAGCATATTGTTGCGCATGTGCAAGTTGTAAAAGTCTGCCCCCATCAGATGCCTGTTCATTCTTTTGAAATCACATCATTTTGAAGCCGCCAATCTCTTCATTTATATGTGTTGATTCTGCTGTAATAACCGATTCAATAGGCAGTAATTCAAATCTTTCGTGTATTTTATTAATCCATTGCTCGGCGCGCCATGTTAATTTATTCGTGTCGGTCATTACCCGTCCCCGCAGTACCAGAATCCCCATGTCGGCACCTTCATAATAGTAATTATCTTCCTTCAGAATTCTCAGGAAAAATGCCTCATTCTCTGTTTCTACAGCTCGACGGTGGGTGTCCATACGAGAGAAACTGATTTCACCGTTCTCGTCCATTTTGTATATGCCGCTGCGCGGAGTTTTCTTTACCAAACCCACACTGTTATGAGTGTGTTTTATTATCAGCTGACCCCAGTCGTCAATGTTCACACCTTTTGCCCATCGTTTGTTTATTGCACTAACATTCAGTTCGTAATCTACATCCATCCATTCCAGTAAATGAAAAAGGAAGAGCGGGGCATCGGCAAGGGCGAAAACAGCATGGTTGGTTATAGAACTTGCTCCGGTAACACGTGGATTCAGCTCACCCAGATACAGTGTACCTGAATCTTCGTCTATTAGAAAATCAAGTTCAAAATATCCTTTGTAACCCTCTTTTCTTAATTGTTCTCCAAACTGTTCGGTATATTTTCTGGCTTTAGATCTAATTTCTTTTGTAAAGCAGGTTGCATAGATTTCATTTCCGCACCAACCGCCTCTGTATGGCGTAAGTTCTTTAAAGCCTACCAGTTCAGTCATTAAAGGGGCTACAACGGTGCCGTGACGTGTAACACACGCCTCAATGGCCGAACCCCGGCAGTTAATTCGTTTCATCACTTTAACTTCATCTTCGCTAAGAATTTCGTCTTTGTGTTTGTTAAAGTCTTCTTCCGACTTAATAAAAAACGTGGTATGACCACTGTCGCCGTAGGGCGTTTGAATTACCAAATCTGTTCCCAGTCCTGCTGCCTGACACTGCTGTAACAGGTCTTCAAAACTGATTACCTTAGTTAAAATATTTGGAACACAAGGGACACCTGCTTTTTGTGCTACCCGGCTGGTAACAACTTTGTTATCAAGGTATGTTCTAAGTTTGGCTGACGGAAAACATACTTCAAGTCCCAGCTTACGGGCAAGCTCTTCGGTTCGCTCATTAAACATCAAAAACATCACTTTTCCGTTGTTGCCGCCTTTGCCACGCTTTCTAATAAACTCAATCACTTCCTTATGCTCCAGCAAATAGTTATTAATATCTTCTATGCTGCCAAATTCTTCGTGAGGAATAGGTTTAGGCGAAAAAACATTGGGATGCAAACCATCAAAGCACTCAATGTAGGTTATAAATTTAAAACCTTTTATCCATTCATCGGCTCCCAGCAAGTTGAAATTAGTGGCTGATACAAAATAGACAGGATCCTCATTTCGATAAAAGAATCTTCTGATGTCTGAAATTCCTTTCAGCTTTGGATAAACTTTTTCAATTTTATCCGCTTTGGTTTTTTTCTTAGGCATTTTGTATGGATTTAAAATGAGCAGTTTCCTCAGTAATTAATTTTTGTAAAATTTCAGGCTTAAAAATTCTGAAACCCAATTCAGGACTGTAACTGTGAATTTCTTTTACGTCAAGTTTCTGCATAAACGATAGTATTTGCTGATTGATAATCTGCCCGGGTACCAGTACCGGAAAACCCGGAGGGTAGGGGGTTACAAACGAAGCCGATACCAGTGTTTGTCCTTCCTGAATGGCGCTGCAGCAATCCTGCATATTCAAATGAATGCAATTTTCTTCCTTTTGAGCCATAAAATAAGCCTTTCGTATATCGCCGCCTTCACCGGCTGCATACGTTCGGAATGCCGGATGAAATTCGCTGAAATCGGGTAGTTCGGGCAGGTTTTGTGTTAAATCCTGCTTTCTTTTGTTGAAAATTACCGATTCTTCATTGTTCAGCGACGATTCCTTTTCCTCAATTTGCCGGGCAATTTTTATCAAAACACCAATAAGAAAAGCTACGCTGCTGCGCGTTGTGCCAATATTGGTCATAAAAAGTACTGTATTGCTGGATGTTTTATTTACCTGAATTCCAAATTGATCCATCAGGTATTCCTTTTTAAAGGTGTCTCCGTCAATACCGGTCCTGCCTATGTACAAATTTATTTTTGTGGGGTCTAAAACAAATTCATCTTCAAGCCATGCTCCTTCAAAATCGGTCCAGCCATGTTTTTCGTTGTAGTACCTTTTTATGCCTGAAGGCCTGAATTCTTCAGGTATTAAATCGTTAATGGTTAAAATATCAAAGTACTTTTTCAGGATGGGAGTATTTGCAATTTTAGACCTTAAAATCATGGCTCTTTCTATTGCATTTTCTACTAACTCGTTGCCTTCCAGTTCTACCTGCCTTCGGCCAATGTCCAGCGAAGCCAGAATCTGGTAGCTGGGCGATGTGCTGGTGTGCGTCATATACGCTTCGTGGAAGGAATCTTCAGCCTGTTTGTGAAAAAGTTCATCCCATACATGTATCATAGAGCCCTGGCGCAGCGATGTCAGGGTTTTGTGTGTGCTTTGTGTGGCATAAACCCGAATTCGCACTTCCTCTGGTGAGGGTAATGTACCTGCAGGCGCTGATAAATATTCGGTTTTGTATTCCTCACTTTGATAATATGCTGCCAGCTTGCGCGCAGTGTACATTGCCGTGCGCTTTCTAAAAATATTGGTGCAAGAGGCAAAGGCCCACCATGCTTCATCCCAAAGAAAAATCATATCGGGCTTAATGGCAAGTATTTCCTTCATTACCTTTTCAACGTTGTACACAAAGCCGTCAAAGGTGCAGTTGGTAAGAATAAGCATTTTTACCTTATGTAATTCTCCAATTTTTTTGTATTGTAATAGTGCTGATTTAATTTCGTTTAGCGGCACACCTCCGTACATTCCATAAGGCGTAATATGAAAACTGTTGAGATACACCGTTTCTGCCCCTGTTAAAACCAGAGCATAGTGGTGACTTTTATGACAGTCTCTGTCAATTAATACAATGTCTCCGGGAGCAAGCAGTGCCTGGGATACTATTTTATTTGCCGTAGATGTACCGTTGGTTACAAAAAAACTTTGCCGGGCACCAAAAGCACGGGCAGCCAGTTGCTGAGCCTTTTTTAATGGACCGGTGGGTTGTAGCAACGAGTCTAAACCTCCGGTTGTTGCCGATGTTTCTGCCAGAAAGATGTTACGTCCGTAAAATTCTCCCATCTCCTTAATCCAGTTCGATTTGAAGATAGAATTACCCCTGCTTACCGGCATAGCGTGAAAAACGCCTGTAGGTTGACGGCTGTATTGACGCAGGGCATTGAAAAAAGGAGTGTCATACCGTTCCTGTATGCCCTTTAATATGCTAAGGTGCATCTCCTGAACGTCCTCCTGTCTGTAAAATACACGCCTGAAATTGTCAAATACCTCTGGTGTAATTCTGTTTAATGACGTGTCGGTAACCAGATACAAATCCAGCTCTGGTCTGAATTTCTTAACAATACTTCCAAGAAAAGGACCAATGTGCGTAGGTGATGTTTCATCTTCTTTTACCGTAAAAATGGTGCGGATAAACTGGTTTAGTTCGGTAAGCTTGTTTTTTGAAGTGAATGGAAAAGAATAGCGAATTACTACACTTTGAATGTTGTAATTGAACAATAAAGCAATCAGGGCATCCTGCAGGGTATGTGCAACTACCACTTCGTATCTAAAGTCGTCTCTTACGTTTCTAATCTCTAAAAAACTATTCCGCAGTTCTTTTTCTTCCTCTTTGCCCAAATCATCTACAACCAGCACTTCAAAATAATGCTGCGAGTCTAATTTTTTACCACTGTACTCTGGCTGGTCGTCTCCATCATCGCGGGTTGTATGCTGTAAACTGGAAACCTGGTAGAAATAACTGCGGCTTACCAGCAATCTCATAATGTCTGCTACGCCATTGCTGAAGGCCATAAATTCCTGTCGCTGTAATTTGGCTTTCAGCTTTTCTATTTGTTCCTTGCCGGGAAAGGCAAAATACATCTCAATATTTTCAAGAACATTCATTGCATCATGCAAGGCATGTATCAGGTTTCCGGCCGATTGTTCGTCAGGACTTCTTACCAAATCATCAGACAGATGTTTCACGGTGCTCCAGCTGTCAGTGCGAAACTGAGATACGTTGTAGTAGGAACGGGTGTTCAGACCATTGCCCGATGTTTGATTTTCAGCATTCATAACTGTTAAACTTCGTTAAGTGTATTGTAATCGCGGTGAGTAGGTGCTGATGAAGGTGAATTTGACGAAGGGTGATAAGGAAGCTCAGGCTGAGGAGATTCAATGGCTTCGCCAATTTTATCTAATCTGCTTTGCTTTTTTAAGGGACCCAAAGAGTCTAAATACGGTATGGTTTTTCCTTTCTGATAGATACTAAAATCTACGTTCCGGTCGCGGAAACTTTTTAACGGTTGCCCCAATCTTAATACTCCGTATTCCCGACTGCGGGTTACCCTGCTGATGTCAATTTCAATGGGCACAGTTTCTTCTCCGGTGGCTGCCTTGTACATTACCCTACCGTCGGGTCCGCATACTATGCTGTGTCCATTGCCGCCGGCGTACAAGCCGTTAAAATCGAATATAAAGCATTGGTTGATGGCAGCCGATGCCTGTACAATGCTCAATTCAATCTCGCGGTCTATGGTTCCGGTAAGCGTGGGGTGCAGTATTACGTCGCAGCCCATACATGCCAGGGTGCGGGTGGTCTCGGGGAACCACATGTCGTAACATATTGAAACCCCGAACCGGCCAACCTCAGGAACATCAAAAGTAAAAAATTCATCGCCGCCGGTTACGCCTTCTTCATAGGGTAAAAAAGGAAACATTTTTCGGTAACGCCCTACTAATTCGCCTTGCGGATTGAAAACCAAAGCAGTATTGAATATTTTATCGTCTTTTTTTTCGAACACCGAACCGGGAAGTAACCAAATGCCATGTTTTTTAGCCAGTGCAGCAAATTCCTGTTCCAGTGGCCCCGGTAATTCAATGGCATGATGTGTAAGTGGCCCAAATGTGCACAGTTCACTATACATTACCATTTGCACCCACGGATAAGTACTCATCAATACGTCCAGTTTAAATTTCATCATATCCAGATTAGAGTGAGACGCATATACGTTCATCTGGATACCTGCAATGGCAAATGGTTTAAGCATATCTGTGGATGTTTTATTCAATAAAAAATCAAGTTTTATTTTACCGCTTTTAACGATTCAATGTTTTTCTTTGCGTAAAGGTGCATCAATTCTCCTTCCAGGATGTCCATGCCTTTGTTCAGTAACTCATCTGATATTACCAGCGGACTTAAAATACGGATACAATTTTTGTGTGTACCGGCGGTCATCACTATCAATCCTTTTTCTTCGCAGGCGTACATAAGGTCGTGCGCAAGGTCGGCATCGGGCTGCAGCTTATCACCGTTCTTTACCAATTCAATGGCTATCATAGCACCTATGCCCCGCACATCGCCAATTGCAGGACAATGTTGCTGCATTTTCAGGAATCGCTCTTTCACTATCTTACCTACGTGAACGCCCTTTTTGTTGATATCAATTTCTTCCATGTATTTAAGGGTTGCCAGGGCAGCGGCAGCACATACCGGATTGCCCGGGTATGTTCCGCCTATGGTTCCGCCGGCGGCAGCATCCATAATATGGGCTTTGCCCATTACACAACCTATGGGCATGCCCGAACCTAAAGATTTTGCCCAGGTGCTGATGTCAGGTGTAATGCCGTAATGATGAAACGCTGCCCATTTTCCGGTACGGCCAAATCCGCTTTGTACTTCATCAAGTATCAAAAGCACTCCGTTGTCGTCGCACCATGCACGCAGCAGCTTTAGAAAACTCTCCGGTACCGGATTGAAGCCACCTTCGCCCTGAACAGGTTCAAGAATAACTGCGGCAACTGATTTGGGATCAACATAAACAGGAACAGATTCCTCAAATTCATTGAATTTAGCAACGCCAAAGGTATCTACGTCCATACCTTCACCCTGATGGTAGTAATTGGGAAACGGTAACCGGTAAATTTCAGGGACGAAGGGTCCGCAACCTATTTTGTACGACACCTTTGAAGTAAGTGTCATGGCCATGTACGTACGTCCGTGAAAAGATTCTGTGAACGCGATAACTGCTTGTCTGCCGGTAGCTTGTCGTGCTATTTTAATGGCATTCTCAACACTCTCGGCTCCTGTGTTTACCAGCATTACCTTGGTGGCGTCGCCATGCGGTATCAGAGATGTCAGCTTTTCTGCAAGATCCATATATAAGGGATACGTGGCGACATTAAAGCAAGTATGAATCAGAGTTTCGGCTTGCTTTTGTATTGCTTTTACAACGGGTTCGGGACAATGTCCGGCATTCAATACGCCTATACCTCCCGCAAAATCTATCATATCTCTGCCGTCTATATCTTTTATTACAGCACCTTTAGCACTTACGGCAGTGGCTGGGTTGAAAATGCCTACACCGTTGGCAACTACAGCTTTCCGGCGGGCAATCAGTTTTTCTTTCTTTTGGCTCATATCATTTGTGTGTTTGTTGCGACAAATTTACTTGGACTTTCTGCACGAATGTAGTGATTGTATTAATAAATGTAAATTTAACAGGACAATAATATTCTTTATAGGGTCTGGTCAGGTTGTCATTTTGCCCGCTGCCATTTACTTAAAGTAAAGTAACGCAATGCAACGGCCAGAGTTAAAGGTGCCAGTGCCGGATGTACGGTTTGAGGCAGCATGGGAGATACAACAACCACAATTCCTGTAAAAACGGCAAGAATTTTAAAATAGTGGCCTGCCCAGACTTTTTTCGATAAAAAGATTAAAATCGGTATGGAAACTATATTCAACGGGTTTAGCCACAATACATTCAGGTTTGCCCCCGTAGCCTGATGTTCGGTGCTAAACCACATAAAAAGAACAAAAATACCCAACAGACCGGTTACCAGTAAAAGAAAAATATCAAGAAACCACAAGGGTTTATAACGGCGGATAAACGTTAGTGCAAACACTATAGCAAATATTATCCAGGTAAAGTATGCCGGTTGCCAAAACGGGGCTTCGCTTTGGGCTGTAGAACCGGGATCGTAATGAACAATAGATGCCCCGTTTACCAGCGCCATTTCCTTACCGTTATTCACAATAGTGCTTTTTTCTGCAATTTCATAAATATACTGCGGTAAAAACATCAATTCTTCGTTGGTTGCCTTGCGGTCAATTACAGAACCCAGGACGATGTCGATTCCTAAATCAATCCATGGCCCAGAAACTAAAAAACCATCAATAATAGTCCTGAAACTAAGTTGATTGGCGTCCTTGTGTGTGTGCCACTTCAACCTTTCGCCCAAAACCTTCATTAACACATCCCGTGGACGGGTAGCGCAATTGTCAAAAAAGAAATCGTAGGCATAATACTTATTATCCGGTAAAGCATTTTCCTCCAGGAAATTATAGATTAGAACTACGTCCTGATGTTCAAGATTTAAAATTTGCTCGGTAACTTTTCTGTTTTCGGCCATATAACTCTGAACAAACATTTCCATAGGCGCTTTGCCCAGCCAGTAGCGCAGCTTACCCCGGGCAAATTTGGCGTAGAAATCAGGGTCAGAAAAATCGAACATACCATAATTGTACACCTGATCGAATCGGGTTTCTGAATCGTAAATGCGCAAGGCTGTATGACCAAAACCACTGTACAATTCGGTTCCCGGACCACAGGTAATAATACTTACCTTGGCTTCGGTACTCATCTGCCCTCTCAGTGTCATTGTAAGGAAAAGAAGCACAAAAAATTGAACAATGCTTTTTATAAACATACGGCAAAAGTATGTATTCTCGGGTAATAGAAAGTTTGAATTACATTAAGGTACTTTTAATATTTATACTTGATAGTGGTCGCTAATCTATTGGGGGGCAAAAAACAGCAGATAGCATTTTTTGAAAATCCCCTGCAGAAATGATTGGTTTTTACCTGATGTTAATGCTGGCGGAAATATTCTATTTCGCTGTATTCAGCGGATTGAGTATTTCAGTAGATTATTATTTTCGTTGTAACTTTGCCTTATGATTTTACCGATTGTTGCTTACGGAGACCCGGTACTGAAAAAGAAGGCTGCACAAATTACAGCCGGTGCTGAGTTTATAACAGAATTGATTGATAATATGTTCGAAACCATGTACACAGCAAATGGTGTAGGGTTGGCAGCGCCGCAAATTGGCGAATCCCTGCAGTTGTTTGTTGTGGACGCATCGCCTTTTGCCGAATTGGAAGAAGGTGAAGAGGAAGATCCTATGGCTGACGGATGTGCGGGCTTTAAAAGGGTATTCATAAATCCGTTGATAATTGAAGAATGGGGCGAGAAATGGGCGTTCCGCGAAGGGTGTCTCAGTATCCCGGGTATCCGCGAAGAGGTGACAAGACACGAAACCATTAAAATTAGGTGGAACGACGAACATTTTAATAGTCATGAAGATGAATTTAGCGGCTATATTGCACGCGTAATTCAGCATGAATACGATCATCTTCAGGGAGTGTTATTTACCGAAAAAATAAACCCGTTTCGTCGTAGAATGTTAAAAAGTAAACTCTCGGATATAGGAAAGGGTAAAGTGAAAACTAATTACGCTATGAGGTTTAAATAATTTCAATAACTATGAAAGTACATCTGTTTTCTTTGCTCATTTTATTTACCGTAAGTATTTATGGTTGTGGTAATAATAGTGAATCGGACACAAAAGACACTGGTGAGAGCAAAACCGAAGAGAAAGCGGAAAACCAGGATTTGGATAAAAAGCAGGAAGCCTTCATTCAGGAAATAGAAAAATTAAGAGGAACAGCCTTAAACGAACAAAATATTCTTGAAAAATCTAAGGCCGACCATTTGATTTCAAGGTATGCCGATTTTGTAAATCAGTTTCCGGACCACCCCAACAGCGACGACTATCTTATTGATGCAGCCAGTGTGGCATACAGCATGAGTCAGTTTATGGCCAAAGACAACCGCAACAACAAGGGATATTGCCAGAAGGCGGTTGCCCTTGCAAAAAGATACCTGACAGAATATCCGGAAGGAGAAAAATTGAAAACAGCATTCGATTTGATAACCACCATTTTAGATTTCGATCTTGAAGACGATGATGCCGCCATTGAATATTACCGTATGTATAAGGCCGCATACCCTGCCGATTCAACAGTTCAGCAAAGTTGCCGAAAGCGCATTCGGTATCCGCATGTAACCGTTGAAGAAATTCTTTCGGGCAACACCCCTAAAGGGTATTTGGATTAATAAAACCAAATAATTTTACACATTCAACGGCTTCCCTAACGTCGTGAACCCTTAAAATGCGAGATCCATTCATCAATGCGGCCATGTGTAAGGCGGTGGTTCCATTCAACGCCTCATCCTGATGAATATTCAATGTTTTCCGTATCATTGATTTACGACTCACGCCGGCCAAAACAGGGATATCAAATACTGTAAACCGGTTCAGATGTTTTAAAACTTCAAAATTCTCAGCTGTTTCTTTGCTAAATCCAAAGCCGGGATCCAGAGCCAGGTCGTGTACTCCGGCGCTGTGCAAAGCAAGCAGCTTTTCGCTGAAATATAGCAGAATCTGTTGCGTAATATCATTGTATGTAACGTTATTGCAAACCTTTCCGGGTACCGAGTGATTGTGCGTTAAAACATAAGCAGGTTTGCGTTTAACAAGTAGTTCAAAAAGAGCAGGATCAAATCCGAATCCGGTAACATCATTCACCACATTGCAGCCGGCATCCAATGCTTTTTCGGCTACCGAAGCATAAAAAGTGTCAACGCTTAATATCGCTTCAGGAAATTCCCTGCGAAGCAGTACAATGGCTGGAATTACGCGGTCGGATTCGGTATCTGCGTCGTAAATTTTAGCTCCGGGACCTGTACTTTGTCCTCCCAAATCAAGAATGCCGGCGCCCTGTTCCAGCATGCATGCAGCCCTTACAGCAACCGATTTTTCAGATACTTTGCTTCCTTCATAAAAAGAATCTTCGGTAACATTCAAAATGCCCATAATTATTGGAGCCTGGCTTAGCTTACCGGAATGGAAAATACGGTTGTTCATCATTTCATGTTTACTTAAAACGAATTCAGGGTATATTTGTCACCTTGCGAAAATACTATCTGTAAGCATGGATACACTCAGTCAATACGATAAATGCCGGGAGAAAGCGCGTAATTTGTTCGTAATGAAAACAAAAGATTACGGCACCTCCTGGCGCATTCTCAGACCGTCGTCGCTAACCGACCAACTGTTCATTAAAGCCAACCGCATACGAACCATTGAGGTTACCGGTCAAAATAAAGTTGGAGAATCGGTTGACGACGAGTTTGTTGCATTGTATAATTACAGCGTTATGGCAATTATTCAATGCCGCAACAATGCGCCATACAGTGAATGGACACCGCAGGAAGCTGCATTGCACTACGACGGGGTGTCTAACGAGATTAAAGAGTTAATGATTCGCAAAAATCACGACTACGGCGAAGCCTGGCGCAGTATGAGGGTGTCGTCGCTTACCGACTTAATTCTCACTAAGATATTACGAATAAAACAAATTGAAGACAATAGCGGGGCTACCCTTGCCAGCGAAGGTGTAGAAGCCAATTATATGGATATAGCGAATTATTCTATTTTTGCATTGATTCTTTTGCAATGGGTGAAAGAATAATATACTGCAGCAGGTAAATAATATGTTGCCGCATAGCATATAGCATGGAAGATCCGGTTTAAGCCCGGAATAAGACAATGAAATGAAATGTTAAAAAGTCAAGACAAACCACAAATATCTCCGCTTAAAGTAAGCATACAGGTTTTTGCTGCACTGCTGAATGTTGTCAGCGTTTTTTTGATAGCGTTGTCGTTGCTGGAACTGGCAGCAGGCTGGATTCAGTATCTTGGATACGGTATGTTTTTGTTGAGTATTCCGGTATTGCTGGCCACATCAGCCGTAGAAATGCTCACTCTGGTGTCGCGCATGCTGGTGGGGGGACTCTTCATCATCTCGGGATTTGTAAAGGCAAACGACCCCCTGGGGTTTTCATATAAACTGGAGGAATATTTTAGTCCCGGTGCTTTAGATTGGCCTTCTTTTCAGCCTTATGTGGTAGAACTAAGTATACTAATATGTGTATCTGAAATCGTTTTGGGGCTTGCGGTTATTTTGGGGGGCAAAATGAAACTGGCGTCGTGGAGTTTGCTTATAATGATTCTGTTTTTTGTGTGGCTAACGTACTATACTGCAAGTTGCATTGACAGGGAAGACAACTGGAGCATGCACCAGCTGGCCCAGGCATGTGAAGCAGGTGAAGATATGGAGGTTGCATCTAAAAGAATTGAGGAAGAAGGCAACAACCGGGAAAAAGCAGAATGTGTTAGAGATTGCGGATGTTTCGGCGACGCTATGAAAGGCTCCGTTGGAAGGTCACTTACCCCCTGGGAATCTTTTGCCAAAGATATTGTTCTACTGTATTTTGTATTATTGCTGCTCATCCGTCAACACAAAATAAAATTCAACTCAGTAAGAGAAGACTGGATTCTTATTCCGGGCTCTCTTTTGGTGGTTGCCTTTTTGTGCTGGGTTTTTGATAATTGGTATTTCCCATTTATATTCTCAGCACTTTTCCTTTTCATTTCAATTATTGTAAAAAGAATGAATTTGGGAAAAATGAATCCGCAGTGGATGATTGCCTTGCTGGCGGCACTTTCTTCTACCGGTTTTGCCATGTACACGTATACCTATCTTCCCGTAAAAGATTACCGGGCTTACCATGTGGGAGCCAATATCCCTGAATCTATGGTGTATCCTGAAAATGCTGAAAAAAGCGAAGTAGAGATGACCTTCTACTATTGTGTGGACGGAGAAGTACAGGGATTTACTGATATCAGTAAAATTCCTGCCGGAGCAACATTTGTAGGTAGAAAAGACAGAATTGTAAAACAGGGTTACATACCGCCTGTTGAAGACTTTCAAATCAAAGCGCAATGGGCACAATTGTCTGAAGAACAAAGAAAAAGTGAGAGCATTTCAGCATGGCTAAATGAACAGGGACTGGTTAGCATCATGATAACTTTGCAGAACCTTGAAAGCGGCGAAGAAGTTACTGTTTACGATTGGGAATTAACTTCCGACGACAAGTTTAAAGATATGTCTCAGTGGAAAGAATTGAAGCGTGAAACGGTTGCTGAAGAAGTACCTGAAACGGAAGAACTGGAAATTACCACAGACATTCTTCAGCTTGAATATGTCTTGTTATTAATAAGTTGCGACCTGGAGAAATACAGCGATGGAAATCAGGAAACCATCAACGCACTGGCCGAAGAGGCAGCATCAGCGGGAATTCCTTTCTATTTTATTTGTCCTGCCGATGCTGAGGTGCGGGCCGCCTTCGTTGAAAAACTTGGCGGTAATTATCCTGCTTATCAATGCGATAATATTACACTTAAGGCAATGATACGGTCAAATCCCGGATTGTTCCTGCTGAACCGTGGAATAGTGCTGCAAAAATGGTCAACCCGTACCATTCCGCAGTTTGAATACGTTAAAAATGATTATATCCAATAAATTGTGATACTGTTTATTCTGAAAAAAATTGGTTATAATTTTCTGGTTCTGCTGGGTGCCATCACTTTTGCATTTATCCTGTTTAATTTTAAGCCGGGCAATGCTGCAAGGGGTATTGCTGGAAACAACGCGTCAGAAGATATTATTGAAACCATAGAAAAAAAACACAATCTGGACCTGCCCTTATGGCAACAGTATGCCTTATATATCAATGATGTGCTTCCGTTTTCGTTGCACAATGCCGACAACTCTGACAGCAGAATATATCTTGATGACGAAAAATATAACTATACAGAACTGGTTAGTTTTGGCAGCGGACGTACCCTGGTGTTTAAATGGCCTTACTTAAGGACTTCCTATCAAAACGGAAAACCCGTGAACGAAATTATTTCGGACGCGCTGCCGGGAACCGTGGTGCTGGCAGTAGTGGCAATGGCCTTTGCAACATTTTTAGGTATTATTCTCGGTATCCTTGCCGCCATATGGAAAGGCTCGTTTTTCGACAACGGTAGTTTGGTGCTGGCGGTATTGGGCATGTCGGCACCCAGTTATTTTATGGCCATAATCGTAGCATGGATTGGTGGATATCTTTGGTATGAAGTTACTTATATCCCTTTGTTGCCGTTTATTGTTTTGGGTATCGGGTTGCTAATTGGCACTGCTTTGAATAAACGTCTGAACAAAGACCCCTTTGGAAATTTTAGTACCGACTTTTTATTCAGAACGGCATTTAAGTTTGGAAGCTTTGGAATGATATTCTGGATTATTGGTTATTCTTTAAATGCCGTATTGCCCGATGCTCCCATACCGCTCATTGATAGTTTTATCAATTTGCCGGGTACCGGTTTAAATAATACAGGTTCATTATACGAAACCGATGATCTGGCCAATGAATTTCTTGCGCTCGACAATTTGATTTTACCGGCAATAACTTTGGGTATAAGGCCACTGGCAATTATTCTGCAACTTACACGCAGCAGTATGCTCGACGTTCTTTCACAAGATTATATGCGCACCGCCCGTGCCAAGGGATTGTCGAATTACAGGGTAGTAATTCGTCATGGCCTTAAAAATGCGTTGAACCCGGTAGTTACTGCGGTTTCGGGCTGGTTTGCCTCCCTGCTTGCTGGTGCAGTGTTTATTGAAGTAATTTTCAGTTGGAAAGGACTGGGGCTCGAAATGTATAACGGCATCATCAAAGACGATTATCCTGTAATACTGGGGTGTGTTATTGTGGTGGCAACTACGTTCGTTTTTATTAATGTGTTGGTAGACATCGTATATGGAATTATCGATCCCAGAATTCGCTTGAAATGAGTAATAAACAGAAAATTTTAATTGCCAATTGGAAAATGCACAAAACAGCAGCCGAAGCTCAGGTTCTTATGAGCCAGTTGCTTGAGGGTGCTTCCGGTGTGCCGGGCGATGTTGAAATATTTATTGCATGTCCCTTTATTTATCTTAAAGACTTTGCAAAAAAATTACACGAGCAGGGTAGGTTTAAGGTGGCCGCACAGAATTGCCACCATCAGCAAACGGGCGCGTTTACAGGAGAAATTTCTGCCGCTATGCTCAAGAGTATTTTTGTGGATGCATGTTTAATTGGCCACTCTGAGAGAAGAACGTATTGCCACGAAAACGATGACGTAATCAATCGTAAAATAAAAGCATGCCATGAAGTAGGGGTAATCCCCGTTTTGTGTGTGGGAGAAACACTTACCGAGCGCGAAAAGGGTGGAGAAGTTGAGGTGGTTACAAATCAATTGGCGGTTGCATTGCAGTATATAGATCCTGCCAAACCCCTGATTATTGGATACGAACCGGTTTGGGCCATAGGTACAGGCGTGGTAGCTTCTGCTCAACAGGCGCAGGATATGCACAAAGTAATTCGCGATTTTGTACGCGTTATTCAGCCTGAAAGAACTTCATTGAGTATTATTTACGGTGGAAGCTGCAACGACTCTAATGCCGGGCAATTATTTGGTCAGCCTGATATTGACGGAGGACTGATTGGCTCTGCTTCATTGGCAGCAAATTCCTTTATTCGCATTGCTCAAAGTTTCGCCAATGTCTGATGTGGAAGTTAACATAACCATTTTTCCGCTGGACCCTTATAGGGAGCTAACAGTTTATTATCTGTCCGAAGCGGGTTTCCATGGGTTTAAAGATACTGACGACGGCTTACAGGCATATATATCCGGCGAGTTATGGAACGAGAGTGATTTTGTTGCGCAAATGAAATTCCTTACAGGCAAAGCCGAATGGTCGTATCATGCCGAAGTGCTACAGGATATCAACTGGAACGAAGCCTGGGAGCAAAATTTTCAGCCGGTTACAGTGAACGATAAACTTAGAATCAGAGCCACTTTTCATCAACCCGACCCGGCTTTTTCCATGGAACTAATCATAGAACCGCGCATGTCTTTTGGTACCGGGCATCATGACACCACTGCACAGATGGCTGCGGCAATGCTGGAAACCGATTTCCATCAGAAAAGTGTTCTGGATATGGGTTGCGGTACCGGAATTCTTGCAATTCTTGCTAAAAAACTTGGTGCCGCACAGGTAACGGCTATAGATTACGACGAATGGTGTTTTAAAAACGCCGCAGAAAATGTCAGGTTGAATCAATGCAACGATATAGAAATTCTGCACGGCGACTCCGGGTTGCTGGGCAATCGTAAATTCCATGTCATTTTGGCTAATATCAACCGCAATGTGCTGCTTGCTGACATGCACTTGTACCGGAAGGCTTTATTGCAAAATGGTGTTTTAATGGTAAGCGGGTTTTATTTAGAGGACCTTACCGCAATAAGGGAATTGGCAGAGTCTTTGAAGTTGACCTATGTAAAGCACACCGATAGCAACCGATGGGTAATGTGCACCTTTAAAAATAATTGAAATGTTTAAATGTAAGTATCTTATCGCTTTTCTAGTTATCTGTGTTGCATTTACAGGTAAACTAAAGGCACAGGTAGAAGAGTTTAGCACCGATCCTGTAAAGTTTAGTTCGCAGGTTGAAAAACACCTGGCTTCTTTCGACAGAAAAGATGCCAAGGAGTTCTCTGAAAAATTTATTCTGGTATGGAACGGACTGGATGCCAGTGTAAAATCTAGAATTATGATGATGAGCAATAAAATGCTGCTTAAGAAATTCAGGCCGTATCCCGAGTTTAAAGATTACTGGGCTGCATCTATAGAACTTACCGGAGGCACCCGGGCCAGCATGCAGTCTTTTGAAGTGTGGCAGGGGGTACTTGAAAAACTAATTGATGTTAAGCAAAAAGACCGTTTTCAGGATTTTCTGGCCTCCTCCTCAGGGCTGGTAATACGTCAGGATTTATATACCTCAAATGTGGTAACATGGAAAGCACGGAAAGGAAATTTTAAATTTGAAAATAAAGATGGTAAAGGTATTGTAGTTCTTGATAATGTTCGTTTTACTGCCCTGGCAAACGAAGATAGTACTGTAATCGACGGAGCTTCAGGCGTTTTTGACCCCAATACTAATACTCTTCAAATTAAGGGTGGTAAAATTTATTTTACACGAGCAGGGTTGGCGGAAAATGAAACATTTGCGATTTTGAATAAGTGTAAAATTAATACCAAGGCTGCGGCCTTTAAGGCAGATAGTGTATTGCTAACCACCCCGTATTTTACCGACCCTCTGTTAGGTCAAATCGATGAAAAAGTAATTAAACTAGGAAGAAATGGAAGAATTGAATTTCCAAATTTTCAATCGTATAAACAGGATTATAAAATTAAAGACGTTGTAAAAGGCGTTGATTATTTAGGAGGATTTACACTAAAAGGAAATGAATTCGTGGGTACAGGCACCCCAGAAACTCCTGCCAGACTTCTGTTTTATAATGGTTCCGATAAGCCTTTTATTCAAATGGTTGCATCGGTATTCAGTATAGAAAAAGAGAAAATTTCGGCCATTCCCGCATCTGCAATTATTCACGTGGGCGACGATACCATTTCACATCCCTATTTAAGAATGGAATATACCCTGAAGGACAACTTACTTACTCTTGCCCGACCAAAGGAAGCGCTGGGTGCCAGTCCATTCAATAATTCTTACCAAAAACTGGACATGAAATTTGAAGCGCTTTATTGGACGCAGGGAGACTCATTATTGCGTATGGGACAGTTATTTGGAAGTACGAATACTGCCGCCGAATTTCAAAGCGAAGCATATATTGATAAAGATGGATATAACCGCCTGAATGGAATGGGCGGTGTACATCCGGCACAAACCATAGCCAAAATATCCGTTCAAAAGAAAAAACGAAAATTTGAACTGGTTGAATTAGCCACCGCATTGAATTTAACGGTTGACGACGCAAAGCCCATATTTTATGAACTCGCAAACCTGGGACTGCTGGAACTGGACCCCTTCAATAATAAGTTAAGAATCAGAGAAAAGTTGTTCTTATATACTGAAGGGTTAGCCGGAAAAAGAGACAACGATGCTATTGTGTTTTTCTCTGATCTTAAAAACGCACAAAAAACAAAGTACAATGCATGGTTTAATATCAAAACCAAAGACATGCAAATTACAGGTTTGCAAAGAGTTGTTTTAAGCGAACCGCAGTATGTGCGCATCTATCCCGATTCCACTTCAACCATTACCGTTCACAAAAATCGTCAAATGACCTTTGGGGGAATTATTGCCGCCGGAAGCACTGAGTATTTCGGCCACAAATTCGTTTTTGATTACGAAAAATTCAACCTTAGTTTGCTGGAATGCGACAGCATGCGCATCAGAGTATGGCCGTTTGAACAACAGCAGGGTCAGGTGCGACTATCATCGCTGATTGAAGACGTGAAAGGTGAAATATTAATTGACGGACCAAAAAATAAGGCGGGTTACGACAACAAAAAATTTCATGACTATCCTAAACTGAAAGTAAGTAAGGAAACTTACGTTTATTACGACAAAAACTGTAAGTACAAAGGCATATATAACCGCAAGGATTTCTTGTTCATTATTGCACCGTTCGAGATGGACTCGCTGGACAATTTTAACCGCGATTTTATGGCTTTTACAGGAATCTTTAAGTCGGCCGGTATCTTTCCCGATATGGCAGAGAATTTAAAAGTGCAGCCAGACTATTCCCTGGGATTCGTTCGTAAAATGCCGGCCGAAGGTTTGGGCATGTATAAGGACAAAACCATGTTTAAAAATACGATGCGCCTTAGTTCGGCAGGACTGCAGGGCGACGGAAAAATTGAATTCCTTACCTCAACGGCCATTTCAGATGCGTTTACATTCTTTCCTGACTCTACAGCAGGCATTGCCACAGAATATGTTAACTTAACGGCCACCAAACCCAAAGCTGTACCCGCTGTAAAAGGCGTAAATACATATGTTAAATACGTACCGTCTGAAAAAGTACTGGTAGCGCGCAGCGTAAAAGAACCTTTACAGTTTTTTGAAAACCAGGCAACCCTGAAAGGAAGGTTGTTTCTTACACCGGAGGGGATGACAGGACGTGGACGTATGCAATTTGCCAATGCCATGCTCAATGCACGAAAATACGTGTACACTCACGAAAAAATACTTTCAGATACTGCCGAATTTGACCTCAGTTCAGCAGACCTCTCTGATATGGCTTTTAAAACACATAACGTACGCGCCGACGTTGATTTTACCAAAAGAATGGGTAACTTTAAAGCCAATGGCGAAAATTCATTTATTGAATTCCCTGAAAACCAATATATAGCTTATATGGATGAGTTTAAGTGGTTTATGGATGTTGACGACATTGAACTCGTTAAGAAAACATCGCTTACCATTGAATCGTCTGAGTTTGAAAGACCCAATTTCTATAGCACACATCCTAAACAGGACAGTTTGTCTTTTATGGCGCCCTTTGCACGGTTTAACGTGAATACCAAAGATATAAAGTGTTCAAAAGTTCCTTTTATGGATATTGCCGATGCGCGTATTGTTCCGGACAGCGGTTTGGTAACCATTCACAAAAAAGCCAAAATGGAACCGCTGAAAAATGCGCAGATTGTTGCCAATAATATTACAAAAAACCACTTAATTCTTAATGCCACGGTTGAGGTAAATGCCCGCAGAGATTATGAGGCTTCAGGCGATTATTATTACAAGGACGAGACGGGCAATGCATTCAAAATTCACTTTGCCAAAATAAAACCCGATGAAACGTATCAAACCTTTGCGAATGGTGCTATTACAAAGGAAGAGAATTTCAGGCTCAGTCCGAATTTTGAATATTACGGTAAGGTAGAGTTACGTGCCAGCAATCAGTTCCTGGTTTTTGACGGGGCCACACGTATCGCTCATAATTGCGCTCAGATAGCGCGTAACTGGATGAACTTTAGAAGTGAAATAAACCCAATGGAAATATATATTCCGGTAGCCGAAGATATGAAGGATCTGGAAGGGGCCGCTATTGGTGCCGGATTAATATGGAGTGTTGACTCTGCCGCAGCTTATGCTACCTTCCTGTCGCAAAAATCTGCCGATGCGGATATCAATGTAATGTCGGCCAGCGGATTTTTGTTCTACGACAAAGGAGCAAAAGAATATCGTATTTCAAATCGCGAAAAACTGAAAGAACTGTCATTGCCCGGAAATTTTATCTCTATGCATACCGACCTCTGTCTTGTTAGCGGCGATGGCAGGGTAAATCTTGATTTTGGTTTGGGGCAAATGAAGCTAAACACGGTGGGTTCGGTAAACTATAATATGGGTAAAGGCGAAATATCCATGCGTCTTGCCGGTGGTATTGCATTCCCATTCCTTGATAACGCGGCCGAGAAAATGTTTAGCAGAATGAAGGTAGCTGCCGGACTGGAGGGGATGGATATTACCACCACATTCTTTAAAAAATCGCTTACCGAACTTGCCGGTCAGGAAGTGGCTGATAAAGTAGAGGCCGATATCACATTAAGCGGCAAGGTGAAAGGCAGAATGCCTGATGCCATGAATGTACCGTTCTATCTGGGCGATGTGCGCATGCGCTGGGATGCTGAAGAAGGCGTGTTCCTGAATGATGGTAAAGCAGGTATAAGTAACGTTTATAAAGATGAGGTGTTAAAGTATTTTAAAACCTACATAATGATACGCCCACAAAGAGGTTCGGGCAAAGAACTGGTTCGCAATACCTTTAGTATGTATATTGAAGTGGACGAAAAATACTGGTATTTCTTTGAATACAGCTTAGGAAATCTAACAGTTATCAGTTCCGACCAGGATTTTAACAACATCATTGCCGAAACAAAGGCCGACAAGCTTAAGTATAAGGGCGAGAAAGGTGTAGACGATTTTGAAATCAGACTTTCATCTGATAATTCAAAAGTTTCAAAATTGAAACGTAACTTTGAGGATTAGTAATGCATGAGTTAACCGGTTGGATTAATATAGTTTTCATTCTTGTCGCATACCTGGCAGGCAGCATTCCTACTGCTGTTTGGTTTGGCAAGGCATTCTATAAAATGGACGTAAGAGAGCACGGAAGCGGTAACGCAGGTGCTACCAATACGTTCAGGGTGCTCGGCGCAAAAGCAGGGATTGTCGTTCTTTTGGTAGATTGCGTTAAAGGGTATTTGCCCGTAACGCTTTTACCGCTGATTTCACCCTACGATGTGGGTTCCGTTAGTTACACTAACCTGCAAATTGGCCTGGGGCTGGCCGCTGTACTCGGACATGTATTTCCCGTATTTGCCGAGTTCAGAGGAGGGAAAGGGGTAGCTACACTGCTGGGAGTAGTATTGTCTTTGCACCTGCCCGCGGCACTTATTTCCCTGGGAACGTTTGTTCTGGTTTTTGCCCTTACAAGATTTGTATCTCTGGGTTCTATACTTTCTGCCGCCGTTTACCCGTTATCTGTAATTATAGTTTTTCACTCCAATAATAAGTCTCTTGTGATTTTTTCGGTTATATTCGCTGCTATTGTGATAGTTACGCATCAAAAGAACATAGAGCGGCTGCTGAAAAGAGAAGAAAACAGACTGGTGCTTCGAAAAAGAAATCGTAAACCTTAAACCCGAATCGCCTGTGCGTGTACAGTTCCCACATCACATGAGATTCAATGCCATCGGTAAATACCTGTTGTTGTTTTGTGCTCTGCTATTTTTGAGCGCAGGCAAACTGGTTGTGCCCGACGAACCGGAAGAAAAAATGGCAAAGGAGGCCAATGCGCTCTTTGAAAAAGGAAAATATACCGAAGCCGTTACCATTTATCAGAAACTGTTAAGCCTCAATCAGGACAACTTCAACTACCGATACCGCTATGGTGCTTGTTTGTTATATAGCGATGCCGACAAAACCAAAGGACTCGATTATTTGAGACAATGCGAAGGCAGAGCCGATGTTGATAAGGAAATGTACTTCTTTCTGGGCAGGGCTTATCATTTGAATTACAGGTTTAACGACGCCCTGCGTTCCTACGAAACCTATAAAAAGGCAGCCGATGCAAAACAACTAAAAAAACTTGCAGTAGACCAATATATTCAGGGTGCTAAAAATGGTAAGAAATTGCTCTCGGGCCTTACCGATATTGTAGTAATTGATAAAAAACAATCGGCGGTGTCATCCTTCTTCCGGTTGTATAATCTTGAAAATATCGGCGGTGCCATGCTGGTGGTAGACGAGTTGCGCTCAAAACTTGACGAGCAGAATGAACACCGCATTGTGCTGCACGTTCCCGACCCCAAAACCACTGATATGATTTATTTCAGCAGTTACGGTAAGGAGGGTGAAAACGGTAAAGATATTTACAGAGTAAAACGCCTGCCCGATGGTACGTGGGCAAAACCACAAATCGTTCAGGGACCTGTAAATACTCCCTACGATGAAGATTTTCCTTTTATGGACGTAACAGGCAATTACCTGTATTTTTCGTCAAAGGGACACAACAGCATGGGCGGGTATGACGTGTTCCGGTGCGAATACAATCCCGACAATGATTCTTATGGGCAACCCGAGAATATTGACTTTGCAATAAATACTCCTGACGACGACCTGCTGTATATGGTTGATGCCATGGGCGAAAATGCATACTTTGCTTCTTCCCGCGCTTCGGGTACAGGTCAGGTGCATGTGTACAAAGTAAAGGTTCAGCGGTTTCCGGCACTTATCGCAATTATTAAAGGCTCGTTTACCAATAAAATTGTCCCCGCAAACAATGCCGCATCCATTACCATTACCGACGTGGCCACAGGAGATGTTATAGGCTTATTTAATGCGTCTAAAGCTGATGGAGGATACCTGCTGACGCTTCCCAAAGGGGGCAAATACAATTTCTCCGTTCAAAGCGATGCCAGCGGTAAAATTCATGATGTTGTTATTGACGTACCGCCGCAGACCGAAATAAGGGCAATGCCGCAGGAACTTACCTTGATAGAAGAGGGCGATGCGGAAAAATTGATTGTCAGAAATATGTTCGACCAGACGGTTGCCGACAACGACCTTATTGTTAGTGAGGTGTTAAAACAACGTGCCGCGCTGGATGTGAATGCCGATAAATTTGAAACATCGGCCTTGGCCAACAATGATATTGATACAACAGGCGATAACGGTAATAACGGTAATACAAACGGAAATCAGGTGGAAATTGCCGGCGATGTTTCAAATGCCGATATCATTAAAATGGCCGAAGAAGATGCAGCAGCATTGCGCAAAGATGCCGACGAAGTAAAGGAAAAAATGGACGCTGCCTTTAGTGTAGCCGCACATTACCAGGATGAAGCAGGTAAAAATGCCGGAGATGCCAGACAATCGCTGGAGTTTGCCGACAAAACCGATAACGACGACGAAAAAAATCAGCTGTTGAAGTCGGCAGCCGAACTCAATGAAGAATCGCGGCAACAAAGTCAAAAGGCACAGGCAGCATTAGGCGTGGCCAATGAGCTGGAAAAGCAATATATCGATAGAGATAATGAAGCCGATTTGGCCGAAAAATACGCCGATGGCATTAAAAAGGCTCTTGAAAATAACAATCGGGACGAAGCCTTGCGACAGCTGAATGCAATGAAAGATCTTGCTGCTGCAAACCTTAATAAGGAGAAAACCGATTATAGCAATCAGGCGGAAGTAAAACGGGAAGAAGCCAGAAACAAAGAAAACGATGCTGCCAAACTGGAGGCCGACCTTCGCGATTTAAGAAATGAAAGAAGCGAACTGAAAAAACAAATTGATGACCTAACGGCAAAGAAAGAGCAGGCAAGAAAAAAGGAGCAGGAAAATATTCAAAAAGAGATTGATAAAGCTACCGAACAGTTGGCGGCCGTTGAGCAGGAAATTGTTCAGGCCGAAAAGAAATATCGCGATGCCCGTAATCAGGCCGATGCATTATATGCTCAGGCCGACGTTTTAGACGGCAATACTACAGGTATTGAAGTAAAGCATCTTACCGATGAGCAAAAGCAAAATCTAAACAATCAGATTGCCTCTGACGAAGTGAAAAATACCATCGCTCAGAACGATCAGAAAATAAATCAGGCAGGCAATAACGCCAATAACGGAAATGCAAACCAAAATAGCAATGCCCCGGATTATTCTGAATTCAATGAGAAGAGTAAGGGTATTACCGCAATTGCCAACGAAAAGCAAAGACTGGAAGAAAGTAATCGTTTAAATTCTGAATGGATTGCGCAGCTAAATAGTGATGTTGAAAGGTTAGAGAAACAGAAAGAGTCGGCAACAGATACACAGGAAAAAAATGACCTGGATAAGGTGGTTGCCGATTTGAAGAAAATGCGTGGCGACAGACAAAACGACATTGACGCTAATAACAAACGATTACAAGAGCTTGAATCTGCAACAGCCACTGCTGCAATTCCGGTATCAGCAGACGATGTTTTGCCCGGATATTTTAACAGAAGGG
Source organism: uncultured Weeksellaceae bacterium (assembly GCA_964508605.1). Taxonomy (GTDB): domain Bacteria; phylum Bacteroidota; class Bacteroidia; order Flavobacteriales_D; family CAZDUI01; genus CAZDUI01. Next base: position 6,972 of record CAZDUI010000041.1, on the reverse strand, counting down.
AAGCCATATCCACTACGGTAGACAATCCGCAAGAACGTGCCGCTAAAATGATGGAGTTGGAAAATGAAGTGATAGCAGCTGCACAACAGCAATTGGATGGTATAAAGGCGCGTGAACAGCAAGGCACGGCAACGGCTGATGATGAAAAACGCAAGGAAGCGCTTACCGAAATAATAAAAACGTCGCAGGCCGATGTTGATGCATATAGAGATTTTGCCGGCAATACAAGTGTTAATAACGGCACATCGCAACCTGTTACCAGCGAAACACTAGTACCCGGGTACAACCAAAAGTATAACGAAATTGAAAACTCAAACAGGAGTACGCAGGATAAGGCCAATGAACGCATAGCCTTGAATAAGACGGTAATTGCCAAAGCCGATGGTGAGATTCAGCGCCTGCAACAAAAAGAAACCGAAGGTACAGCCACTCCGCAAGACAAAGAAACCCTGAACTCGCTTCGGAAACTAAAAGACGACATCGAAAATAACATTCGTAAAGACAGCGAACTGGCTGCTGAAAACACTTCGCAACCCCTGCCGGCCGAAACACTGCTTCCTGAGTACAACCAGAGAATGCGGGATATTGAAAATTCCTCAAAGAGTGCGGCTGATAAGGCAAAGGAAAGGGCTGCGCTGAATAAGGAGCTTACGCAAAAGGCTGATTCTGAATTAGCGTCGCTAAAGGAAAAGGAAAGCAATGGAACCATTACCGTTGAGGAGCGCAACCGGCTGAAAGCATTGCAGCAACTGAAAGAGGATGCCGAAGCTGCTGCACAAAAAGACAGCGATTTTGCCGAAAGTGCTCAAAAAACAGAGATTCCTGAGGAGAATTTGCAAAGCGAACAGCTTCTGCCCGGATTTACAGAACGCATGAACGCACTGGCTGCCGAAACAGATGAAGTGAAGCGCCGAACCGGAGAAAATGAAGTGTACCGCGACCTGATTGCGGGAGCTGAAGAGGAAAAAGTACGCAATAAGCGTCAAATGGATGCCAATCCCGGAAATAATCTTTTAACAGTAAAGCAGTCTGTTTTAAGCGACGTTATCAATGAAACCAACGCACGCATTCTTTCCAACGAAAAATGGATTCAGGAACATCAAAGCGGGCTGGCAAATAACGATGTAAAGCAGCCCGAAACCTTTGGTAACATAACCACTAACGATGTCTCGCCCGGATATCAGCAAAGAAAAGAGGATATTGAAACCAATACATCGTTAAACGATGCCCAAAAACAAGAGGCGCTGGCAAATTTGAATAATGAACTGATAAAAAATGCCGATTCCAGAATTTCAGAACTTACCGATAAAGCAAATGCTGCAAAAACCGATGAGGAAAAAAAGAATGCCATTCAGGAATTAGCAGACGTATATGCACTGAAAGAAGCAAAAGAAACCGAAAAATTGCAGAATACCAAAGAAAGGGCACGATTTAATCCTGATTTTGTAAAGTATTCTCAGCAAAAGGAAAACACCAGTCTAACCGGAAATGAAACGCTGAAGGAATATCAGAAGAAGTTCGAAAAAATTGACAAAGCCCAGGCCAAAGTAGATGATACCCGTATTAAACTCAGTGCATCTACCGATCCCAAAGAACAAAAAGCTTTACAGAAAACCCTTGAAAAGCAGGAGAAGAAACTGGCCAAAACCGAAAAGCCCGTTGTAGAACCGGTTGCCGGGGTGAATAAGTCAGAATATGAAAGAATCCAGTCCACCATTGTAGATATTATGACGGGAGTTACAATGGATGAAACCAATCCGGATGTTTTGGCTGCCCGGTTGTACTTGAAAAATGCCGAAGAAAAATATAAGGCAGCGAATCAGTTGCGGCAGGATGCTAAGAATGAAAAGAATAAAACTGCCCGCGCAAACATGTATAAAACAGCTGCCGGTTTAGAGCAGGATGCCATTGCAGAGCTGATGAAGGCACGCCAAATTCTTGACGCCATCACCGATCCGTTTTACATTCCCGGGTCGGCCACCGGAAAGCCGGTTATTACCAACACAGGAGAAGTTGCTGATGATGTTACCCAACGCAAGAGCACTGAATTGATGAAAGATGCCGTTATATATAAGTCTGAAGCGGCAGATTTAGACCTTACCGCATCCACCTTAAAAGACAGTGCCCAGAAAGTTAAAAGCAAAGACGCCAAAATGAATTTGCTGTCGCAAAGCCAGGATATTGAATGGGCAGCAAACCGCACCCGCGACCGTTCCGACCGCGCATATGTTCAGGCCCTTGCATGGCAGGATGCCGAAAATGAATATTTCGCCGAACAAGCCCGTCTGGCAGCTCCGCAATCCATGTCCGAATTGAAAAAAGAAGATATCAGAAGATATCCTGAATACAAACAGTATTACGATTTGATGGCAGCGTATGCCGAAGCCAGAGATTCGGCCAAACGCACAGCAGGACAATATCAGGAAATTCAAAGAGAATATACCCGTAAGCAACAAACCATTGCCGACCAGGAACGCATTGTTAAAAATGCATCGCCCGACGAAAAACAAGCAGCCGAAGAAGAACTTGAAATGCTGTTCCGTGATTTAAAGGAAATTGAAATAAGAATGGAATCGGCAGGGCAAACCCATGCTGAAAAACAGCGCATATATTTGGAGCGCAAACAATTACTGGATGATTACGTAGCAGGGCTGGCGCCTTCTGTGGGTGCCGATATGCTGGCATTAACCGGACGTCATGGCGACTATTTGCCCATTCCGCTGGAGAAACTGAAAAACAATCCGTTAGATCCCGGATTTGAAGTGCCCGCCGAAATTACCGAACCCATCTTTGTGAAGTCAGATAAACCGGTTTACAATGCCGAAAACCCTATACCTATTGACGGTCCGTGCCCGCAGGGATTGGTTTATAAAGTTCAGGTAGGTGCATTTAAAAATCCTATTCCTACCACGTTGTTCGCTGCCTTCGTGCCCCTTACAGGACAACGCATGGACAACGGTATTATCCGGTATATGGTGGGATATTTTAAATCATACCAGGAAGCCAATGATGCCAAAAACATCATCAGGCAAATGGACGGGTATCCCGGTGCCTTTGTAGTGGCTTATAATAATTGCGATAAAATAGCAGTATATGAGGCGAGAAGAATTCAGGAAAATAATGGTGTGCAGGATGTAGCGCTGAACGTTGAGAATAGGGATAATCAAAACAATCAAGGCAATCAGGGTAATCAGGGTAACCAGGGTAATCAAGGCAATCAGGGTAATCAGGGAAATCAGGGTAACCAGGGTAATCAAGGCAATCAGGGAAATCAGGGTAATCAAGGCAATCAGGGAAATCAGGGAAATCAAGGCAATCAAGGCAATCAAGGCAATCAAGGCAACCAGGGAAATCAAGGAAATCAGGGGAACCAGGGAAATCAAGGCAATCAAGGCAATCAGGGCAATCAAGGGAATCAAGGGAACCAGGGCAATGTAGCCGTAGTGGAACGCGACGGTGTGAAGTTGACGTATCAGGAAGATGCGGCAGAAGCAGCAGAGTACAAACAATTTGCCGGAGCAGCCGAAGCGTTGCAGGGCAAGGGAATCAAGGGCTTATATTTCACCGTACAGGTTGGAGCCTACAGCAAACCCATTCAGGCAATCAGCATTTTTAATATCTCGCCACTGGTATATTTCAAAAAAGACAACCTGTTCAAATATGCAACAGGAGTTTATAAATCGGCAGCCGAAGCAGGTGTGCGCCGCGAACAAGTGCGGCAAATTGGGGTGAAAGATGCGTTTGTAGTGGCGTATTACGAAGGCGAACGACTAACGGTGGCAGCAGCCGAACGATTGCTCGCGCAAAAAGGTATGGGCATTCTTACTTCAGAAGGCGGAGGGGCTGCAGTACAGCAAAACCAGGGAAACAATTCGGAAAGTTCCAACACAAACCCAGATATTGGCGAAATGTCAGACAAGGAAGTAGATGGTTTAAATTATTACGTGTTGCTGGGAACTTTTGATGATGAAGTTCCACAGGAATTTGCCGGAATTATGCTCAATAACAGCGATAAACAAATTATTAGGGAAGAAGACGAGAACTTCAAAACCATTTTCCGTACAGCCAATACCACATCGTTTGGCTCGGTGTTGCAGCAAGCCGATTATTTTAAAGGAGAAGGAGTACCCCAGGCGCGCATTGTGGCAATATACGGGTTCACCGAAGTATCGCTGGAAGAAGCTGCCCGTCTGCGTGCAGGAAGCTCAGGGAATACTACACAACCACAGCCTGAGCCGCAACCACAACCTGAACGGCAGCCACAACCTGAGCCGCAGCCACAACCTGAACCGCAACCGGTTGCTACAGAATCGGATGGAAACGGAGGAGTTCAGGGCCTTGTTTTTCAGGTAATTTTGGGAACATATTCGGAAGAAGTTCCCGGCGATATGGCATTGATTTTTGTAAGAAACAGCGATAAAAATATCATGCAGGAGGAAGATGAATCTTTCAATACCGTGTTTAAATGCGGAAACTTTAATACATTTGCCGACGCAGAGAAAATCAGGCTACATTTTGTAAATGAAGGGGTTTCTGATGCGAAAGTGGTCGCTTTTTATGGTCTTGAGCCTGTGACGCTGGAAGAAGCCCGTAAAATGACCAACGAATAAATAATGTGTATTGATATTTTTTGATAATGAACAGGAATTGCATTTTGTCGGGGCCTACGCAACCTACTCCCGAGATTGATGTTGACGTTCTTACCGAAGAACTTACTGAGCCGGTTAAGGCATTGATAGTTTATAACGACGATTACAACACTTTTGACCACGTTATCAATACGCTGGTTAAGGTTTGTGAACACCAGACAGAGCAGGCCGAACAGTGCGCATGGATTATACATTACAATGGAAAATGTGACGTGATGCACGGAACGTTTGAGGAATTGAGGCCCCGGTGCGAAGCCATACTGGAAAGAGGAATTACTGCAAAAATTGAAGAATGAAAAAGAATATTTTTTTTGTGCTGCTTACGATGTTCATGATCATTCAGTCATGCAATAAAATACCCATTACCAATCGTCGTCAATTGAATTTACAGCCCGAATCTACCATGATAGAAATGGCTGAGGTGGCGTACACAAAATTCCTTGCTGAAAATCCGCCGTTACCCCAAAACGACGAACGGTCGCAACGCGTTGAGCGAATAGGGAAGAAAATTGCTGCTGAGGTAGAATCGTATCTTAAGAAAAACGGACATGCCAAACGCATTGAAGGATTTAAATGGGAATTTAAAACCGTTGACCAGCCGGTGGTAAATGCATGGTGTATGCCCGGCGGTAAGGTTGTAGTTTATACCGAAATTATGAAACTGGCCACCGACGATGACATGCTTGCCGTTATCATGGGGCACGAGATTGCACATGCTATTGCGCGTCACGGCAACGAACGCATGAGCCAGGCATTGGCAGTAAAAGGCATGGGAACTATAGTGGGAGGAGTATTTGACACAGGTTCTGAGGCCAGTCAAAACATTTTTTTACAATCCTACGGGCTGGTGTCGGCATTGGGTATGCTAAGCTATAGCCGGAAACACGAAACCGAAGCCGACAAAATGGGACTCGTTTTCATGGCTCTGGCAGGATACAATCCTGAAAAAGCCATCGATTTCTGGCAGAAAATGGCCTCAATGGGCGGCGAAAAACCACCGCAAATGCTTAGTACTCACCCCAGCGATGAAAAGCGAATACAGGATATTAAAGACTTTTTGCCTAAAATTCCTAAATATCTAAGCAAAAAATAATATATATTTGCAGCCGCATTCAGTCCCGTAGCTCAATTGGATAGAGCATCTGACTACGGATCAGAAGGTTTGGGGTTCGAATCCCTACGGGACTGCAACAAAAATCAAGGGGCTACCGGCAGGTGACCCCTTTTGTGTTTTCAGCATGCCCGCTGCCGTACCCATCCGTACCCATCTGTTTGCATCCTATCTCATTCGCCCCTTTCGCCCCATTTGACCCTGCATCACCCTGCCAAAATTCAATTCACAGAATGTCTGCCATTGCCTGTTGGTGTCCCGATAGCTATCGGAACGAGAATAGTTATATATTTGAAGGGATGAAGATGATAAAAAATATCAACGCGAAGCACGATGTAAAAACTGGACATATCGTTCCAAATGGGATGATAAGTATGGAAATGAGAATAATTAGGCATATAAACGAGTTAGCACACATTTTTAAAGACACATGAGAAAAATTATCGAATCGAAAAAAATCGAATACAGCTTAATTGCATTATTCATTCTTTCAGCAGGGTTAAGTTTCATTACCCTGACAATTGGACGAAAAGCATTAGTGATTTTATGGATGCTCTTATCTATTCTTTACATCATACGAATGTTTTATTCCTTTAGACACTGGAAATTTAGCAAAGGAATTTCTGTTCTTAATTTCATTTTAAATATTCAAATATTTTATTCTTTAATGGCAATGTGTTATACGTTTTGTAGTTGGCCAGATTATTCAACGGTGACTTATAGTTCTATTAATTCTGCACAAATCTTTTTATTGCCAATTGGAATATTCTTATTAATAAGGTGGACAAAGCTCGTTAGACCTACATACTGGGAATATTTAAAAGAAAACATTGCAAAAGCATTAATTGGATTAGTAATTTGCTTTATCTTATTTTACGCTTACGACATGCCGTCAAATTTCAAAGAATATCCTCCTAAAGGCATGGGGATACCTTTGCCAAAGACACTGTTTTAACAAATAGCATCCGAAAATAACGTGTACTAACAGCGGGCGTTGTGCAATAGCGGCTGAGTGCAAGTAAGGCTTGCAATAATTAATGTGGGGCTGGCGCCCCGCATCTTTTTCCTGCAAGCCTTGTGAACAGTGGTGCATTTAATTAACTTTATCACGTGGGACAAGTAGTCGCTTTGAATTCCGCTACTGCACAAGCCCGCGGACCGTCAGGTTGTGAATCAACCTGCATTTTTGCAAAAATTCGTAATTTTTTAAAA
>CAZDUI010000040.1:0-37531 GCA_964508605.1 uncultured Weeksellaceae bacterium | reverse complement strand
TCCTGACTTCCGCGTTTTAACACCCAAGATTAAAAATCTCGTTTAATTTTTTTTGTTCTTCAGTTAGAAGTAATGTTTTCCTCTTGGTTTTTCCGCTTTGCGGCAACTTTACGGTTAGCTCAATAATACTCTCTGCGATTTCAATTGCTCTAAGTGCACTCATGTCAGATTTCTTTTCGATAAGCTGTCTTTCGAGTTCTTTATATAGCTTATAAGCGACAAAGGAGATACAAACATGAGCTTCGATTCTTCTTTGAAGCCGATGATAAATTGGACGGATTTTTAGATCTGACTTGGCTATTCTAAATGCTTTTTCTATTTGCCATAAATACTGATAGTTTTCAATGATTTGGTTTTTGGTTAGTTGTGAGTTGGACAGATATCCCTTCAGCCCATCCCAACGACTGTCTTGTTCTATTTTTTGTTTATCAATGCTTACAGTAATTTCACCGTTTAATTTTAAAAATTTGTTGTAGCCCCTGTTATTGATGTTGACTTTACTCAACCTTCCCGAACGGATTTGTTTTTCAAGCTTTCGTAAGCCTTTATCTCTATTGTACTTATCTTTCTTAGCTCGGTCATCCGAATAGGTTATAATGAGTTTAAGTCTGTCTTTATTGATAACAGCACTCTGTCCATTTTTCAAGTCAAGTGATAATATCTTTTCTTTTATGCCTTTGTTCTCGTTCTTTATCCTGGCTCCGAGAATAAACTCGTATCCTTTAGACTGAAGTTCTTCTGTGTTTTGGCTGGAAAGCAGTCCACTATCAGCGATAATGACAAGTTGCTTTAGGTTGTATTTGCTTTTAAATGCATCCAATACAGGAAGCATTGTATGTCCTTCAAATTTGTTTCCTTCAAAAATTTCGTATGCCAACGGATAACCATTTTTGCTTACCAGCAGACCAAGCACAATCTGTGGGTTTTGATGCTTACCTTCTTTGCTAAACCCCGTTTTTCTCAAATCATCTTCCTGGTCTATTTCAAAATACAAAGTAGTTACATCATAGAATACAATGCTAATGTCGTTATTCAAAATACGCAATGTATGCTCGTAACTTATTTGCTGAATCAGTTCCTTTTGCTTATCATGCAACTTATCCAGATATCTGTAAAGACGGTCTTCGTCCCAGTCGATTTGCTTATATCGAAGAAGATACTCCGTAGTCTTGAGTTTACTTTTCGGAAAGGCTACTCTCGCTAATACCAATTCTCGAAAATAACTGTCTTTTATCTTGTTAAAACCAATTTCGTCAAAAATGCGACCAAACAAATAATCGTATCCTACTCGTTTAATTGATGTAACAGCGTTGAAAAAATGTTCAATGTAGAAATCACTGTTAGAAAAATCAATCTCCAAAACACCTTGTTGTTTCTCAATCCACTCTTGAGCTTGAAGAACTAGTCTTTCAGTTGATGATGAAGTTTCGCTGGCTCCAAAGCTCTTCAAAACCTTGTAGCGTCCAGAACTCTTATCAACAACCTGAACATAGAACTTCCCATTAGGCGATTTGAGCTTTCGAATAAACACCAAAACAAAGATAAAACACCCATTTTAACACCCAAATCAAAAATTCAATCCAGTAAAATCAAGGCTTTCAGAAGGGCAAAATAAAAAACGCGGAAGTCAGGAAAAATGCGACCAAACAAATAATCGTATCCTACTCGTTTAATTGATGTAACAGCGTTGAAAAAATGTTCAATGTAGAAATCACTGTTAGAAAAATCAATCTCCAAAACACCTTGTTGTTTCTCAATCCACTCTTGAGCTTGAAGAACTAGTCTTTCAGTTGATGATGAAGTTTCGCTGGCTCCAAAGCTCTTCAAAACCTTGTAGCGTCCAGAACTCTTATCAACAACCTGAACATAGAACTTCCCATTAGGCGATTTGAGCTTTCGAATAAACACCAAAACAAAGATAAAACACCCATTTTAACACCCAAATCAAAAATTCAATCCAGTAAAATCAAGGCTTTCAGAAGGGCAAAATAAAAAACGCGGAAGTCAGGAAAAAGTAGAATGCGCTAAGTTATGTCACGTTTCAGTGCGAATTACTTTCCGTCTTTACTTTTTATCGACAAAGGTGAAATTGGGCTGTTGGTGTTTGAATTTTGAAAATTCAAGAATCTACGTACCACACTTGCAGGATTGAAGGGTTTATAAAGAATTCTGAAAAGGTGTTGAGAAAGGACGTTTCTGTTATAGATGAGCAGCAAATTCTAGATTAACGACTCGATTCTGGCGCAGGTTTCTGCATCGGCTATACCTATGCGTAAGGCGTGTGATTGACCGAACACGTCGAGATTGCAGGTTAGTAAATGGTTTTGCAATAGTTTTTTATGAAGATTGTTTTTCTGAATTTCATCTTCAAAATGAAGGTATAGAAAATTGGCTTCAGAGTGGGGTACCTTGTATCCAGTTGAAGTAAGCGATTTTTGAAGTTGTGTGCGGTTTACTTGATTTTGTGTTCGAGAGAACTCAATAAAAGCTTCGTCTTTAAGAGCAGCCAGTGCAGCTGCTTCGCTGAAAATGGAAGTGAAATAAGGGATTCGGGTGGTGCGCAGAGGTTTTGCCAGATTTTCATTCATAATGGCGTATCCTGTTCGCAGACCTGCCAGGCCATAAATTTTACTAAAAGTACGCAGGATAATCAAGTTGTGATATTTACTAAGCAGAGCGCGGCTATCCGGAAAATCGGATGCAGTAGCATATTCGCCATAGGCCTCATCAAGGACAAGGATTACACGTTCAGGCAGAGCGCTCAGTAGTTGTTCCAATTGCTGATGATTGATGTACGTCCCGGTGGGATTGTTGGGGTTGGCAAGGAACAGTATGCGCGTGCGGGGAGTAATGATCTGTAGGGCCGATTCAGGCTGGCAGATGAAATGAGTTTGCGGGGCTATGATTACATTGCGTCCGTGCGACTCGGCCAGAACCTTGTACGCAACAAAAGACCGGTCGTAAATGATGACTTCATCATTAGGATTGCACAATGTCTGCAATATTCCGTCAATCAATCGTACTGAACCACCAGCAATGAGCACACTTTCAAAAGATACGCTAAATTTATTCGCAAGCGCTTCTCTCAGGCGGTCAGGAACGTCCGGATATTCATGTAGACGGGGTATCATTGGAAAAATGGCTTCTTTTACGGTAGCAGAACATCCGTAGAAGTTCTCGTTGGCATGCAAGCGGATGTTCATTTTATTTCCTTTCGGTTATTGCCCGAACAATGTTTCGCAGGGTTTGAAGCCGGTACCAGGCCGTTGCCCTGAGGTCGGTAATTGGCGATGCATTCTTTACAGCCTTCTCGCAGAAAATGTCTCGTTCGGGGTCGGTAAGACGGAGGTAGTTTCTTCCGGTAAGATATTCTTCTGCGTCGGGTGAAGTAGCAATAATGGGCGCAACGGCACCCATGGCAAGGCCGATAGCACGGATTTCGCCCGCGCCGGTGATTTGTAAATGAACGGCAACCGATACTACCGAGCATTCCATGGCTTTGCGCGTTCCTACCTTTTCAAAGTACGAAATACACTCTGTGGTGTTTTTGGCATTGGCAGGAATATGAACGGCATAAAGCACTTCCGTCTTTTTCATTACCGTTTTTCGTACGCCGGTAAAGAATTTGCGAATGGGCACCGTTCGTTTGTTTCCGTCAGCGTTTATTAATTCGATATCGGCATTCAGAGCCATTAAGGCACAGGCTATGTCTCCGCTGGGCGACGCGGTGCAAAGATTTCCTGCAACGGTAGCCACCTGACGGATTTGTGTAGATGCAAGGTTTAGAGCAGCCTGGTGCAAAACGGGAAACCTGGCTGCAATTTCTTCTGAAATTACAATCATATGGGCCGTACACATGCCACCTAGGGTAATTTGCCCGTTTTTTAGCACTTGAATACCGGTGAAGGCGTTGTCGCGGACATGGGCAAGGTTTACAACGGTAAGACCTTGTGTTTCTGTTTTTCTAAGTTCCAGTATCAGGTCGGTGTATCCGGCACCGAAGCGAAAGGGTTTTGTTTTTAGTTTTTTTACAGTGGCCAGAAGCTCAGCAGTAGTTTGCGGGCTGACAATATCAAAATGCATCATGGCTGTATGGTTTTTTGTTGATGGATGGCTTTTAGCACCCGTTCAGGGGTTGCCGGTAGTTCGGTAATTTCAACGTTGAGTGCATTGCAAATTGCATTGGCAATAGCTGCTGCCGTTGGTATCAATGGGGCTTCTCCTACACCTTTGGCGCCGTAGGGTCCCTGAGGGTCGTGGGTTTCAACCGGATGAAAATGTATGTTGGGTGTATCAGCGGTTGTCAGCATCTTGTAATTGTGGAAATTAGGATTGGCCAGATATCCGTTGTTAAATATCAATTCTTCGGTGAGCCCGTACCCAATTCCCTGCATTACGCCTCCGTGTATCTGCCCATCCAGCAATAGTGGATTTAATACTTTTCCTACGTCCTGTGCCACGTGCACGTTCAGTACACTTACATTGCCGGTGTATGTGTCAACTTCAACTTCAATACATTGAGCCGCAAATGCGTATGTGCCCGAAACATTGCCTTTAAAACCCTTGTCCTGAAACTGGCTGGAAGGCTCGTAAAAGTAGCTGGCCTCTGCTAACAAATGCGGAGGTGTAAAGTGTAATTCACGCACTGCTTTGTCTAATGCAATGGCATCTCCTGTTTTTGGTGATATAATTTTATTATCGTTGTAGGTGAACGATTTTTCTTTGGAGTTCAGTAATTCTGCTGCTTTACCGTTTATTTTTTCTTTGAGTAGGGCAATGGCACCCAGCAGAGAGTTACCGGCAACAAAGCTGGTTCTTGAGGCATGCACACCCACATCCCAGGGTTTTACATCAGTATCGGTGTTGATAACCTTAATCTTATTCAAGGCGATGCCCAACTCCTCTGAGGCGATCATGGCCAATACGGTTTCGCTTCCCTGACCAATTTCGTTAGAGCCACTGATGATGGTGCAATAGCCGTAAGGGTCAATTTTAATAACGGTGCCACAACCGTCGCTGCGGTAAATTTTTGCACCACCTCCTACGTGAATCATACTGGCATAGCCAATTCCACGCCGATATCTGCCTTCTTGCTTGTTTAATTTTGCATGCAGTGTTTTATATTTCTTTCCGGCCTGAATGACGGTTTTCAGACAGTCCTGATGTCCGCATGTATCAAAATGCAAGCCCTGTCCGGTAACTTCGCCCTTGTAATTGGCATTTAGCATGCGAATGTGGTCTTTATCCATGCCTATTCCCTGTGCCAGCAGGTCAATAACCCTTTCCAGGGCGAAAGTAGCCTGTGGATTTCCGTATCCTCTGAACGAGCCTGCAAATACGTTGTTTGTATAAACGGCGGTTGCATTAAAATTACATGCATTTACACGGTACAATGAAGAGAATGCCTGCATTATTACAAAAGGTGTGGTTGCACCCCACGATGTATATGCTCCGTTATCTTTAACAATTTCAATATTCCTGAAAGTAAATTTACCTTCTTTGTCAACCCCGGCTTCAAGGTCTATAACCATAGGCTGACGGGTAGGAGATGCTAAAAATTCTTCGTGACGGGTGTAAAGCAATTGTACCGGAAGACCTGTTTTTATTGAAAGCAGGGCGCAAATAGGTTCAAAAGGGTACATATCCAGTTTGCTGCCGAATCCGCCGCCAATTACAGGCTGAATGATACGGATATCTGAAGGATTCATTTTCAGGGCGTGCGCCATGTCGCGCTGGTACAAAAAGGGAACTTGGGTTGAACTGTACAGCAGCAATTTACCGTTGGTTTTGTTGTAATGCGCTGTAATATTGCTGGTAGCCATGCAGGCATGCGTCATACGCGGAAGCGTAAAACGTCTTTTAACGGTAAATACACTGCGTTTCCTCTCTTTGTCAATATCACCGTGCTCGTAATGAAAGGTCTCGGCAATGTTTTTATGATGGAATTTACCGCTGATGAATGCATTGATTTGCGGGGCGCTGGGCTTTAATGCATCAAAAGCGTCGTAAACGCCTTTTTTTATTTTGTATTTTACCTTTATCAGTTTTATCGCGGCATCGGCAATTTCTTTGGTTTCTGCAGCCACAGCAGCAATTTCGTCGCGAATACAATTCACGGTTCCCTTTTTCAAAACTGGATGGTCCCGCTTGTAACTTATATTGTTGGTATCCACATCATCGGCTGTAATAACGCAAACAACACCTGGTAATTTTTTTGCTTCGCTAACATCTAGGGTAAACTCGGCACAGGGATGTGCAGTACGCAAGATGGAAGCATGCAGCATACCCGGCAATTCAATGTCGTGACCGTAAATTGCCTTTCCGGTTACCCTGATTTCGGCATCGTGCTTGGGAACGGGGGTTCCAATAACTTTCAAATCTTTTTTCATGCCTTTGAATTTTGAGCGATGGCCTGCTCGGCTGCATCTATGATCTTAACGTATCCGGTGCAGCGACACAAATTTCCTTCAAGGTATTTCATCACTGCTTCCCGGCGCGATTTTGAGGAACCGGCTGCTCCCGGAACCTTCCTTTGTTTTCCGGCTTGTATTTGCATTGCCTTAATGGTAACGGCCATTCCTGAAGTACAGAATCCACATTGTACAGCACCATTCTGTACAAGCAATTGCTGTACATCCCCCGGCCTTCCGTTTTCCTGTGTAAGTCCTTCAATAGTAGTAATTTTTTTTCCTAAGGCATTTACTGCGGGCATCAGACAAGAATTTACAGGCGCATCATTTACCAAAATGGAGCAGGCGCCACACTCGCCTTCGTTGCATCCCGGCTTGGTACCTTTTAATTGCATCTGGTCGCGCAAAACGTCCAGCATCACAGCTGCAGGACGGATATCGCAGGTTACCGGTTTTCCGTTCAGTTCAAACGAAACCGTCAGCAAACCCGGTTTTGATATTGGCTGGTCTTTCTTTTTACTCATTTTTCAATCATTTATTATAACTTAACCCCTGATGCAGTGCATCCAGGGTACTCTTCAAAGCATAGTGCTGTGCTTTGTTTTTAATAGCGGTTTCGGTAGCTTCGGTTGAAAAAGGCAATCTTCCGGTTTTTATCGCAGCGCCTAATAAAAAAGCATTGTAAAGTACCGTTCGCATACCCTCCGGAAATTTGGGTACGAAAACGGTGAAGGCAACATTTTTCTGTAAATAACCGGCAAATTCAGTTACGTCAGGATATTTGGCGTTTTCTTCGTTTACTGCCTGTGTGGGCATTCGATAATCGCCAAATACCACTGTGCTTTGCTTATGCAGCCATGTAAGACAGCGTATGGTTTCCATTGCCTCTAAACCTATTAAAAAATCAACATCTCCACGGCCATAAAATCCTGTAGCATGTTGTCCCAACCCAATACCGGCAGTAACCATACCACCTCTTTGAGAGAGTCCGTGAATCTCACTGACTGATACAGGAATGCCTTGAACCATGGCAGTTTCTGCAATAATGTTTGTAAGGAAAACAATGCCCTGTCCTCCCACACCGGTAACCAGAATTTTCATGTTGTCGTTCATACGGCTGCCTCCTCTGTTACCCAGTGTATTGCTCCGTTGGGACAAACGTCGATGCAAAGGCCGCACAAATTGCACCGGCTCATATCAATCCGTACTTTTCCGTTAATTTTTATCATGGCCGGACATCCAAAATTGTCAATGCAATGATTACATTTTGCACAACTTTGGTGCAGATCTAAATGCTTTCCAAGTTCATCTACACTCTGGGTAAGTCCTTCGGGACGGGAACTAAAGGCCGGCTTTGTAGTGTTTAATCTAAGTAATGCTTTTTCGCCTTCGTAAGGATAATTGTACTGTTCAAGGAAAGCTCGAATTTCTATGGCGGCTTTTTTCCCGGATGCTATAGCACCTATAACACTCATGTGATTGCCGCTTCTTAAATCTCCGGCAACGAATATTTTCCCCGGTTCCGGTTTCAGTCTTCCTGTGGCATCGGCTTTTCCAAACACATTCTGTCCCAGTATGTTTTTATCAGCTTCAAGTCCAACTGCCGATATCAGGTAGTCGAATTCTACACTTCCGACGGATACACCATCGGGATAAGAAATAAGTTCGGCGGCATGTACACATTGTTTTCCGGTGCCCAACGCCGTTATTTCACTTCCTGTTATCAGGTTGATTCCTTCGGCTGTTGCGTGGGCTATTTCTTCGGCAAAAGCCGGCATGTTATCACGCGTTTCCCTGCAGCAAATGGTAACCTGAATGTTTTTTCCCATTCTTTGGGAAGCGCGGGCTGCATCAACTGCACTGTTTCCCCCTCCAATTACCAGTATTGTGGCGTTGTCCGGATAAATCCGTTCGTTCCAGTTGTAAGCCTTCAAAACAAATAGCGCATCCTGATGCCGGTCGTCTGACAGACTTTCACCCGCAGGTAGTTTTTTACAAATTCCCGTTCCTGTGCTT
The DNA here is from genome assembly GCA_964508605.1 of uncultured Weeksellaceae bacterium. Lineage (GTDB taxonomy): Bacteria > Bacteroidota > Bacteroidia > Flavobacteriales_D > CAZDUI01 > CAZDUI01. The sequence goes on along the minus strand of CAZDUI010000040.1, from coordinate 29,105 downwards.
ATAAGCACCGCATCGTAAGTTTCGGTTAATGTTTCTACAGTAATGTCTGTTCCTATGGCCGTGTTCAGTCTGAAGGTTACGCCCATTTTCTCTAATTGCATGGCTTCATATTCAAAGCCTTCTTTGTCCATCCGAAATGTTGGAATGGCATGCATTATCATGCCTCCCGGAATACCTTCTTTTTCAAAAATAGTAATATCATACCCTTGTTGCACAAGGTCGTAAGCTGCACTTAAACCGGCCGGACCTGCACCTGCTATGGCAATTTTTTTATTTTTTAATCCGGCTTTTGCTACTCTGTCAACGGGCTTCGAGAAATCCCGGAAGTTCTCGTGGTTCTCAGTAACGAGCTTTTTCAGTGCTTTAATAGGAACCACTTCTTCTTGTCCTGAGTATAGTTCGCAGGGGCGGTGGCAAATGTCTCCGCAGGTGCGTGCAAACAGCATTTTATCTCGAACAATATCCACGGCTGAAGCATAATTCCCTTCCCTTATGGCTGCAAAAAATCCATGATTGCAGATGTTTGCAGGACACAATTGTTCATATCCGGGAAGTGGAATATCTGCCATCAATCGTGATTTGGCTCTTGAGAGGTTGTTTCGCGGTGAGTAGATGCGTGAACAGGCCAGTGCCATGTCGCAGTGATTTGCACAGGTATTACATTTTTCACCGTCAACGGCTATACTCATGCCTCTGTCTATCTTGTCTTTATAGTCCGGAAGGAAGATGCATGGAGCTTTTGCCACCACAACAGAAACGCCCTGATGTGTTAAAGCGCGTTCAAGTTTTGGTAAAGCTTCCTTCATGTTGTAGGGTGAAAAAGTTTCAACTACATCAATACCCATTCCTTTCAAAATAGGTTCAATTTCCAGTTCGTTATAGCGTTGTGTTTGAGCCGCCCCCGGGTGAGACTGATGCCCGGTCATTCCTATGGTGCGGTTGTCAAAAATAATAACGGTAATGTTGGCGCGGGTATAAACGGCATTCACCAGAGAAACTAGTCCTGAATGAAAGAAAGTACCGTCTCCCAGCATGGCAACGGTTTTTTGTTCGGAACCGGCATTTCGTATGGCTTCGTTCAGTCCCTGAGCCATGGCAACGCTCATTCCCATGTGGTTAACAGTATCCATCATACGCAATGGCGGCAAAGCACCCAGTCCGAAACAACCTATATCACCACATAAAATAAGTTCCGGTTGTTCGCGCGGAATCAATAATTTCAAAAGATAGAAAGTAGCCCTGTGCGGGCAACCGGCACATAAAACCGGAGGTCGGGGGGTAACTTTCGATATCCATTGATCAATGCCTTCCAAAGGGGTATATTCCTTTTGTGGTTGATTGCAGAATGAAGACAATACTTTGTTCATCATTTCAATATCAAACTCTCCCGTGGTGCTGAGTTTTTCGTATCCTTTGCCGTAAACAGCAATCTGAATATTCTGGCGTTGAATAAGCAGCCTCAACGTGTTCTCCAGCATGGGTTCCAGTTCTTCAAGTACCAGAATTTCTTTGGGTGAAGTTTCCAGTACCTTCAATAGGATGGCGTCAGGGATTGGAAAAATTATACCTATTTCAAAAACAGGCACTTCTTTAATCATGTCAGCGTTAAATAAATACTCGGTAACGTAGGCTGTGGCAACACCGGAGGTAACGATGATTTTATCTTTATGGCGGTTCCCTGAAATTAGTGCAGAAAATTTTTGATGTGCCCTGTTAATGGCATCATCAGTAAGTTTGTTTAGTAATTTGGTATGGGCCGTAGCTGTACGCGCTGGAACATTGATGTTCTCGGGCACTCTTTGAAAACCTGTTTCGCCGTTGTAGGATTTTATGCTGGAATAGCTACATACTCCGCGACTGTGACTAACTCTGGTGGTAGTGCGCACAATTACCGGGAGTTTTAATTCAGCAGAGAGTTGAAAAGCATACCTGTTCATTTCCAAGGCCTGTTGTGGGCTTGAAGGATTCAACACCGGCACCGAAGCCATGGGCCCCCAGAACCTGGAATCTTGTTCATTGCTGCTGCTGTGACAACCGGGATCGTCACAAATGACGATTACCAGCGGAGCGTTGATGGTTTGGTAGGTAATACTCATCAGCGCATCGCATGCCACATTCATACCTACATTTTTCATTACGCTCATGGCTGCACGTCCACCAATACTGAAGGCAATGGCCTTTTCAAGAGCCACTTTTTCGTTGATGCTGTATTCAAAATATATTTTACGAAGTGTCAGTTCAGGATATTCGGAAATGCGCGCATTGTTGTGCTGAAAATTGTAGATATGACTAAATATTTCACTGATTTCGGTTGACGGGGTTCCGGGATATGAGAAGACGCCCTGAACCCCGCCTTCAATGGCGCCCCGGGCTACCGCAGCATTTCCCATAATACATACACTTTTAGGTGTAATGTATGATGAAAGTATTTCTACGGTTTCTCTTATCATAAACTTAGTTCTTAAATAAGATTTTGTTGTCTCAGCGTTTGAATGTCTGTGCCGGTAAGTCCTGCTTCTGTAAGTACTTTTTCTGTATCGGCTCCCAGCCGCGGGGCACAACCAAGGGTTTGATGGTTTTGCTTTAAAAAGGAAGTGTTGTATGAAGGGGGCGAGAGTACCGCCTGGCGTCCGTCGGGTAATCTGGTCTTCAGGGCATTGCTTTCAACAAAAGGCAGATTTGCAACATCTTTCACAGCATTTACAGGTGCCGCTGAAAGGTTTAGTTTCAGGCAAAAATCGTAGAATGTCTGTGTGGAAAAATGCTGCGTAATGGCACCAATTTCGGCATAAATATTCTCTTTTTCGTCCATTCGCCCCTGATTGGTTCGTCTTTTTTCAGAAGTCAGCGAAGCAAATTCAGGTTGCGCGGTAAACTTTGCCCATTGAATATCGTTGCCAATGGCAAGGTACACCCATCCGTCGGTTGTAGGATATACGTTACACGGAATAAAACTGCGGTGCTCGTTGCCACTCCGCTGGAACAACTCGCTTTCGTGCTGTACAAAGTTCAATTGGGGTAGGGTGGTAATTAACCAGCTGGCGGCACACTGTGCCATGGAAATATGAATTTCCCGTGCTGCATCTTTGTCAAGCATGGCATACAAAACCTGAGTAAAGGCTTCGTCGCCGGCCTTCAGGTCAATGATAGGAATACCACAGGGAACGGGTTTGCCGTTGGGTTCGCCGGTAATATATGTAAATCCGGTAAGTGCCTGCAATGCCGGGTCGTACCCTGCACGGTCGGGATAATCAGGTCCCATGGCCGAAATTCCGCACCAGATAATGTCAGGATTGAATTGATGTAAAGTATCGTAGTCGATACCCAGTTGCCGGTATCTTTTTGGCAGTGTATTGCACATAAATACATCTACCTTCAGTTCTTTTATAATGCGATGCAGCAGTTGTTGTCCTTGTGCCGATTTTAAATTTAGAGTGATGGCTTCCTTACCGATATTGGGAGCGACATAGTAACTGTGTAAATCGTTCCAGCCCAGGTCGGCACCTATGTATCGGTTAGGGTCTCCGGCATTCGTGCCGTCTTCGGCAGGTGTTTCCACGCGAATTACTCTCCATCCCAAATGTACAAAACGTTGTGTTGCATAGGGTAGGGCAAGAGCCTGCTCAAGAGCCAGTATGGTTTTAGGCTGCTTCATCAAAAGAAAATAGGTTCTTTGAATTCGCCGTAAACTTCCTTAATGACTCTAATAATTTCGCCTACGGTTGCATATGCTTTTACAGCTTCAATGGTTGCCGGCATCAGGTTCTCGTTATTTTGCGCAGCCTGCTTTAGTTTTTGCAATGCACCCTGAACTGCCCCTGCATTTCTTTCTGCTTTTATGCGTTTCAGTTTGGCAATTTGCTTGTCGGCTGCCGCCTGATTATAAGGATGAAATTCAACGCTTCTTTTTTCTTCTTCCCGCTGAAAGCAATTTACTCCTACTTTTTTAACCACACCATCCTGCATAGCTTTTTCTCGTAAATATGCCTGCTTACTTACCGATTCCTGTATTTTACCCGTTGCTACGGCTTGAATAATTCCTCCCCATTGGTCAACCGTTTTCATTTCCTCTACAATAGATTCTTCAAACTGATTTGTTAAGGTTTCAACATAATAAGACCCTCCCAGCGGATCTACGGTATCGCATATCCCCATCTCGTGAATCATAATCTGCATGGTGCGTAGGGCAATCTCTGCAGCTTTTTCAGTTGGAATGGTATAAGCTTCGTCGTAGGTGCACAAGGCCATAGTTTGTGTGCCGGATAGTGCAGAAATAAGTGCGTAATAGGCTGTTCTTACAATGTTGTTTTCTGGTTGTTCCTTGGTTAGACCCGCGCCTCCCCCCCCTGCAATCATGCGCAGCCAGCACGAAGCGTCGTCTTGTGCATGATATTCTTCGCGCATTATTTTTGCCCAAAGTCGTCTGCCTGCCCTGAATTTGGCAATCTGCTCAAAGAAATTACCGTAAATATCAAAGTTATACGACAATCGTCCTGCAAATTCGTCAATGCTAATGCCTCTCTTCAGGGTTTCATCGCTATAGGCTTTTGCAATACTGAAGGCATAGGCCATTTCCTGTATGGGGTTGGCTCCCGATTCCCGAATGTGATATCCGCAAACGCTTACCGGAGAGTATTTTGGAACATGATGTGCACAATATTCAATGGTATCCACCACCAGTTTTACCGATTTATCCACGGGAAAAATCCAGGTGCCGCGTCCAATAAATTCTTTAAGAATATCATTTTGCGCTGTTCCTCTAAGGTTTTTCATGTCGTAGCCACGTTTTTCGGCAAGTGCAAAATACATGGCCATCATTACCAATGCCGAGCCATTGATTGTCATGGAAACAGTGATTTGTTCCAAATCTATGTCGCGGAATGCAATTTCAAAATCGTCCAAGGTGTCAATACTCATTCCTACGCGACCTACTTCGCCTTCGGCACGTGGGTCATCAGAATCCAAACCGCATTGTGTAGGCAGGTCGAAAGCTACATTAAGGCCCGATTGTCCGTTTTTAATAAGAAAGTGAAAGCGCTCATTGGTTTCTTCCGGTGAAGCGAAACCTGCATACTGACGTATGGTAAAAGGTCTTTTGCGATACATCAGGGGATGAATTCCCCGTGTAAAAGGGTAAGCTCCCGGACGTTCGTTATCTAATTCCGGATTACCTTTTAACACATCTTCGCGGGTGTACAATGGCAGCACTTCAATGCCCGATTCCAGTTTTACTTTAGGAATGCCTGTTTGTGCCTGCGGTTTGGTAGTCTCCATGTTGTTAAGTTAGGTTACACGTTGGTTATTTTGCTGTATTCAGCACCCACACGTCCATACAGACAAGCCGGGGTTACCATAAATGCTGCTGAATGTTTAGCCTGAATTTTCAGTGCGTCGGCCAAAGTAGCGCCACAGCTTTCAGTGATACAGTCGGCAAGTGCTTTCCTTGCAGTTTCAATGGTACGGTCTTCAGTAGCCTGAATGCCTGCATCTGAAATTTTTATTTTCATTGCTTTCTCATTCACTTTTCTAAGAGGTAAAGCTGTTGTGCCTTTGTCCATAACCAGCTGTGCTTTCTTTATCACGGTGTCCAGATTTCCGGCAAAGTCCACCAGCCATCCTTGTGCATCAGCGGCTTTCACTGACTTTCCTGTCATCAGCATGTTCATTAGTTTCTTTTGACCGGCGGCATCGGCCTTGCGCAGCGCCCAGTGACAACCTTCCATGCCTGGAACAACCGGAATGGTTACTTCCGGCATACTAAGGGTAGTGTCTCCGTCGGCCATCAGGTAATGGCAGTGCATCATAAGTTCCAGCATTCCGCCCATACAGCGTTTACCGTTGATAAAACCTACTGATACCTCAAAATCGGTATATAGACGACGTGCTGTGGCACTCCATGTAGATGCAATGCGTTCACCTTCTTTTACCTGCGTAAGTGCAGGGAAAAATTCGGTAGTGTCAGCACCCACAAGCTGAGTGCTCATGTGGAAGTCACCGGTGACAATTACACGATTGATTTTTGCCTTCTTAAGGAAATCAATGGCACGGTTCAATTCGGCATCCACATCGCTGTTGTAACTCTCTCGGCTAATGGTAATAACGCCGGTTTTTCCATCGTGCTCGGCATTTACATATAATTGCTGCCATTCCGGAGTGTTCATGTTTTTAAATACCTCCGGATACCACTTCGTTTTGGCCGATTCGGGATGTAACTTGTGATATTCCTTCACTATACTTACAATTTTCTTTTCTCCCATAGCGCGCATCATGGCCGGAATTCCTTTGGTAAACTGTGCACACAATTCGCTGATAAGGTTCATAGAAGCCAGGGTGGACCTGTTCTCTTTTATCATTATTGACGTCATCTGGAATATAGGACCCAGAATCATAACTTCAAGCGTTTTTTGGTCTTTTTCTGACAGTTCCCAATTTACCATTGGTCTGAAGTGATCTAATGGATACCAGTTTTGACCGCTGTCTTTGTGTTCAGTAAGCGCTGCATTAGGCTCAAACAATGGTCCGTATTCCTTAGCCAGGTGATGCAGACAGCTCCATGTAAGGAAATTAGCACCGGCTGCTCCAATAGCATCGTGAGCTCTGAACGGATTTGGACCTACCAGTTTACGAATGTATTTGTCAGCTTTCCAGTAGGGTACATTGGTTTTTTCGTGATATCTTAATCCTGCCAACATCAGTCCACAGAAGAATACGTCCAGAACAAACGACCAATGGTCGCTTACCTGTACAGGAATCAGCCCAAGTGACCATAGTAAACGTGTTGCATCGCTGGGAGATTTTTCAACAATCTCAAACATTTTATTGATTTCGTGCGGAAAAGCGGGGTGGGCGATGCCTACACCCAGTTGCGATGAAGGGAAACCTGAAGTTACCGACCATATTTCAATGCCGGGGAATTGCTTTTTAAACAACTTGTAATGTGCTTTTTTAAGGTCAAGTTTTTCAGGAATGGCCTCCAAAAGGTACTTAGGTTTGTATGCTTTCAGTGCTTCGGGCAGTGTGGCTCCGTCGTAGTTCAGCCGGATGATATTTTTCATAATATCGTTGGCTCCATCGCGTCCGAAAGCTTTTGCTAGACCTTTGTATTGTTTTGAAATACCGTCGGGTGCGCCTGGCAGGTCTAAAGCAACAATGGGAATGCCATAAGGCAGTAATCGGCTGCCGAACTGCATAGCCTTACCTGCACCTACAATTCCGCTGGCACCGCTAATAATCATGGCTCCTCTTTGACCTTTCTTTCCGAATATCTTATCTACCATTTCGTCGGCAGATACCGGCAGCTTTCCATTTTTAAAAATGCTGAACACTTTGCCCAATCCTAAAGATTCAAGACTGTCAGCCCTCATGGAATGAATATTCTCCTTTTGGGTTACGGCTGTTTTTTTTACAGGCGTTTGTTTGGGTTTTGATATTGTTGAAGTACTCATTTCTAATTATTTATAATTTTAATCAATTCACTTTAAACATTGCGGCAATACCAACATCACCTGCGGCACAACCAAAAATCAATACATATCCTCCGCCCAGGTCAAAGGCTTCTTCAAGTGCCTCAATCAGTACACGGGTAAGGGTAGGACCTTGCGGGTGACCATACACCAGCGGACTTCCGGTATTATTCATTTTGCTCCAGTGGTATCCGGTAACTTTGGTGAAAATGGCATCATTCACAGCAAAAGGGTTGTGGTCTTTTATTACCGCCATTTGTTCTGGTTTCATACCGGTTTGCTGCATAATTTTCTGAACGGCCAAAGCGGGTGCTTCCGGCATCATGGAAGGAGAAGTACGCACTTCGGTTTTTGCAACGAACTGAATTTTAACCTCAGGACGTGGGCTAATCATTTTTGCCTTCTCGGCAGTAGTAACCAACAAAGTGGCCATTCCATCTGCGGCATGGGTCTGGGTACCGCTGGTAACACAAGCATCCAGTTCGCGCATGGCTTTTAAGCTATCCAGCGAAATCTTTTTTACACCTACATCTTCCTTAATCCACCCCATGCTTTTGCCCTGAACATTCAGTAATTCCATAGGCACAGCGTAGCGATCCATAAAACCAGATTCTTTAGCTCTAAAATATTGTTCGTATCTAAGGCATGTAAGTTCGTCTACTTCGCTGCGGCTTATTCCATATTTCCGGGCAGCATTTCCGGCAGTATTCAGCATGGCTTTTCCGGTTGATGGGTCAAAACCAAAATTATCCCAAACATCACTCATGGTTTGAGTGCGTTGGTAACTTCTGCGTTCGGGAAAAACGCCGGCAGGTGAATCGCTGGTGCGGTCGAATGTAAGCACGCCAACGGCTTCGCTGGCACCACTTTGCACCTGAGCACCTGCCAGTAACACGGCCTGTAAACCGGTAGCGCAGGCTTGTTCCATTTGAAATCCGGGAACTCTTTTACCCATGCAGCTGGCAACTACTGTGGCTGTCCAGAATTTCCAGTGCCAGGGAACGGTACTGCCGATAACCAGATAATCCAGATGGCTTACCGGCACATTGCGTAACCCCATAATCCGGCCCATGGCTTCTCCGGCAAACTGGCCAATATTCACTTCGGCCAGCGGAGACGTTTGCCAGGCTGGAAAATAACTCGTTCCCCAGGTTCCAAAAGGGATACAAGCATCAGGAAAGATTGTTTTTGCGTTTTTCATTTCAGATTATTGAATTATAAGGTTTTAATATATTCTAATACGGTTTCAATGGTGGTGCCTGTTGGAAAAGCCTTATGAGCACCGTTGCTTTCTAATTCTGCTACGTCTTCAGCCGGAATGTTGCCTCCAGCAAACCAGGGCATATTTAAGTTTTTTGCTTTCATTTGTTCGGCCATTCTTTTGCACAAAACGGCATGTGTGCCTGACAGAATAGAAAGCCCCACGGCATCAGGTTTCTCTTGTTCTGCACGGGCAACAATTTCTTCAATAGATTTTCTTAGACCTGTGTAAATTACTTCATATCCGGCTTCTTTAAAAGCATGACACAGCACCTTTACGCCTACGTCGTGACCGTCAAGACCGGGTTTTGCCATCAGAATTTTTTTCATTTTTCTAAATCTTTTGCAATGTTCATTTTCAATATTTCAGAAGTGCCGCCACCAATCAACGTGAACCGTGCATCGCGCAGCAGTCTTTCTATGTGGTACTCTGTGGCATAGCCGTATGATGCCAGAATTCTTGCGGCAGAATCACAAATCGTATTTGAAACTTCGGAAGCATAGAGCTTTGCCATCATGGATTCACGATGCCGTGGCATGTTTTTATCGCTCAAAGTGGCAGCATGTAAGGTGTACAATCTGGCAGTTTCCAACTGTACTTCAATTTCAGCTAAACGCAATTGTACAGCCTGAAATTTCCCTATGGGTTTTCCAAACTGTACTCTTTCGCGGGTATATTGTAAGGCAATGTCGCGGGCGCCCTGTGCAATGCCAACAGCCAAAGCAGCGGTCATGATTCTAATTTCGGCCAGAATTTCAAAAAGACACCGGGTTCCTCCGCCGGGTTCTCCCAACAAATAGCGTTCAGGGATTTCAACATGGTTGAAAGATACTTCGCTGGTTAATGCCCCCCGCACCCCCATTTTTTCAATGGCTTTTCCAACTTGTACCCCTTCTGTTATGGCAGGTACAAAAAATACGGTCAGGTTTTCATGTCCTTCAATTTTGGCAAAAACGGTAAAATAATCGGCAACCGGAGCAGATGTAACCCATGTTTTACTTCCGTTAATAATGTAATGATTGCCTTTTTTTGAAGCAACGGTTGAAATACCCATTAAATCGCTGCCAGCATCGGGCTCTGTCATGCAAATGGCACCAATTTTAAGTCCTTGCAGGGCTTTTTCAAAATAGTTTTTGCGAATATCTTCATCACCAAAACGATACAGAAACCAGGTACCCATCAGCGACTGCATGGTGCAGGCGGCTGCCAGAGACATGCTTCCCCTTGCCAGTTCCATTACCGCCAGTGCATAGCTTACTACATCCATACCGTTTCCACCGGCAGATTCAGGATAACGCATTCCAAAAAAACCCAAAGAACCTGCTTCTTTGAACAAGTCTAAAGGGAATTTCTTCGATTGGTCAATCCTGCTGGCTGAAGGCATTACCCTGCTGTCGGCAAATCTCCTGAAGGTTTGCTGAACTTCTTTTTGTATGTCAGTTAGTTCAATCACGCTTCATCGGGAATAACAGCGGTAGCTTCAATTTCAATTACCGCCGGATGATCCAGCAGGTCTACCACGAAAATCATACTCATACAGGGGTAGTGATTGCCCATCAGTTGTTTCCAAATTTGTCCCAATTCTTTGCGCGATACCAGATACTGGTTGCGGTCTTTACAAAAGCACGTCATACGGCATATGTGCTCGGGCTTGCCTCCGGCTTTGGCAACCAGGGTAAGAATATTCTTAAGTGCCTGTTCAAACTGGGGTACCAATTGTTCACTGGCAAATTTCTCTTCCGGTGTCCAGCCTACCTGTCCAGCCATGTATAAGGTACGGCCTTTTGCAGCCAGAATACCGTTGGAGTATCCTTTAGGAATAGGCCAGCCTTCAGGTAAAATGGTTTGATGTGTCATTTAGTAACAGTTTTTTTTTGTTGAGCTTTCAATCCGTATAATTTTTCGGCGGCTTGTTTACTGATAAAACCATTTTGAAGGTCTTGTTCTACAGCATGTCGGTTTCGACGTTTTGGATTTCCATAACCGCCGCCGCCACCTGCAATTTGAGAGTACAAGGTTCCGTCTGGGATACCGTGAATCATGTCCTTGCTTAAAGGAATCAGATTTTTTGCACCCAGGAAGGGTTTCTTGAATTTGAGTTCAATTTTGTTCAGAACGCTGCCTTTTCCGCCAAATAATCCATAATTAGGCTCAACGTCACCGTCGCCAAACACCACCATAGTGGTATCTCCGCCCCGCAATAATATTTCTGTTTCCGTTCCCAAACCACCACGCCATTCACCGGCTCCCCCCGAGTCACAGAGATATTCGTGTTTTAATATCATGTGCGGCGTTTGTTGTTCGTACATTTCATAGTCTTGATCTAATACACCGCCTGAAGCGTCAATCATACCAATATGATCGTAGCCATCGCTACCTTGTAGCGCTCCACTTCCTCCTTTCATACCTAAAAAGCAGATATCAACGTATTTTCTGCCTGTTTTAGGATGATTGCCTGTAAAAAGGGAACACAAGAGATGGTTCCATCCTGCGGTGATTCTGTGAGGAACGGCCGGACCCAAGGCTTTGAAAATGGCGTCGGCAACCTGGGGACACAAATGGTTGCCAAAGGTTGTTGCTGCGGGGTAGGAAGCATTCAGGATAGTTCCCTCAGGGACGATATACTTCAATGGTTTAATCATTCCTTCGTTATGCGGAATGTTGGGATTTACCATTTGCAGAAAGGTAAGTGTAATGGCCGAGCAGGTGGATGTATATGTACCGTTCACAAATCCTTTGGTTTGCGGAGATGATTCTGAAAAGTCGAAAGTGATGTTGCTACCTTTAACGGTAATGCGGGTTTTTATGGGGAATTTGCTGTTTTTGTGCTTACCGTCGTAATACACCATGCTACCTCCGGTATAAACACCATCGGGGATTGCTGATATTTCGCTGCGCATTATTTTTTCGGTGGCGTCAAACAGTGCCTGTTTGTGTGCTGTGAAAATACGAAGTCCGTATTTTCCGGCAAAAGCCTGCAGTCTGCGTTCTCCCAATGAGCATGCCCCGATTTGAGCTTTGATATCGTCCTGAACCATTTGCAGGCGGATGTTTGCAAAAATCAGATTCCAAACATCTTTGCGTAAAACACCTTTCTCATAAAGTTTTACCGCCGGAATGCGAATGGCTTCCTGCCACACTTCAGTAGCTCCGGGATTGTATCCACCCTGTACGGCTCCGCCTATGTCGGCCTGATGGCCTTTGGCAGCTGCCCATCCTATAAGTGTGGCGCCTGAAAATACAGGTTTAAATATTGCTACGTCGTTGTTCTGGTTGCCCATACTAAAGACGTCATTATGAATAATCACATCTCCGGGATGAATGTCAGCGCCATATTGCTTTAGAATTACTCTGCAAACAGGTCCCAATGAAAAGGATAGAATGGGCAAATTTTCTGTTTGCTCCAGCATGTTGCCTTCCGCGTCGTACAATCCGGTAACGAAATCTTTAGCTTCGCAAAGAATTGGGCTGCGGGTTGTTTTGGTAAGGGAAATGCTCATCTCGTCGGTAATTGCGCGGAATGCACGCTGATAGATGGACACCAGAACGGGATCTATGAGAACTTTTTTATCATTATTTACCTGCTTCGCCATTATGCAACCAGAGTTTTTGAATGTGATTTTGCCTTTTTACGATTTAAATATCCCTGCGGGAATTTTATCTTGTCATATACTATGAAGGACCCCAGGGAATCCACCTCACAGCTCCATGAATCGGTAAGTAGAACCGAAGTTGTAATTTTTTCAATAATACAAGGTCCTTCAATGGTAGTATTGTATATGGGCAAATCGCCGTCGTAAACAGGAACTTTAACCATTTTCTGTCTTTCGGGGATATAGATTTCCCTCATTTCTTTGAGTGCTTTTGCCAGAGGGATGCTTTTCACTCCTACGCTTTTAAATTCAGGACGTTCTGTTTTGCCTGTTACTCTCAAACGGATATTGATGAGTTCCATAGGAGCATTTTCGTCCTTGAGCGAGTATCCGAATTGCCGGTTGTGTTCATGGTGAAATGCTTCAAAAACACGTTCCAGTTTCCACCGGGTTAAATCGTCCCAGCTTACTTCCAGAGGAACCTCATGATATTGACCCACGTACCTCATTTCAAGTACTGGTTGTAAAACAATATTGTTTTCAGGCACTCCTTGCCTTTTAACCAAAGCATCTGTGCCTTCCTTTTTCATGGAGTTTATTAGTTTCAGGAAGTGCTTTTTATCAATATTATTAAATGAGGTGTAGTACGATTTAATATAATCCAGTTTCAGGTCGCCCAAAAGCATTCCTGCGGCACAAAATACTGAGGACACATTGGGTACCAGGAAGAGAGATATTTCCAACTCTTTACAGATTTCAGAAGCATGCAAAGAGCCTGCACCCCCTGCAACAATGAAAAGGAATTCTCTGGGGTCGTATCCTCTTTCAATGGAAATTTCCCGTACTCCCTGAGCCATATTGCTATTAATAATACGGAACATGCCTGCAGCAGCCTGCAGAGTATTTATTTTCAGTGGCTTTGCCAATTGGGTTTCTATGGCATTTTCAGCTGTGGTTTTGTCAAGCTTTAGTTTACCCCCTGCAAAAAAGTCCGGATTCAGATATCCCAGAATCAAATCAGCGTCGGTACATGCCGGCACCTTGCCACCGCGACTATAACACACCGGTCCGGGCATTGCACCTGCACTTTGGGGCCCCATGTGCAATAGGTTTCCTTCATCTATCCAGCCAATACTACCTCCACCGGCGCCAATGGTTATTATGTCAAGGGAAGGTAGGGCTATCCGGTATCTGTTGATACTGCCTTCGGTACCTGTTACACACTGACTGTTAACCACCATAGCCGCATCAAAGCTGGTACCGCCCATATCTGCCGTTATACAGTTGTTGAAGCCAAGCATCCCGGAATAGTACTCACCTGCCGTAGGTGCAGCAGCAGGTCCTGACAGCACGGTAACCGCAGGGTTTTTCATCACTTCCTCTACTGATACTACGCCGCCGTTGCTTTGCATTATCAGCAATCCGCCAGTATAATTAATGGTTTTTAATCTCGCTTTCAGTTTGTTAAAATATCCTGCAACAATAGGGCCTACAAACGCACTTACAGTCGTGGTGCTTACACGTTCGTAAAACCGGATACCGGGCAACACTTCGTAAGAACCTGTAACAAAAACGCCGCTAAGTTTATTTCGCAAATATTGCGTAACTTCTTGCTCATTGCTTTGATTAAGGTATGAATTCAGGAAGCAAACAGCAACACTCTCAACTTTTTCTTTTTTCATCACGGAAATAAATCCATCTAACTGCTTAAAATCCGGTGCAGTCAATATGTTTCCGTCGGCGTCTATTCTTTCCTTTAAACCGAACCGCAGATAACGGGGAGCAAGCGGTGTAACGTTTTTGTAATGATTGTTATATTGTTCTTCCCTGATTCCTCTGCGCATTTCAAGTGCATCACGGAAACCATGTGTGGTTACCAAGGCTGTTTTTGCGCCACGAAGTGTTAGTAAGGCGTTGGTAGCGACTGTAGTGCCATGAACAATGGTGTCGATAGAAGTAATAAAGCTTTCAAAGGAAAGGTTTAGTAAAGCAGCAGTTTCTTTGAGCCCGTTTACAAATCCTTCCGACGGATCGTCAGGTGTAGAAAGGGTTTTATGAATGATGGCCTTACCGGAGCTGTGTACGGCCATGATATCGGTAAAAGTGCCACCAATGTCAATTCCAACCTTATACGAATTTTTAACCGCCATAATTATCGACTCAGATTTGAGCCGACAATATCCGTACATAGATTATCTTCTCTTATGACCTGAATCATAAAGAAGAAGAGAAACTGAAAAGGCTTGTGCTATCGGAGATACTGAAAGGGAAAACGCATCAAATCAGTCGGGAAACTATGTCCTGCTGAGGTTTTCTGGTGCGGGGGGTAAGCTCTCTTGTTTTAAATGGTTCTTCCAGATTGTCAGGTGAACCAAGATATCCCAGAGCAATGAAACAGGCTACTTCCCATTCATCGTCAATGTTAAATTCTGAAATGGTTTTTTGCATGTCAAATCCGCCCAACATGTGTCCATAAATATCCAGTTCGGCAGCCTGCAGAAGTAAAGTAGTATTTGCAGCGCCGGTATCGTGCATATAATGCCGGTTGGGTTTGTTGTTGCCTGCGAAGTTCTTTTTTGCCAAACTCAGCACAAGCACTGCTGCACCTGCACACCAGGGTTGATTGCCAGGCAATAAACAGTTGTATAATTTCTGAAAAGCTGCATCGCTTTTGTGAGCATACAAAAATTTCCATGGTTGTTCATTCATGCTGCTGGATGTCCATCGGGCAGCTTCAAATAATGTTTGCATTTCAGATTCCTGAATAGGCGTGTCGCTGAAAGAACGGGCACTCCATCTTTTTGCTATCAAATCATTTATTTTAATATCGCTTTGTACTGCTTTAATATTCATATTGCTATTTTTAATAATGTTGTAACATGTTGCCGTTTAAAAAGTTTTTAAGATCAGAATTCCATTGGAACTTCTAATGCCAGAATTTTTAAGGCTGTATCTGATGAATTTAAAATGTTAATTTCTGAGGGTCCAAAGATACCTGCTGCATCGCGCGAATGTAAAGAGTGATTTTCTATTTGGGCATTGCCTTTTATAATAAATAGATATACGCCGTTTTCAGGATGATTCAGAGAATATATGATTTGCTTAGAGATTTCTACTTCAGCAATAGATATAAATGCTTGCTGATGAATCCATAATAAAGCGTTTGCGTTTTCAGGACCTACCAATAAAGTCCAGTGGTTGATAAGGGTGCTGAAGTTAGATTGCGCATATCGGGGTGTAACGTCCCGAAGGTTTGGAATAATCCAGATTTGAAGTAATTTTAGGTAATCTGTTGTAGAGGCATTGTATTCACTGTGGCTGATGCCGGATCCTGCGCTCATTACCTGTACTTCTCCTACATGAATCAGTCCTTGACTACCCAGACTGTCTCTGTGCTCAACAGCACCTTCCAGTGGAATGGTGATGATTTCCATGTTATCGTGCGGATGATTGCCGAAACCCATACCCGGAGATATTTGGTCGTCGTTTAAAACGCGCAATGCTCCAAAATGCACCTTGGATGGGTGGTAATAGTTGCCGAAACTGAAAGAATGACGGGCTTTTAGCCAGCCAAAATCAGCTTGTCCGCGCTCGTCAGAAGGGTATAATGTTACTTTCATAGTTGTAAATTTGTATCTACAACAATAGTGAATGTATAAAAGTTTAGGTTGGTCAAAAAAAAATCCGGGAATTCCCGGATTTTTATAAGGTATTTAATTATTAATGAGCAATAACCAATGGTTTTGTTACTTTATGGTTATTACATTCCACAACCACAAAGTAGCTTCCGGCAGCGAAAGAGCCTGCGTCAAAGAAGTAATTTCTGTCTCCGGCGGGTGCGATGCCTTTAAAAATGTCTTTAACTGTTTGGCCGGTAATATCGGTGATGTAAACATGGGTAATTCCTTCATTACGTTGAGATACGGGAATAACTGTAATGGCAGAAGCCGGATTAGGGTAGGGGGCATTAAGCTGCATATCTGTTTCAGAGATTTGGGTGGCGGTACCCAGAATGCGGAACATCCAGTATCCCTGTGGCGCCACAATGGGTCTTACCTGTTGCTTGCCGTTATTTGCAGCAGCATGTATATAATAGAAAATTTTACTGCCTTGGGCCTGTGCAGGAATCAGTGCGCTCCAGTCGTCACCCGATGTGTTTGTCATGGAAACGGCAGTATAACCTGCTGTGGTATCAGTTGTCCAGAATAAAGTGGAGGAGGCGATTCCGGAATTGTGTTTCACCATTGCAGTTACCTGATAAGGATTCAGGTTGTCGTATGTGTCTTCTAAGCGCTGGTGCGATATCAACAAAGGGTCGTTTACCCCTATGCTATGGGTTATGCAATGAATGGCTCCACTACTTGCAATTAAGTTTTCACCTGAATTATCTACATCTACGCCAACTATTCTGTATCCAGGAAGCGCTTTCTGAAGTGTTCTGATGGCAGTGGTATCATACTCTGTGCGGTACGTGGGAAGAATGAGTGTTTTGTTCACAAAAACGTTATTGGCGTAAGTTCTGTAGTAACCGCCGGCATCGGGGTAAGAGCCGCTGCTGCTGGGAGGAACAGTAATCCAAACTATTTTGTAAGGAGTGCCATATACGGAATTATATGTACTTAGTACATATTGTATATTCGCCTCAATCTGAGGTCCGTCGGCCACTCCTGTTGGATATTTGCTAACCAACAGAGTTTCCTCATCCAGTAATTTCATGTGCATGTCTATATGATGAATCCCATCATAAGGAAGCACAGGCATTTTAATATATCGGTCAATTCCGAGCCATGTTTGCACTAATCCGTCAATCTGAGGTTCGGTTTTGGCACTTACGCTGTAGGGATTCCCCGGTTCATTTTCTTCAATAATCAGTTCACTGGCAAATGCAGTTCCGAATCCATCTACCATCCAGTTGCCGCCTGTGTTTACCATGTCGTCTGGAGCAACAAGCATTTGGTATAGATCAATATTTTTTGCTGTGGCGTGTAAAACAGGCATTGCATCGTCGTCCGGTCTGGGACGATTATAAATCCAGTCAACCAGTAAAAGGTCACCTACGTCGTTTTTATAAACTGTATTTGCAGCATAGTCGCGAACCCATACACTGTTATACGGGCCTTCAACAAATTTTAGATTTGTTAATGGAACTCCTCTGGTATTCAGTTGAGTTATGACGTTGTTGCTGTCGGAACAAACAATCACTACCTGACATTCTTCCTGCGCGGCATCAATAATTTGCGAGTGAATTCCGTTATAGCCTCCGGTCCATGTTACTACAAGGGTTTGAATTTCTTCCCACTCGGCCATACTGCGGATGCTTCCGTTGGGTGGTGTGGTAATGCTTCTAGAATTCAGAGATCGGTTTTTATAGTAGTCTTCAAGAATTACCTTTTCGTCCTCTGTAAGTCCTTTAGGGAGATTTTGTGCATTGGTAATGAGTGCTAAAGCAATAAATCCTAAGCTGAATGTTAACTTTTTCATAGGTTAAAAATACAACCTATTCTTAAAACTGCAAAAAGATATTAGGGCATGTTTTTTGTTTGATGGTAGCACCTATCTTTGTGATATGAATATAAAAAATACTACTATTCTGTTGTTGCTTATTGTTTTAGTGAATTCATTAGGGGCACAAAACCAGATTTCATCACCAAAAATAAACCTTCCGGCCGATGCTAAAATTACAGGAACGGCGATAAGTGGCAGTTCTTCGGCTTTTGTTTTTCATAATAAAACATCTGTAAGCTTTTATCTTTTGAAGGACGATATGGAGATAGAAGCGGAAGTAGTAACCGCTATGGAAGGTGGTAGTATTCATGAGTGTACCTTATTGGGTATGAAAGATGGATTTTACGTTGCAGTTACACAAGAGAACACGGGTTCGGGAGAGCGCAATGTGGTACTTTATAAATTCAATAATAAAAAGCTGGAAAAGGTGTCAGAATTAGACCGGCAGGCCAAGAACGGGGGTGCTACACCTGTAGAGTATAAAGTAACTGCCAGCCGCAATGGTGAAGTTTTGGCTGTTTTAGCAGAGTCACCGCAAAAGTCAGGAGAGAATGAAAGTGTTACCTTAAAAGTGTACAAGGGCGATTATCAGAACACATATTGGGAAGGTACTTATTCGCTGGATTTTCCTTCCAGAAGAAAGAGGTACAACATTCCTTATGCCGATTCACTGGGGAATGTTTATTTGATGAAACAGCATTCAGAATCTGGGGGGCATGAATTTCACTTGTTCAGGTTTGGAAAAGAGTTAAAAATGCCTGTAAAGACAAAGCTGAATGTGCCGGGATACAAAATTTCAGAAGCGTCCTTTCAATTCAATAAAGCAGGCCAGCCGGTTGTTACCGGATTTTATAGCTTAATAGCATTTGATTTATACGAAGGATATTTTTTCTACAGGTATAATGAAGCATTGCTACCTCAGGTAAGCACAACGGATCGTTTGCCGGAAGAAATATTTACAGCTGTTAAATATGAGAATACATATAAAAATAAAGGGTTGACAAACTTTTACATTCAGGGAAATTTTGCGCACCAAAATGGAATGATTTGCTTACTTGAAAGGCAAACCAGTGAAGTAAAAAAGACAAAACAGGGAACTGAAGAAAAGTTCTTTACAGGTCCTGTGGTTGCTTTTCATTTTGACAATAACGGAAATATTACCCGATGGTGGGGCGTTCAAAAAGATAATGCAATGTCTGATAAGTATTACTCATATTCAACTCTGACGCCTTTTAATACTTCCGAGAACTTTGGATTTTTATATGGCAATGCCGACAAAAGCCTGGCTCCGTTAGAATCAAAACTGCAAAACTTCTCGGCCGGCAAGAGCGAAGTGTCTGTGGCCGAAAAACCGGGAACAGCAGATTCTGATATGTATCCTGTGGGTTTCGAGTGTGTTACTGATGTTTATAGCGTATTGGTGCTTGGTAACAAAGGCTACACAGCCGTGCAGTTGTTAAAATTGTATTGAACAAAATCTTCATCTTTGTGTCTTGGAATGTAAGCAACATTTGTTATGACACGAATTTTTATATTAACAGGCATCTTCCTTTCCTTTTCGGGCGCTTTTTCTCAAAAGATTTGGAAGATTGCTGAGCAGGAATCTTCCATTACATTTACAAAGGTAGATGATAAGGTACAAGGTAAGTTGAAGGGGCTTAAGGCTACTGTAATGCTCGATCTGGACAATGCTTCAACGGGCAAGCTTACAGCCAGCATACCATTGAAAACCCTGCGCACGGATGATAGTGAGCGTGACAGTCATTTAATGACAGATGAATTTTTTCATCAGAAAAAATTTCCTGAAATTTTATTTGAAAGCAAGTCCATAATTAAAACTGAGTCGGGTTTTTTAGCAGAGGGAACACTAACCATTAAAGATGTAACCAGAAATGTTCTGATGCCTTTTGTGTATGACGAGAAGTTGAAAAAGTTTATTGGTCGGATAAAATTGCATACTGCGCATTACGGAGTAATGGGAAAACCGGCAGCAGAGGATGCATGGAATACAGTAGTACGAATAGAAGTTAAAGCAATATGAAAACAGAATTTATGAGTAAGGCAGTGCCCTATGCACAGTATAAGCAGGGCTTTGAACAGGCAGTATCTGACGGTAAAACTTCAGGTCCTGTTCAAAGTGAGGAATTGATAAATTACACAAAACTCAACTGGAGCCGAAGTTCGCGTGCCGAAAAGTTTGTTGCCGGGGAAGATTTTATAAATGTGTCAGAAGTTAAAATTCCTGCTGGCATGCGATGGTACGCAATCAGTGAATACTGGTGTGGAGATTCTGCACAGGTGATGCCCGTTATTGCCAGAATTGCTGATGGTTTGGGTATTGCGTTAAGTGTTTTTTATCGTGATGAGTTTCCTGAAGTGATTGAAAATTATTTAACCAACGGAGGCAAAGCGGTTCCAAAACTGATTGCAGTTGACGGAAATGGAAATGATGTTTTTACCTGGGGGCCAAGACCTGAATATATGCAAAAATTTGTTGCAGATTATAAAGCAGTAAATGGAAAATTCGATGAAAACGGCAAAATCGAAATACAAAAAATGTATAACACCGATAAAGGCGTTGCCATCCGCGAAGAATTACTGGCATTATTGCACGGTTAACAGATTTTATATATTTGTACCATGCGTAGATATACTTTCTTAATTATTTTCTTGTCTTTCAGTATGTTTGGTTGTGAGTCGAGTTCTGAAAAGGAAAGCGCCGAAACAGAAAAAGTCGAAAAACCGCAACAGGAATCTGAAACGGAAGCAGAAAAAACTGCCGATACTTTTGTTGTAACCGAAGGAGTAGATTATTCTGTAAACGACGGGACGTTGGGAAAACTTACAGTCGGGGCTTCAATTGATGAATTGTCAAAAGTTTATGGTAGCGAGTCAGTAAAAGAGTCACAAGGAAATTATGGTGCGCGGTCTTATCAGGTATATTTGGGTAAGAACACATTGCCATCGTTAGAAGTGGTTCCTACCTGCGACGAAAATTCATGTGTTATTGCTGAGGTTTTTATTGTGGACCCGAATTTTAGCACTTCAACAGGTATTTTTGCCGGCTCCAGCGTAAAAGATTTGTTTGATAGACATACCGGCTTGAATCTGTCAGACGACAGCGGAAGGCTGATTATGTATTGTAATGAACTGAAACACGTTGGCTTTGTTATTGACCGCACCAATCTTGGACCCGGAATTGCTCTGGAAAAAGTGGCTGTAGATACAAAGATTGTCAGTTTGATTCTGTATTGAAGAGAAATCCAAAAACAGTTTTAAGGGCTCGTTAGGATTTTTTCAGATTCACTTCTTGTTTTTTCGCGTATTTCCGGTTCTATGAAATGATGCACTTAGAATCTGGAAAAAGGAAATTTAAATTTCCTTTAATATTATTTGTTGCTCAGAACAAAAATCACTTCGTTATCGCGCTTAAAATTATGAACTTCTCGGGCAAATCGTTCTCTTTCCAAAGGGTCGTGTAACGCGTTATACCGATCGCGCATGGTTTCAGTTTTTTCCTTCATTTGCTGAACTTCTTTCCTTAATTCGGCTTGTCTTTTCTTCTGCTTGTATAAGGTTATTAAATCTACCGATTCAAAAAAGGTAAGCTGAATAATAAACAGCAAGCTAACAAGAACATACTTGTTTTTAAATTTTCGGGGTATTTTAACACCTTTTTTCATGGTTTTGAATTGATAGAATTCAAGCAGGTTTTGTTACGAATATAAATGATTGGAAAACGATATAATTTTAGTTTGTTTTGATTTTATAAACAGGAGGGTATGGATAGATGAATAACCCTTAATGGATGCCTGTATGTCTTTTTTGTTTCTTTGAATTTACATACCAATGGATCAAACGAAAGAGCTCATTATTTTCAGGGGGCTACCCGGAAGTGGGAAAACCACATTGGCAAGATTATTATCGCAGCAGTGTCATGCGGTTTGTTATAGTGTTGATGATTATTTTACTGATGGTGAATCCGGTGAGTACAGATTCAATTACCTGGAAAATCATTTGGCATATAAGTATATGTATAACAGGGTAGAAGATGCCATGAAGAATTTAGAGAACATGATATTTCTTCACTATACTTTTACTCCTGTAGCTGAATTGGAACCTTATTTGGAAATTGCCGGGAGATATGGATACAGAGTGCATGTTGCATCGGTAGAGAAGTATCACAACCGGTCAAATGTTCATGGTGTTACAAACGCGCAACTTTCGAAAATGGCTGAAAAATATCAGGTTAAACTTCTATGAGCGGGAAGTCATTAGAGACCATAAAAAGGTTTTAACTTTTTGAAAACCTATAAAAAATGTAGTTATTTGGGTTTGTTAGCCAACACTGCATTTGCATTTTTTATAAAAAGCACCTCCTCCTGACCTGGAGTAGCCCCCGACGGATAGCCCAGTGAACCCAATGGAGAAATATTCAAATTGTTTTTTTCAGTTTCAAATTTGGCGGTGAAAATCCAGATGGTTGGGTATCCTTTTACCTGAAAAGCTTGTTGTAAACTTTGATTTTGCTGTTGTAGTTCAGGAGATAGTTGTTTTGATCTGGGAAAATCAAGTTCGAGTAAAATGACGTTTTTATTCGCCCAATCTATAAAAGCTTGTTTTGCAAATACCTCTCTTTGTAATTTTTTGCACCATCCACACCAGTCGCTTCCTGTAAAAAATGCAAAAATTGGTTTACCGGTGGATGCTGAGGCGGCTTGTGCTTCATTAGCATTGGTATACCACTTTAGCTCGCCCTCAGGGACACCTGCATTTATATTTTGAGTATTTGTTATTGACAATAAAAGGAGGAAAGCGAATATTTTCATAGCTAATTTTTTATTGAGATAACGCAATAATAGTGCCTCAGGTTGCCGGAGAATTAAAAAAGGGAGCATTTGCTCCCTTGAAGGTTTGATTAGGTTCGATTATTTAATTAAGTCTACACTTCTGTTTATGAATCCTGTAAGTTCTTCTCCTTGCAGTAAACCCCGCGATAGCTTTCCAAGGTCAACCAGTTGTTTGGCCAGTTTTTTCTTTCGGGCATCGGTTTTTGCCTCAAGAATAGACTGAATAATGGGATGGTTTCCGTTTACTGCGATATTGTAAAATTCAGGGAATGCTCCCATCATCCCTCCACCGCCTCCTACACGCTGCTGTTCCTGCATTCGACGCATAAATTCCGTCTGTGTAATAATTACCGGTGCGTCGGTTTCATGCAAACTTTCCAGTTTTACCATATACTTTTCTTCACCTGCTGCTTCTTTAAATAAGGGCAATAATGCGTCTTCCTGCTCCTTATTTAATTTTGAAGGAATTTGTTCGTCTTTTTCAATGAGCTTATCAATGGTGTCAGCATCAACGCGCTTAAAGTTAAGTTTAGTGTTTTTCTGCTCCAGTTTTCCCACAAAATGTGGTGTCAGCGGGCTGTCAAGAATAACAACGTCATAATTTCGTTGCTTTACAGCTTCAAGATAAGCATGTTGCTGCAGTGTGTCTGATGAATATAGTACCACCAAATTGTCGTTCTTGTCTTTTTGATTGGGTTCTATCTTTTTACGATATTCTTCAAGCGTAGAATATTCGTTGTTCAGATTTTTAAACAATGCAAATTTCTCTGCGCGCTCGTAGAATTTATCTTCGGTTAGCATACCGTATTCTATGAACACTTTAATGTCGTCCCATTTGGTTTTAAAATCCTCAGGATCGTTTTTGTGCATTTCTTCCAGTTTGTCGGCAACCTTTTTCATAATATGGTTGCTTATTTTCTTTACGTTGGCATCGCTTTGCAGGTAAGAGCGGCTTACGTTTAAAGGAATGTCCGGAGAGTCAAGTACACCGTGTAGCAGCGTTAGGAAATCAGGCACGATTCCCTCCACATTTTCAGTAATAAATACTTGCCGGCTGTAAAGCTGAATTTTATTTTTCTGTACTTCAATCTGATTTCTGAGTCTGGGGAAATACAAAATTCCGGTAAGATTAAAAGGGTAATCAACATTTAAATGAATGTGAAACAGAGGTTCTTCGGCATACGGATACAATTCCCGATAGAAAGCGGTATATTCTTCCTGGCTTAAACCCGCGGGTGCTTTAGTCCATAACGGACGCGTGTTATTAATTTGATTTGGAACCTGAATGGTTTCCTGTTTTACTTCTCCTTCTTCATCCATTTCACCTGTGGGGCTATCAATCCATTCTGTTTTTGTGCCAAAAAATACAGGTACCGGTAGGAACTTACAGTATTTGTTTAAGATGTCTTTGATTCTTGAATCTTCAAGAAACTCTAAACTGTCTTCGGCAATATGAAGCACTATATCTGTTCCTCTTTCAGTTTTTTCACCAGCTTCAATAGTGTAATTAGGACTTCCGTCGCACGACCATTTCACGGCAGCAGAAGCTTCTTTGTAACTTAGGGTAATAATTTCCACATGTTTTGCCACCATAAAAGCCGAATAAAAGCCCAGACCGAAGTGTCCGATAATACCTGTGGCTTTATCCTTGTATTTTTCAACAAATTCCTGTGCTCCGCTAAAAGCTATCTGATTAATGTACCGGTCAATTTCCTCTTCGGTCATGCCGATTCCGTAATCGCGGATGGTAATGGTTCCTGCCTCTTTGTCAGTAATAACCTCCACCTTCAGGTCGCCGGCATCTCCGTTAAATTCGCCCAAAGAGGATAAAGCCATTAATTTTTGTGATGCATCCACTGCGTTACTTACCAATTCCCTCAGGAATATTTCGTGGTCTGAATAGAGGAATTTTTTAATGATGGGAAAAATGTTCTCTGTTTCAACATGAATGGTTCCGTTTTTCGTACTCATAGCGTTCAATATTTTTTGCGACCGTAGTCAAGAGCTGTGCCATGCCGTAAAAAATGACATTTTGTCACTGATTCGTCCGGGAATTTACCTGCTAATGCCTTTGTGAAATGGAATGTAGCTTGAATTCTGTGATTTTAAAATACTCGCAAAATTCATTGTTACACGAATTAAAATGTTTTTATAAACATTTGTTGCGGTTGATTGTTGTTGATGTAGAGTGAGAGCTATATTTGTAGAATTAGAAATAAATAATTATTAAAACCTAAAAACATGAGTGTATTAGTTGGAAAAAAAGCGCCTTCTTTTAAAGCAGCTGCAGTGCTTAATGGATTTGAAATTGTGAAGGATTTCAGTTTAGACCAGTATTTGGGAAATAAGCATGTGTTGTTTTTCTTTTACCCAAAAGACTTCACGTTTGTTTGCCCTACTGAATTGCATGCTTTTCAAAGCAAACTTGCAGAATTTGAAAGCAGGAACGTTGCTGTAGTGGCATGTTCTACCGATACTGAAGAGAGCCATTGGGCATGGTTGCAGATGCCTAAAGACAAGGGCGGCATTCAGGGTGTTAAATATCCTGTTGTGGCCGATACCAATAAAAGCATAAGCGACAAGTTTGGCGTGCTGGCAGGTGAATATGAATACGATGAAAACGGACATTTAACCTCAACCGGTCCTATGATAGCTTATCGCGGCCTGTTCTTGATAGACAAAACGGGTATGGTAATGCATCAGGTAGTAAATTTCTTTCCTTTGGGCAGAAGTGTAGATGAGGCGTTGCGTATGGTAGATGCATTGCAGTTTTTTGAAGAGAATGGTGAAGTATGTCCGGCAGATTGGCATAAAGGTGCCGACGGAATGAAGGCTTCTTTCCAGGGTGTAGCAGAATATTTAGCTACGCACTAATAAATTTAATCTATGTGAAAAGCCCCTGATTCAGGGGCTTTTTTGTTACCTGTGGCAAAAGAAAATGTTGTAATTTCACCACATGAAGGCAGCCGTGATTGATTTAGGAACAAACACATTCAATGTTTTAATAGGAGAATTGAATAAAAGGGAACTTCGTTTTATTCATTCGTCTAGATTACCTGTGCGTTTAGGTCTTGGCGGGCTAGAGAAAGGGTTCATAGCCTATCATGCCTTTCAAAGAGGAATAAAGGCTATGCAGCAGCACGCTGCAACCGTTCAGGAGTTCGGTGTGGAGAAGGTAGTGGCATACGCTACTTCGGCTGTGCGAAGTTCATTGAACGGTTGCGACTTTGTGAAGGTCGTTTTTGAAGAAACCGGTATTGAGATAGAGGTTATTGACGGTAACCGTGAGGCAGAGTTAATTTTTAAGGGAATCAGACAGGCGTATACCGAGAAAAACAAGTTTCTTGCTATGGATATTGGTGGAGGAAGTACTGAGTTTATTGTAGGTAACGGAGATGAAATACTTTGGAAGCAAAGTACTGATTTGGGAGTAAGCCGTTTGATGGGGCTCTTTACGCCTGATGACCCTTTTTCGGAACAGGACATACAAAGTATGGAGCGCCATTTCGAAAATGAACTACAAGGTCTTGAACAGGCCTTATCGCATAATTCATGCAGCGTTTTAGTAGGGTCCAGCGGCTCGTTCGAGACTTTTGCTACTATGATAGCAAATGAAGAAGGCGTGGACTTCTCGGAAGAGCGCAATTGTTTGTTTGAGTTCACACCGCATCAGTTTTTAAGACAACATCAATGGCTTATTCAATCAGATTCTGATGAAAGAGGCAGGAACAGTTCAATAAAGCCGGTGCGTAAGGATATGATAGTTGCCGGTAGTTTACTAACCCGTTTTGTAATGAATTTGTGTTGTCCGGCACGGTTGGTTATGAGCGGATATGCCCTAAAGGAAGGTGCCTTACATGAATTGCTGATTCAAACAAATTACAGGTAATTCAAAAAATAATAAATCCCACTAACTGTAAATACAACTGAAATGAGGGTATAGATTAATTTAAATGCCGGAAACGGTCGCCTGTTCAATACAATAAAAACTGATAACATCCAGTAAATCATAATGTGATGCGGATAGTTTGTGTTATTAATGTATCCGTCAGCCGATAAGTCATTGTCGGTGAAAAATCCACGGGGTTGTTTAAAAATTGGAGATTCATCAATGTAGAGTGTTCCCTGTTGAATTAAATGGAGTTGGTCCTTGTCGCTTAGATACAAGATGTGCTCGTTCAATTTTATTGATAATTCACTGTTGAAATAATCTATTCCGTTATAATTTGAAGCAACAGGTGTTCCCGGTAATCGCGAGTCAATAAACATAGTTATTCCCATACCAAACCAAAAGAGTATTACAAGGGCAATGAATTTAAAAACAACAGACTTCCGGTAAGCACGAAAATTTTCTTTGAACATCTGATACGCTTTTTCTTCTATTTCTGCCTTTTTGCGTGCGTTTTCATGTGCCGATGGTCTGCGGTTTTGCCGTTCGGACGATGCTCTATCCTTACCCGACTGAGTTGTACTTTTATTGGTTGTTGCCCCCGATGATGGCTTATGATGAGAAAATGGATTGGCTTTTTTAATGATGCGTCTTAAGGGAGGCTTTCTTTCACCTATTATGATTTCGTAGGCTTCGTTAATTTTAATAAATTTTTCGGCTGCTTCCTTCCCGGGGTTTTTGTCGGGATGGTATTTCATGGCCAGACTGCGGAATGCTTTTTTTACAACCGAAATATCTGCTCCGGGTGGAATTCCAAGGGTATGGTAATATTCGTCAGGAATTCTGTTCATTGTGCAACGACAATCATTGATTTTTCGATAATACAGGCTGAGACATTATCGTATTTACATTAATTTGCAGTTGATTGCTGATGATGTTCATCCAGTTCTTAAGGAGTTGTTTGCCGTGTGGTGTCAAGATACTTTCAGGATGAAACTGAACTGCGTGTACAGGCAGGGTGTCGTGTTTCATGGCCATAAGTATTCCATCGTGGGTGCGGGCCAATGGCAGCAATGGGTCGGGTAGAGGCTCGTGCACTGCCCAGCTGTGGTATCGACCTGCCTGAAATTCTTTGGGAATACCTTGAAAAAGCGGATCCTGAGCAACCGTAAGGGTACAAAGTGATGGCCGTCCGTGAACAGGTTGCGACAGGTTGTACAACGAAGCATTGAAAAATTGCGCAATAGCCTGCATACCCAGGCATACACCCAATACCGGAATGTGGTTTTCAATCAAGTTGGTAGTGGTTTGCATCAATGTTCCTGCAGTTTCAGGAAGACCGGGACCCGGGGACAAAACGGCAGCCTGAAAATCGGAAATATCTGAAATTTCATGATTGTTTCTTATTACGGTTACCTTGGCTCCGGCTTCGTCCAGATAGTGATGCAGGTTCCATGTAAAAGAATCGTAATTATCTACCAGTAATATTTTCATAGCCACAGCCCGCGAATGTAAAACAGGAATTGTGGCTTTAGTTTTTGCAGTGCCTCAGGTCCCAGATTAATTTTTTGCAAATACATGCTGGCTCCCAAATCAAAACTTGCTTCTTTGTTAAATTTATATCTAACGCCCAAACCGAACATAAAACCATATCCCAGCCCGCCCCAATCAGCTCCGGGATAAGCACTGCTGTTGTTTTTGTTGTAAGACGTAAGAACATACGTACGGCCTTTCACCACCACGTCGTTATATCTGGCCCGTGTTGAGTTCAATATTCCTCCGACTTCGCCATAAAACATCAAACGCTCGCCATAAGTAAAGTCGCTATGTAAACCGCCTATGATATCCATTCGGTCTTCTTTGCCGGTAATAGCTGCTATTTCAATTATCGGTTCGCTAAGTGTTGAACCTGCATCAACCACATTTAGCGTCAGTGCATCTATTATTTTAAGGCGGCTAACATTCACTTCGATAAATGCTGCAGTGGCTTCAGAAAAATAATATCCGGTACTTAAACCCAAGGTTACCGATGGTTTGTAGCGCATGTTTTCAGGATATTCTCCTATGGAAAAATCGCGCTGACCTAAGTCGTTAAATATTTGTTTATAAATAACCTGTTGGTTGATATAGGTTTGAAAGCTAAAATCGTACACATTGTCGTATTCAATGTCACTTCCGTCGTATCTGCGTGTGGTGTGCTTATTGGCGAACAAACTACCTGCTGTTATGCCAAAGTAAAAATTACGGATTCTAACAAGTCCGGGACCGTCATCAATAGTTTCAGGATCAATTTCTTCAATGCTAAGGTTCTGAGCGGGCAAATGACCGTTACAAACAGCATGAAGAAGTAAAAAAATGATGAAAGATGGTTTTAACATAATGCGTGCAGTGTTGCTACAAATATATGAAATGAAGTTTTATCTGCTGCGGATATAACAGAAAGCCCGGCTTGCCGGGCTTTTTCGTGTTTATATATTTTGTAAACCTCCATCAATCCATCTTCACCATTTTCTTGCTCTCGGTAATCTCTCCGTCCACTACCAA